>NZ_JAOWHW010000142.1:0-500325 GCF_030332425.1 Citrobacter sp. Cpo142
CAATTTTCTCAGAAAGTCGCTCGTCGATTCTTCTTCTGTCTTAAAATACTTTCGCATATTCAAAAACATCTTTCTGCATCAGCATTTCGACACATTTAATTATTTCTTCCAGTTCACGCATTACAGATGAGTGATTATACAGTCAGTTTACAAACATCAATGTTTCTGGATATTGTCCCCATAACGAGTTGTATGTTACATAATAATCTTCAGCGGTATCGGGTCCGCCAGAAAGATTATGCCGCACAGCAAGTGGAAAGGGATGTAAATTTCCGCGGTGTAAGATTTTGTGGTAAAACCGTGGCGAAAAGCTATCGCACCTTTAATGTATTCTCCATTCAGAAAATACAGAAGACTAAGTTCATACCAGTAAGGTGAAAATTCAACTACATGCACCATCAGTACATGGACTGCCCCTCATGGTCGCCATGAGCGTAACAATTCCGGTCCTATCAATCAGCGTGCTCCCTGATTATCTTCGGGATTGTACGCCAGTATTTTATCAATGAGTGCTCTTCCCCTGTGAGGGAGGAGCATGTGTGTGTTTGGAGTTCTGTCACCTTCTCAAAGGATTATTAATTTTTGCATAGTCAAAAGGGCTGACACTCTGTTCCCTGTTAGCATCCAGAAAATCAGCCCACCACTGCAACATCAGCTTTCGCTCATCCAGATGTTCCGCTTTATGGATATACGCAGCCCGCACTGTGTTACGTTCCATATGGCTCATCTGACGTTCGACCGCATCCCTGGACCAAAGACCTGACTCAATCAACGAACTACAGGCCATTGCCCGGAAGCCGTGACCACAGACATCGACCTTTGTATCATAGCCCATCAGACGCAGTGCGTTATTTACAGTGTTCTCACTCATGGGTTTCCATGGATTGTGATCGCCGGTGAAAATCAGTTCATGTTCTCCGCTGATAGTGTGGATCTGCTTCAGTATATTCACCGCCTGAGTAGATAGTGGCACAAGATGCTCTGTTCGCATTTTTGAGCCACGATGGGAATACTTGACCCCTTCAATAGGTTTCCGCTCAGGAGGAATGGTCCACATGGCTTTCTTGAAGTCGATCTCAGACCACCTGGCAAAGCGTAGTTCGCTGGAACGGATGAAGATAAGCAGGGTGAGTTTAGTTGCCTGCCGGGTGAGAGGTTGTCCTCTGTAGGCATCCAGTCGTTCAAGAAGCTCTGAAATGCGATTTAAGGCGAGGGCAGGGCGGTGCTGGCGTTTCACTGTGGTTAACGCGCCAGCCATATCCAAGGCAGGGTTATAGGTGATAATGCCTGACTGTGCAGCATAGCGCATGATTGCAGTGATACGCTGCTGAAGGCGCGCTGCGATTTCATATATCTCCTTTGCTTCGGCTGCTTTAACGGGAACAAGTAAATCGGGAGTCCTGAGGGTGGTAATGTCACGTGAACCAATAAAGGGGAAAACATGAGTTTCGAGGCTTTTCAGTATCCTCTCATTGTGTGAGGCTGACCATTTTTTGTTGCTCTTATGCCACTGTCTTGCGATGCCTTCAAATGTCTGAGCTGTTTCGGGTACCGACTTTTTGATCCTTTTCTGTTCGCATGGGTCAGTTCCCTCAGCTATCAGCTTTCTCGCCGTATCGCGTTTTTCCCTTGCTTCTGATAACGAGACTTCAGGATAGACCCCCAGAGCGAGCGTTTTCTCTTTGCCCAGAAACCGATAGCGGAGCCGCCAGTAGCGAGAGCCGTTAGGGTGAACGAGCAAGAACATGTTGCCGCTGTCGGCAAGTTTATAAGGTTTTTCATCCGGTTTAGCGGCACGGATTTTAGCGTCAGTGAGCGCCATTGGCGGTATCTCCTGATAGTAAAAAGGGGTATAAATTTTATCGAATCAGACTATACCCTCAGTTGTACCCTCGCAAGGGACTTGATGCGGGTTGAAGTTGATTGAGTTGGGTGGAGTTAAGGGATTGTAGGAATGTTGGTTTTGGCGGGCTTAGAATGCAAAAACGGACCTCCGTGGAGGTCCGTTGATATGAATTTGGTGCCCGGACTCGGAATCGAACCAAGGACACGGGGATTTTCAATCCCCTGCTCTACCGACTGAGCTATCCGGGCAACGGGGCGCATTAAACCGTATTCACGTCTGTCAGTCAATCAAATTTCTGGAAACATTGTTCAACCGCTTAATATTGCGGCAATCTGCATGGTTATGCCTGAAGTTTGCACAAATCTATCCGGCAGAGGCGACGAAAACAGGTAATGCTCGCTTAGGTCAGCGCACCGCCCATTCGGCACTGGGCAAAGCGCAGGATATCTTCAGCCAGGCGGTGTGCCGTTTCGACATCAGCATGGCTACGATTAACCAGCATGCGGCTCAGGCAGCCTTCCAGCACCAGTTCCATCTGTTTGGCGACCATTGCCGGGTCGTCAACTTCCAGCGTAGTCAGCAGCTCATGGGTGAAGTCATGTGCCGCCTTTTTTTGCTGATCGGCTAACTGATGGATCGGATGCCCGGGATCGGGGTAAAACGTACAGGCGGCGATGAACAGACAGCCGGGATAGCGATTATTGCTCACGCATTCGGACAGCGCAGTGTAGCGCGCCAGTAATTTCTGCTCAGCGCTCAGCGTGTCATCCAGCAAAAGCTGACGCCGCCAGATATCCACCCGCTGGCTGAGGTAGCGTAGCGCATCGTACAGAATGGCCTCTTTATCGGGCCAAAAGCGCTGCAGTTCATCCAGAGGATAATCGATGCGTTCGGCCACCATTTCCAGCGTGGTATTGGCTATCCCTTGCACCTCAAGTAATTTCAGGGCTTCTCCCAGGACATCTTCACGTTGCACGGTATTCTCCTCCGTATTTCCTGTTGCAAGTGTCGCTCACGGTTGGCGATCGCGCAAATGTGCGCTGAAGGTCGCGGCATCCATAAAGCCCGTAACCCGAGCTTCCGGGTGCTCTTTCCCATCGGCATCAAAGAACAAGATAGTCGGCAAACCTAAAACCTGTAGATGTTTCAGGAGAGCGACATCCAGGGCATTGTTTGCTGTCACATCTGCCTGCAATAGCACCGTGTTGCCTAGCGCTTGCTGAACCTGCGGATTACTGAACGTGTACTTTTCAAATTCCTTACAGGCTACACACCAGTCGGCATACAGATCCAGCATGACTGGCCTGCCTTTAGCTTGCGCCAGTGCTTGATTTAACGCATCTACCGATGCCACCGGCGTGAAGTTAAGATGTACCTGGGTTTGAGCATGTGGTGCGCCGAACGCCCAGTCTTGCAATGGACGCACGCTTACCAGTGCTGCGGCTAACAGGACAATCTGCACGATACGCATCCAGGCGTGCTTTGCCTGTAGGCTGGTGATGAACGCCCAGCCAAAGAACGCGACGGCTAGCAGTGACCATAAGCGAACGCCCCACTCGTCGCCAACGATACGTTCGAGTAAGAAGACGGGAAGCGCCAGAATGACAAAGCCAAAAGCGGTTTTGACATGTTCCATCCATGGGCCACTTTTAGGCAGCAGGCGGTTGCCAAATACGGTAATCAGCATCAGGGGTAATCCCATCCCCAACGCATACAGATACAGTGTGCCGCCTCCCAGCCACATGTTCCCGCTCTGAGCGATATACAGCAAAATCGCGCTTAGCGGGGCCGTTGTGCAAGGAGAACAGATGAGGCCAGCAATCGCCCCCATCGCAAAGACGCTGCCGGGAGATCCGCCTTGCTGGCGGTTACTCATTAGCGTGAGGCGCGTTTGCAGCGATGAGGGCAGTTGCAGCGTGAACAGGCCAAACATTGACAGAGCCAGCAGCGTAAAGATGACGGCAAGGCCAATCAGGACGTAGGGATGCTGAAGCGCGGCCTGGAACTGCAAACCGGCGGCTGCAACAACCAAACCCAGCGCGGTATAGGTGAGCGCCATCCCTTGAACGTAGATAAACGTCAGCAGCAATGCCCGTCCGGTTGATAAGCGTTGCTTGCCACCCAGTACGATACCGGAAATCAGCGGATACATCGGCAGTACGCAAGGCGTAAATGCGATACCAATTCCGATCAGCAATGCCCACAGCGCGGAGAAGGGGAGTTGGGCCGTGGGCTGCGGTTTCTCTTGCGGATCTGCAGTGGCTGGGGCTGGCGCAGGGGCCGCCGCAGAACCGGCAGACACTTCACTTAATGGCACCGTTTTTGTTTCTGGCGGATAGCAAAATCCGGCGTCGGCGCAGCCCTGGTATGTGATCGTTAATGTTGCGCCAGACTTAGACTGATTGACCGTGATCGGGACAGTCAGCTGTTTACGGTAAATCTCACTTTTGCCGTAAAACTCATCTTCATGCCAGACGCCTGGCGGCAGTTTTACCTCAGCAATATCGGCCTGAGATGGCGTAATGTTTATCTGTTTGCGATACAGATAGTAGCCATCTTTAACCTGCCATGTGAGGTTCAGATCGTGTTGGTTTTGCTGAAAATCAAAAACAAACGCCCGATCGGCAGGAACAAACTGCGAGCGGCCAGGCGCGTCAAATAATCCGGCAAAGGTAGATGTGCTGCACAGCAGCAGGATCAGCGTAAGGATGCGTTGAGCCATGAGCGGTAATCAAAGTCTCCGTGAGTGACGGGTAAAACCAGAAGTTCAGGCGTTTGATACGGATGATGTGACTTCAGGCAATCGAGAAGGGCTTGCTGGTGTGTGACGGTGGTTTTTAAAATCATCTGGACTTCATATTCCTGTTCCAGTTTGCCTTCCCAATAGTAGAGGGAGGTCGCACCGGGTAGCAGGGTCACGCAGGCAGCCAGCTTTTCCGCCAGCACTTTGGCGGCCAGATCCTGGGCGGTTGCTTCATCCGGGGCGGTACAGAGCACCACAACGGTATCGGGGATGGAAATATCCTGACTCTTTACATCAAGCATAAACACCTCGAAAGAACAGAGTAACCAGCAAAAGAATGGTCACTATACAACGGACGAGGGAAGGATGTTAGTTAAAGCGGGGTGGGGAGGAGGAACTGCAGGGCGCCCAGGCACCCTGCAGGAAAAACTTACAGCATGAAGCTGCCCAGCAAGAAGCCGAAGCAGACAGCCAGAACCACACCCAGAGTACCCGGGATGAAGAACGGATGGTTAAAGACGAATTTACCGATGCGAGTTGTACCGGTGTCATCCATCTGAACTGCCGCAACCAGAGTTGGGTAGGTTGGCAGAATGAACAGGCCAGAAACCGCGGCGAAAGACGCAACAGCAGTCAGTGGGGAAACGTTCAGAGCCAGAGCCATCGGCATCAGTGCTTTAGCGGTTGCAGCCTGAGAGTACAGCAGTGCAGAAGCAAAGAAGAAGATGACAGCCAGCAGCCACGGATGACCCTGAATTACGCTACCTGCAGTATCTTTGATCCAGTCAATGTTGTGAGATACGAAGGTATCACCCAGCCATGCAACACCCAGGATACAAATACAGGCGCTCATACCGGCTTTGAAAGTGCTGGAGTTCAGGATGGAGTCAGTTTCAACGCGGCAGATGATCGTGGTCAGCGTCGCGATGCTCAGCATGATGATCAGGATTGCGTTGGTGGTGTTCATCAGCGGTTTAGCGACCAGACCGAGGCTTGGGCTGTTGACGATCGCATATACGACGACACAAACCACGCCCAGCAGGAACAACCAAACAGAAGTTTTTGCGCCAGCTTTGATTTCAACTTGTCTTTCACCACGCAGTTCAACCAGGCCTTCTTCCAGACGCTTACGATAAATCGGGTCGTCAGACAGTTTGGAGTTGAACAGTGCAGTTACCAGGAAGGACATGACCAGAACAGCCAGCAGGGTGGACGGAATGACCACGGACAGCAGATGAATGTAGCTGATGCCATGACCTTCCATTACGGAAGACATGTAAACCACGGCTGCGGAGATTGGAGACGCCGTAATCGCAATCTGTGCAGAAACCACTGCAGTAGAGAGCGGGCGGCAAGGTTTGATCCCTTGTTCTTTCGCAACTTCGGCGATAACTGGCAGCGTTGCCAGAGAGATGTTGCCGGTACCTGCGAAGATGGTCAGGAAATAGGTCACGATAGGTGCAAGGATCGTGATGTATTTCGGGTTTTTACGCAGCAGTTTTTCAGTTTGATGAACCAGATAGTCCAGACCACCTGCAATCTGCATAGCTGAAATGGCAGCGATAACCGCCATGATGATGGAAATAACATCGAACGGGATATTACCGGGTTTTACGCCGATAGCGGCGAGAACCAGAACACCCAGCCCACCTGCAAATCCAATACCGATACCCCCAAGTCTGGCACCTAAAAAGATTGCCAGCAAAACGATGATAAGTTCTAAAACTATCATATTAGCCTTCCTTGTTGTTTAACAAGTTGATATTAAATTGTTGTTTTTAAGTAACTTCGAGTAAGAAAAAAGGCACGTCATCATGACGTGCCTTCTCCGGTACTACCCTACACGATTACTGTTCGCTTTCATCAGTATAACGTTTTGCTTTATAAGCAGGGTGCATCAGGTTCTGTGCAGAGAAGATATCGTCCAGTTCAGACTCGGTCAACAGACCGCGCTCCAGGACAACTTCACGTACGCTCTTACCGGTTTCGGCACAAATTTTACCGACGATGTCGCCGTTGTGGTGACCAATGAACGGGTTGAGGTAAGTAACGATGCCGATGGAGTTGAATACAAACGCTTCACAGACTTCTTTGTTAGCAGTGATACCACTAACGCATTTTTCCAGCAGGTTGTAGCAAGCGTTGCTCAGAATGTGAATGGATTCAAACATTGCCTGACCAATGACCGGCTCCATTACGTTCAGCTGCAGCTGACCAGCTTCAGATGCCATGGTTACAGTGATGTCGTTACCGATGACTTTGAAGCACACCTGGTTTACGACTTCCGGAACAACCGGGTTCACTTTAGCTGGCATGATAGAAGAACCAGCCTGCAGTTCCGGCAGGTTGATCTCGTTCAGACCTGCACGCGGACCAGAGGAGAGCAAACGCAGGTCGTTACAGATTTTGGACATCTTCACAGCCAGACGTTTCAGTGCGCCGTGCACCATAACGTATGCGCCACAGTCAGAAGTTGCTTCAATCAGGTCTTCTGCCGGAACACAGGCGAAGCCGGTGACTTCAGCCAGTTTCTGTACTGCCAGCGGAGAGTACTCTTTCGGCGTGTTCAGACCAGTACCGATTGCTGTCGCGCCGAGGTTAACTTCCAGCAGCAGCTCAGCGGTACGGCTAATGTTTTTCACTTCTTCTTTCAACAGTACGCTAAAAGCATGGAATTCCTGACCGAGGGTCATCGGTACAGCATCCTGCAGCTGGGTACGACCCATTTTCAGGATGTCCTGGAATTCAACAGCTTTTTTCTCGAAGCCTTCGCGCAGCTGGTTCAGTGCATCAACCAGTTTGATGATGGATGCGTATACAGCGATACGGAAGCCAGTTGGGTATGCGTCGTTGGTAGACTGACATTTGTTAACGTGGTCGTTCGGGTTCAGGTACTGATATTCACCTTTCTGGTGACCCATCAGTTCCAGACCGATATTGGCCAGAACTTCGTTGGTGTTCATGTTGACGGAGGTACCCGCACCACCCTGGTAAACGTCTACCGGGAACTGATCCATGCATTTTCCGTTATTCAGGACTTCATCACACGCCGCGATGATGGCATTTGCCACACTCTTAGGAATGGTTTGCAGCTCTTTGTTGGCCATAGCCGCTGCCTTTTTAACCATTACCATACCGCGAACAAATTCAGGAATATCGCTGATTTTGTTGTTGCTAATGTAGAAGTTTTCAATCGCTCTCAGAGTGTGGACACCGTAGTAGGCGTCCGCTGGAACTTCCCTGGTACCCAACAAGTCTTCTTCGATACGAATGTTGTTTAACATGTGAACCTTCTTTTTCAAGCTGCCAATGATTTGACTAAACACACAGGATATATGTGATTTCGATTGTTTCTCGACCGACGATTATCCCCTGCATCGGTCTGATACCCGAGATCATATGCTGGTTAAGGATTTCTACCGTAATCTGGATCACTTAAAACGTGGAATTTACCCCTTATTTATTATTCTGTGAAATGGATCACCCCTTTGTGATTAACCCCAAATATTAGTGTACAAGGCACTTGAAATTTTGCTAACCACCACAATATCAAATCGATGCGATTAACATAATTTTTCGAACAGAAGTTGAACAAAACGGCTGTTATTAACAGGAGATCCCTTTGCGCTGGATACCATTGCTTGCCATTTTTCTCTATGTTTACATAGAGATATCTATTTTTATTCAGGTTGCCCATGTGATGGGCGTCCTGATGACGCTGATTTTGGTTATTTTTACGTCGGTTATCGGTATGTCTCTGGTTCGTAATCAGGGATTTAAGAACTTTTTACTGATGCAACAAAAAATGGCGGCTGGTGAAAGTCCGGCTGCAGAAATGATCAAAAGCGTATCATTGATTATCGCTGGCCTGTTGTTGGTGCTGCCTGGTTTTTTCACCGATTTCCTCGGTCTTCTTCTTTTATTACCCCCGGTGCAAAAACATCTGACGATGAAACTGCTGCCACATTTGCGTTTTTCGCGTATGCCTGGCGGTGGTTTTAGCGCCGGAACGGGTGGCGGTGAGACTTTTGATGGTGAATTTCAGCGCAAGGATGACAAGCGCGACAGCATCGAACATAAAGACGATCGTCGGGATTAAGCATCAGTATGTAGGCCGGATAAGCGTTAGCGCCATCCGGCAAAAGTGTTTATCGGCCGGATGATGGCGTCAACGTTGCCTTTTCCGGCCTGCGGGGTAAAAACAGCCACAGCCCTGCCAGCATAATCAACGCGTACAGACTCTTCCAGCCGACCATCGCCAGCAGCAACAGACACAGCAGACCGCCAATGACCGCCAGCGCGCGATAATGCCCTTTTAGTAATCGACAACCCGCCAACATGCACAGCAAATAAATCATAATAAAGATGCCGTTGGCGTAGACGATTAACGCATCGAGATTGATTTGCAGCATATAGATGCACAGAGTACTGACTACGCAGCAGCCCAATACGGCGTTTAGCGCATTGCGAGGAAGGTGGCGGGGGGACAGACGAGCCAGATAACTCTCCGGCTTATACTGGGCTTGCGACCAGACCAGCCGGGCGAAACTTTGAATATAAATGTTGAGGCTGGCAAAACAGGCCAGATAACCAATGATGCAGGCCACCCACAGTGCCTGTACGCCAAACAGCTGCACGACGATTTCAGGCAATGATGCCGCCGCCGCCATTTGCTCGCCGTAAGCACCAAAATGGAGAACGACAACGGTGCATGCCCAATAAACAGACCCCGCCAACAGCAGGCCGATCATCAGTGCGCGCGGGAAGTCTCGCTCCGGATTTTTGAATTCAGACGCCAGGTGAGCAAACGCTTCAAGGCCGACAAAGCACCAGAACATGACCGACAACGCGGCGAACAGGCCTGGAAGCTCAATATCGGTAATCGCAGGGAAGGGGATTTCGCCAGGTGTCAGATCGCCCGCCCACCAGATAGCAACAATCAGGGCAACAATCAGCCCGGCAATGACCGTTTGTAGATTCGCGCTGGAGCTTGCGCCGCGGGAGCCGATGTACCAAACCAATGCCAACGTACCGAGCTCAGCCAGCAAAAGCTGCTCGTCATGCCAGCCAAACATCGCCTGACCGAATCCGGCGGCGATATGCAATGCCGCAGGCAAGCCGACAGGAATGACCGACAAAAATAACCATCCGGTGACGCGCTCCAGGCGCGAACCAAAGGCCATGCCGACAAAATGCGCCACACCGCCTGCGCTGGGAAAATGACGACCCAGTACGGCGAAGACAATCGCTACGGGAAAGACCAAAACAATCAGCGCCGGCCATGCCCACAGGCTGTTGTTGCCCGCAACCAGTGCGGCCAGCGCGGGGACGGCAAAAACGCCTGTACCCAACAATGATGTCGACAACAGGCCAACGCCCTGAGCCAGTCCCAGCTCTTGTTTCAGTCCGCTCATAAGTTGTTATCCGGTTATGCCCATTGACCGGGCTACAGCGCAGATTTTTGATGGTATCACAATCAGATTTGCTTATGACGACGTGACTGAAATCGTTATGAAATGTGAGGTGCGTCGGCGTTTTGACGGGATTTTCTGCTGATAAAAAATTTTTTTCGCTTGCCCCCTTGAAGGCACAAAACCCCATCCCCATCTCTCTGGTCACTAGCCGGGAAACCGTTTACGGGCCGGCGTCACCCATAACTGATAAAGACTTTCTCAAAGGAGAGCTATCAATGAGTATTCGTCCGTTACATGATCGTGTGATCGTCAAACGTAAAGAAGTTGAATCCAAATCTGCTGGCGGCATCGTACTGACTGGTTCTGCAGCAGGTAAATCAACTCGTGGCGAAATCATCGCTGTCGGTAAGGGTCGCATCCTGGACAACGGTACCGTACAGCCGCTGGACGTGAAAGTCGGCGATATCGTTATTTTCAACGATGGCTACGGTGTTAAATCTGAGAAGATCGACAATGAAGAAGTGTTGATCATGTCTGAAAGCGACATCCTGGCGATTGTTGAAGCCTAATCCGCGAACGACACTGAACATACGAATTTAAGGGAAAGATAAAATGGCAGCTAAAGACGTAAAATTCGGTAACGACGCTCGTGTGAAAATGCTGCGCGGCGTAAACGTACTGGCAGATGCAGTGAAAGTTACCCTCGGTCCAAAAGGCCGTAACGTAGTTCTGGATAAATCTTTCGGTGCACCGACCATCACTAAAGATGGTGTTTCCGTAGCACGTGAAATCGAACTGGAAGACAAGTTCGAAAACATGGGTGCGCAGATGGTGAAAGAAGTTGCCTCTAAAGCGAACGACGCTGCAGGTGACGGTACCACCACCGCAACCGTACTGGCTCAGTCCATCATCACTGAAGGTCTGAAAGCCGTTGCTGCGGGCATGAACCCGATGGATCTGAAACGTGGTATCGACAAAGCTGTCGCTGCTGCTGTTGAAGAACTGAAAGCATTGTCCGTACCGTGCTCCGACTCTAAAGCTATTGCTCAGGTTGGTACCATCTCCGCTAACTCCGACGAAACCGTAGGTAAACTGATCGCTGAAGCGATGGACAAAGTCGGTAAAGAAGGCGTGATCACCGTTGAAGACGGTACTGGTCTGCAGGACGAACTGGACGTGGTTGAAGGTATGCAGTTCGACCGTGGCTACCTGTCTCCTTACTTCATCAACAAGCCGGAAACTGGCGCAGTAGAACTGGAAAGCCCGTTCATCCTGCTGGCTGACAAGAAAATCTCCAACATCCGCGAAATGCTGCCGGTTCTGGAAGCTGTAGCGAAAGCAGGTAAACCGCTGCTGATCATCGCTGAAGATGTTGAAGGCGAAGCGCTGGCAACTCTGGTTGTTAACACCATGCGCGGTATCGTGAAAGTCGCTGCGGTTAAAGCACCTGGCTTCGGCGATCGTCGTAAAGCAATGCTGCAGGATATCGCTACCCTGACCGGTGGTACCGTTATCTCTGAAGAGATCGGTATGGAGCTGGAAAAAGCAACTCTGGAAGATCTGGGTCAGGCGAAACGCGTTGTTATCAACAAAGATACCACCACCATCATTGATGGCGTGGGCGACGAAGCTGCAATCCAGGGTCGCGTGACTCAGATTCGTCAGCAGATCGAAGAAGCAACTTCCGACTATGACCGTGAAAAACTGCAGGAGCGCGTAGCGAAACTGGCAGGCGGCGTTGCGGTTATCAAAGTTGGTGCTGCGACTGAAGTTGAAATGAAAGAGAAGAAAGCCCGCGTTGAAGATGCCCTGCACGCTACCCGTGCTGCGGTAGAAGAAGGCGTGGTTGCTGGTGGTGGTGTTGCGCTGATTCGCGTAGCGTCTAAAATTGCCGGCCTGAAAGGTCAGAACGAAGACCAGAATGTAGGTATCAAAGTTGCGCTGCGCGCAATGGAATCCCCACTGCGTCAAATCGTACTGAACTGCGGCGAAGAGCCGTCTGTAGTGGCTAACACCGTGAAAGCTGGTGACGGTAACTACGGTTACAACGCTGCAACTGAAGAATACGGCAACATGATCGACATGGGTATCCTGGATCCAACCAAAGTAACTCGTTCTGCTCTGCAGTACGCGGCTTCTGTTGCGGGTCTGATGATCACCACCGAGTGCATGGTTACCGACCTGCCGAAAGGCGATGCGCCTGACTTAGGCGCTGCCGGTATGGGTGGCATGGGTGGTATGGGCGGCATGATGTAATTGCCCACACCCTGCATCCTTCAGGCCGCAGATGCGTTGGCTGCGTTTGCTAACCCCAGTCACTTACTTGAGTAAGCTCCTGGGGATTAACAAACTGGCCGCCTTCCTGCAACCAGAATGATTTGGGTGCTCATCTCCCAGAATTGAGAAACCCTCGGGCAGAAATGTCCGGGGGTTTTTCTTTTGGTCATCTTTTTAGTATATGATTCAGCTACGGACAAAACGTCCAACTAATTGATTATGGGGAATGACATGCACGTGAAATATTTAGCAGGGATCGTTGGTGCCGCGCTACTGATGGCGGGTTGTAGCTCCAGCAACGAACTGAGTTCTGCCGGGCAAAGCGTACGTTTTGTTGAAGACAAGCCTGGTGCAGAGTGCCAATTGATAGGCACCGCAACCGGTAAGCAAAGCAACTGGCTTTCAGGCCAGCACGGCGAAGAGGGCGGCTCAATGCGTGGCGCAGCAAACGATCTGCGTAACCAGGCTGCGGCAATGGGCGGTAACGTGATTTATGGCGTCAGCAGCCCATCGCAGGGAATGCTGTCCAGCTTTGTTCCTACCGCCAGTGAGATGATTGGTCAGGTTTATAAGTGCCCTAACTGATTACACTTCATCCTTCAAGCTGCCTCTTTGTTGACTGCGCTATGAAACCCCAGTCACATAGTTATCTATGCTCCTGGGGATTTCTTCGCTTGCCGCCGCGATGCAGATTGAATGATTTTGTGTAATAAAGTGGCCTGGACAGGCTCATGCAATCGTAGGCCTGATAAGCGCAGCGCCATCAGGCATTCTGAGTTTTATGCGCAGACTGAACGCGTAAATGATGCAGTGCGCGCAGGCACTGATCCTGATTGAGCTTTTGCGCCTTATCACCCGTCAACGTTCTGACAAACACCTGGCACGGTACACCGGCAAGTTTTTTCAGCCGCGGGCTGAAGTCGAGAAGGCGGCGAGTAATGGCTTCGGCTTCTTTGCTACCGGAAAGGGCGCGAGTTTTCACTACCGAACCACAGAACTGGGCTTTTCCTTTATCATCTTTATAGCGGTAAATAATCGCCAGATAATGATTAAACAGGTTATGTTTCCATTCGGGTTGTGTATAAGAGTCGTATTCCAGATTGTCGTTTTGCTGACAATCAACATCGTACAGCGGCAGGAAATCCAGCAGCGATGTTATTCGTAGCGCGAGTTCTCTCATGCCAGCATTATTTATTGCGTGAATAATTGCATGCGCCAACACCTGAATCTGTAATTCATTAACCAGTAATTCGCATGTTTGTCCGTCATGTAACGTCAGAGAAAATGTTAAATTCTCGCCTTTGTCATCCACTAACATCAGCGAATTTATGCGACGGTTAATATCCGCATTTTTTAGTTCATCTTCCTGAATTGACGGAATATTCTCGTGCATTTTTTTGCTGGCTTTATCGCATGTCTTTTCATATTGCATACGCTCGTCTTTGTTTAGCTGAGAAATGGCGAACAGCCGGCTCTCCAGCGCGATAAGCAGGTCTCTAAGTCCAAGTGGAGAGAGAAAAAAGAGAGATTCTTTGTTTCTTGGTTCTTTTATTTTTAATGCCATGGCAACAAATTCATTCTTTTGGCGAATAATGCCAGTATTAATGCCCTTAATACTTATAGCCATAAAAGGTTCTCCTTAACCATATATTTATTAATATTCTGCATTTGAAACTATTGATAATGTTTACGAATGAATGATTGAACTGCGCTAATTAAAATAGCACAGATTAAAAGCGAGGCTCCACTTGTGGAGATTTAAATAATAATTAATCGTGGTGAGTGTCCGGAATCGGACACTCAGTAATGGCTATTGTTGGCGTAACTGCAGATCCAGCGGTGTTTTACTTGGCTCTCCACCAATTTCACGCGCCAGTTTGGGGACCATATAGCCGGAAACTAGCGTCAGAAGCTCACGCATAATGCGACGCGCTTCATCGTCGCTGACCATAAAGTGTGCGGCACCCTGCACTTTATCCAGCACGTGCAGGTAATAGGGCATCACACTGGCATCAAACAGTGCGTTGCTAAGGTTAGCCAGGGTTTGTGCGTTATCGTTTACGTCACGCAGCAATACGCTTTGGTTGAGTAACGTAACGCCCGCGGCGCGCAGACTGCTCATCGCCTGGCGAAACGTCTCATCAATTTCATTGGCATGGTTAATGTGATTGACCAGCAGAATCTGCAAGGAGGAGTGCGCAAAACGCTCGACCAGTCCTTCTGTAATGCGCGCCGGGATCACTATTGGCAAACGGCTGTGAATACGCAGACGCTTAATGTGCGGGATAGCTTCCAGTTGCGTGAGCAACCAGTCCAGTTCGTGGTCCTTGGCCATTAACGGATCGCCACCGGAGAAGATGATTTCATCCAGCTCAGGGTGCGCGTTAATGTAGTCGAGGGCGACCTGCCAGTTGCGCTTATTGCCTTGGTTTTCGGCGTATGGGAAGTGTCGGCGGAAGCAATAGCGACAATTTACCGCGCAACCGCCTTTAACCAGCAGCAGTGCCCGATTGCGATATTTATGCAGCAGACCGGGAACCACGCTGTGCTGTTCTTCCAGTGGGTCGGTTGAGTAGCCTGGCGCGGCCACAAACTCTTCCTGGGCAGTCAGCACCTGACGTAAAAGCGGATCGTCCGGGTTGCCTTTCTCCATGCGGGCAATAAACGCACGCGGCACGCGCAGGGCGAAAAGCCGTCTCGCGTCGCGTCCGGCCAACAGTTTTTCATCTGCATCTATGTTCAAAAGATGCAGAAGTTCATCGGGATCGGTCACAACATCGGCAAGTTGCGATAACCAATCTTCTCTGGATGGGGTATTTAGGGTTACAATATGCGCCATTTTGTGGCTTAGCTACCAGTTAACAATTTTCAGAGGGCCTTATGGCAACGTACTATAGCAACGATTTTCGTGCTGGTCTTAAAATCATGTTGGACGGCGAACCTTATGCGGTTGAAGCCAGCGAATTCGTTAAACCAGGTAAAGGCCAGGCGTTTGCGCGCGTTAAGCTGCGTCGCCTGCTGACCGGTACTCGCGTAGAGAAAACCTTCAAGTCTACTGACTCCGCTGAAGGCGCAGACGTAGCCGACATGAACCTGACCTTCCTGTATAGCGACGGTGAGTTCTGGCACTTTATGAATAACACCACTTTCGAACAGTTGGCTGCAGACGAGAAAGCGGTAGGCGATAACGCCAAATGGCTGCTGGACCAGGCTGAATGCATCGTGACCCTGTGGAACGGTCAGCCGATCTCCGTAACTCCGCCGAACTTCGTTGAGCTGGAAGTTGTTGAAACCGACCCAGGTCTGAAAGGTGATACCGCTGGTACTGGCGGCAAACCGGCTACCCTGTCTACCGGCGCAGTCGTTAAAGTTCCGCTGTTCGTACAGATCGGCGAAGTGATCAAAGTGGATACCCGCTCCGGCGAATACGTTTCTCGCGTAAAATAAGTCTTCCATTTGATCTTATGGCGCAGGTTGCTGCGCCATACTTTTTCCAGGGCAGGAATGATGAAACGTCTTCTCGGTCTTGTAATGCTACTCCTTTTCACCAGCACCCTCCTGACGGGATGCAATACCGCGCGCGGCTTCGGTGAAGACATCAAACATCTTGGCAATTCAATTTCTCACGCCGCCAGCTAATCCTTTCATATAGTCTTAAAAACGGTTGTTTATCCATCACACTCCCGGATCTTGTCTATTATTAAGTAGCTATACACAAACAATATTGGCTAGAAAAGGAAGACGTTATGGTTAAGAAGACAATTGCTGCGATCTTTTCTGTGTTGGTACTTTCTTCCGTTTTAACCGCGTGTAATACCACACGAGGCGTAGGACAGGATATTTCTGAAGGCGGTAGCGCCATTTCTGGTGCAGCGACAAAAGCTCAGCAATAATGAAGAACGGTACGACGTTGTGTCGTACCGTTAATCACCCTTCCCTGGGAGTGAAAGGAACGGCGAGAAGCGGTTCCCCAGGTGCAGTTTCATACGGATATTCCGCTTATAGGTGTAGACCGTTTTGCCATGAATGCTGAGCGCGGCGGCAATGGCATTGTTACTCACACCATCCATCCACATTGATAATACTTTCTCCTCCTGCGGCGTAAGCAAAGGCGTGGCATTTTTGGCTATTTCTAATGCGGGGCGAACCTGAAGCGCTTCCTGAATTGTGTGGGAGAGTGTGTTCAGCGTGGTGTGCTTGGTCAAGACCGAATGGGCTACGGATTGAGAGGGCACGATGGGTGCATGCTGTCTGTCTGCTGATTGCAGTAAAATTAGTGGGATGACGCCACAACTCATAAAAAAAGGTTTAATTGGCGGACTGGAGTGCGTCTCGCTAATAAAACTGTATAAATCCGCGATCACCAGATGCGGTTTCCATTGCAAAATATGCTCTTTTGCTAACAGGAGATTATTGATTCCTGATACCAGAAATGAGGAGCTGAACCTGCCAGAATGATTAAGCAAGGCCTCTATCCCTGTGCGGGTAAAGTGGCACCGGTCAATCACTAAAATTTTAAGCATAAACGTTTCGCATTCAGAAGAGGGGCAATCGACTTTCTGGTTTCAGAAAGCCCTTCATCATAGAGAACTCCGATGAGTGCCAAATGCGGGAACTACGCCGCTAATTATGCTTAATTCTTGCTTTTAGCAGACAGTGAATAAAAAGGTTGAAATTCATTTTCTTCCGGGCAAAAATGCCATTTCACACATCAGCTTTGCAGGACGACCTGCAAACGCTTCTTTCACCGGGGACGGCCCCATTGTTCTGGAGCCTGATATGTCCTGGATCGTTTTATTAATTGCAGGTTTGCTCGAAGTCGTCTGGGCGATTGGCCTGAAATACACCCACGGTTTTACGCGTCTTACGCCAAGCATTATCACTATTGCGGCGATGATCGTCAGTATCGCCATGCTCTCCTGGGCAATGCGCACGTTGCCTGTAGGAACCGCTTATGCGGTCTGGACCGGTATTGGCGCTGTTGGGGCGGCCATTACAGGAATTTTGCTGCTGGGTGAGTCTGCCAGCCCGGCACGTTTGCTGAGCCTTGGGCTGATCGTTGCTGGCATTATTGGTCTGAAGCTGAGCACTCACTAAGCGCCGGGCTGTTTCACCCAAATCAGTTTATTCACCTCAAACCCTTCCCGGGTCGCGATGGCTAACATTTGCTGTTTCATTTCATCTGAAATAGTAGGGGTCCGTGAAAGGATCCACAGGTAGTCGCGATCCGGACCACAAACCAGCGCGTGACGATATTCCCTGTCGAGTGCAATTACGTTATACCCGCCATAGAAGGGGCCGAAGAACGAAACCTTAAGCGCGGCTCTGCTTGGGTCGCCGGTGAAATAGGCTTTCCCTTCCGTTTTCTGCCACATCTCCCTGTCAGGGTTATAGCCCTTATTAATAACGTTGATGCCGCCGTCGTCGCGCAAGCTGTACGTTGCGGTCACTTTATCCAACCCGCGCTCGAAACGATGGTCGAAGCGCGCAATTTCATACCAGGTTCCCAGATAGCGTTTGGCATCAAAGTTATTTACCACGGTAACGCCTTTCGGCGGTGTCGGGGAGCTGCACGCGACAACCAGGAATGCAGCCGTAACTGCAGCAACGACGGGCAAAATGCGCATGGGATTTTCCTTGCTGTATTTTTGTTAAGTGTAGATGACAACAGGAAAAAAAGAGAAAGAAAGGAGGCCCAATATCCTGGGCCTCATCGTCAGTTATTGCAGCTTTTCAAGAATGCGCCAGGCCGCCTCGACACGGACAGGGTTAGGATAGCTTTTGTTTGCCAGCATCACGATGCCAAGGTTTTTTTCTGGAACGAAGGCTACGTAGCTGCCAAATCCACCAGTGGAGCCCGTTTTATGCACCCATGAGGCTTTCACTGCGGGGGCGGGCGGGTTTACCTCAACGGCGGGAAGCGCTGCCAATGCCACTTTGCTGTCGCTGCCGTTGATGATCGAATCAGCTTTCAGCGGCCAGTTCAGCATCTCCCAGCCTAATCCCTGGTACATATCGCCAATACGCCAGTAGCGAGACTGCGCGAGCGCAATGCCCTGCTGGAGCGTTTTCTCCTGAACGTGGCTGGCATCCATGTTGGCCTGAACCCAGCGGGCCATATCAATAACGCTGGATTTCACGCCATAGGCTTCGGCGTCAAGTTGTCCCGGAGAAACGTGTACGGGCTTCCCTTCGCGATAGCCCCAGGCATAATCTTTTTGTTCGTTCTGCGGAACCGTAATCCAGGTATGCGCCAGTTTTAATGGTTGCAGGACGCGTCTGGTCATTGCCTCTTCGTAACTCATTCCTGAGGGTTTCACCGCCAGCGCGCCAAACAGACCAATGCTGGAGTTAGCGTAAAGTCGCTTAGCGCCCGGAGTCCATTGCGGCTGCCAGTTTTGATAAAAATGCAGTAATGCGGCTTTATCCGTAACGTCATCGGGGATCTGCAGCGGTAGGCCGCCTGCCGTATAGGTGGCTAAGTGTAGCAGGCAGATACCCTGCCACTGTTTGCCTGTCAGTTCTGGCCAGTATTTCGTGACCGGATCGCTGAGCTTAATTTCGCCGCGGGCGATAGCATCGCCGCCCAACACGCCGTTAAACGTCTTACTAACCGATCCTAGCTCAAACAGCGTTTGCTGCGTGACTGGGTGGTTATTGGCGATATCGGCTTTACCCCAGGTGAAATAATAGGGTTTTCCCTGGTAGATAACGGCAACGGCCATACCCGGAATAGCCTGCTCCTGCATCAACGGGGTGATGGTGCGATTAACGATATCGGCAATCTGTTGTTCTGTTTTTGCGGCAGCAAATGTGGAGAAAGAGGCTGTCAGCAGCAGAGCGCAGCATAACGATTTTTTCATCATGAAATCAGTTCCGTAATTAAAAGCAAAAAGGTGTCCGGGCCCGTCAGACGCAATCAGTGTGTTTGATTTGCACCGTGTTGACAAACGGTTAAATTTAGCAGCAGATATAAGTTTTTCTAACAGGCCGGATGATGACGCGTAGCTATATCCCTCTTAACTCGCTGCGGGCTTTTGAAGCCGCCGCCAGACATCTCAGTTTTACCCGCGCCTCGATTGAGCTCAACGTGACGCATTCTGCCATCAGTCAGCATGTAAAAGCGCTGGAGCAGCAGCTAAATTGTCAGCTTTTTGTGCGCGGTTCTCGTGGATTAATGTTGACGACTGAAGGGGAAAGTCTGTTACCTGTACTTAATGACTCTTTCGATCGTATGGCGGGGATGCTGGATCGTTTTGCTACCAAACAGACCCAGGAAAAACTTAAAATTGGCGTGGTGGGGACCTTTGCGGTTGGGTGTCTGTTTCCTCTACTGGGCGATTTTAAGCGCAGTTACCCGCATGTTGATTTGCATATTTCTACCCATAATAACCGCGTGGATCCCGCTGCCGAAGGGCTGGATTATACCATTCGCTACGGAGGGGGAGCTTGGCACGATACCGACGCGCAATATTTATGTAGCGCGCTGATGTCTCCACTGTGTTCGCCAACATTGGCTTCGCAGATTCAAACGCCTGCGGACATCCTGAAATTTCCGTTATTACGATCGTATCGGCGGGATGAATGGACGCTTTGGATGCAGGCCGCCGGAGAGGCGCCTCCGTCACCGACGCACAACGTGGTGGTGTTTGATTCGTCCGTCACCATGCTGGAAGCCGCGCAGGCGGGGATCGGTGTGGCAATTGCGCCAGTCAGAATGTTCACGCATTTACTCAGTAGGGAACGAATCGTTCAACCGTTTTTAACGCAGATTGATTTGGGAAGTTACTGGATAACGCGTTTGCAATCGCGTCCGGAGACACCCGCGATGCGTGAATTTTCCCGTTGGTTGACAGGAGTGCTGCACAAATAAAAAGGCCCGCCAATGGCGGGCCTTTTTATTAACGCATGTACTTAGATGGTCAGAATACCAATAGCCGTTACAACGGTCAGGATTGCTGCCAGTCCGTAGAATACCCATTTGCCAGCAGGCACGTGGATTTTCAGGTCATGCATCGCGTGGTGCATACGGTGTAAACCACACCACAGCGGCAGAACGATCATCAGGAACAGAAACGCACGTCCGATGAAGCTCTGAGCGAATGCCAGTACGCGTTCATAGCTGAAAGCATCAGGAACAAAGCCCAGCGGCAGCATAATGCCTACCAGCAGGATCATTACCGGCGCAATGATTGCGCTCCACATACCGCCTGCACCAAACAGGCCCCAGAATACGGGTTCGTCAGAGCGTTTTGGATTTGGATTAATCATTCCGGACTCCTTACCAGAACAGGGCAACAAACAGTATGACTACTGTCGCAACCACAGTAACTGCCCAGAGACCTTTGATGATCGGCTCTGGCCCCATTTTTTCGTCTTTTACGATGATGTTGGCAGCTTTTGGCGCCAGCTCAAACCAGGTTTTGGTATGCAGCAGCGCTGCTGCCAGGGCGATAATGTTAAGGATTACCACCACCGGGTTTTGCAAAAAGGCGACAAAGCCCATCCAGGACTCTGCACCATGCTTGAGTGCAAACAGGCCGATAATCAGTTCAATGCTGAACCAGACTGCCGGAACCGCCGTGCCTTCACGCAGCATGTAAAAACGATAAAATGGCAGCTTTTTCCACCAGGTGGACGTCATTGGCCGCACATAGGCTTTACGTTTAGTCGTCATCGTGCACTCCTTAGCGTGGTTTCAGGGTAGCGATAAGAAAGTCTTTTGAACTTTCAACTTTACCCTGCTGAATGGCCGCAGCCGGATCGACGTGTTTCGGGCAGACTTCGGAGCAGTAGCCCACGAAAGTACAGGTCCAGACGCCGTTCGGGCTGTTCAACTGAGCCATACGCTCCTTCTTACCGTGGTCGCGGCTATCTTCGTTGTAACGATGCGCCAGCGTAATCGCAGCCGGTCCAATGAACTCAGGGTTCAGGCCGAACTGCGGACACGCGGCATAGCACAGACCACAGTTGATGCAACCGGAGAACTGATGATACTTCGCCATCTGCGCCGGAGTCTGGGTGTTTGGACCCTGATCCGGTGTACGCGGGTTACCGATAATGTACGGTTTGATCGCTTCCAGGCTTTCGATAAAGTGCGTCATGTCGACGACCAGATCGCGCTCAATCGGGAAGTTGCCCAGCGCTTCAACCTTCATGCCGTTGGTGTAATCACGCAGGAAGGTTTTGCACGCCAGTTTCGGTACATTGTTGACCATCATGCCGCAGGAGCCGCAGATCGCCATACGGCAGGACCAGCGGTAGCTCAGGTCCGGTGCCAGGTTATCCTTGATGTAGCCCAGCGCATCCAGCAGTGACGTGGTTTCATCATAAGGAACTTCGTAGAAAGCACTGTGCGGCGCGGTATCGGTTTCCGGGTTATAGCGCACCACCTCAACTTTCAGGTTTTTCATCTCAGCCATTCGCCTTCTCCTTCTTATCGGCTGCTTCCGCTTCGCCACCGTAAACACGTTTAGCCGGTGGCAGAGTGGTGATTTTCACGTCGCTGTATTCCAGGCGAGTCGTGCCGTCAGCATCGCGGAAGGCGAGGGTGTGTTTGAGGAAGTTCACATCGTCACGCTCGGTGCAGCCTTCATCCAGACGCTGATGCGCGCCGCGGGATTCTTTACGTGCCAGAGCGGAGTGCGCCATACATTCAGCAACGTTCAGACCGTGACCCAGTTCGATGGTATACAGCAGGTCGGTGTTGAAGACGCTGGAGGTATCAGTGATACGTACGCGCTTGAAGCGTTCCTGCAGTTCCGCCAGCTTATCAACGGTTTTCTGCATGAGTTCCGGCGTACGGTAGATACCGCAACCTTCTTCCATGGACAGGCCCATTTCGTCACGGATCTTAGACCAGTTTTCGTTACCTTCCTGGTTAACCAGATCTTTCAGACGTTTTTCAACGCCAGCAACCTGTGCATCAAGAGCGGCACTGTTTGCAGCGCCAGCCGTTGCAGCGCGTTCTGCAGCCTGCTCACCAGCCATACGACCGAAGACCACCAGTTCAGCCAGGGAGTTAGAGCCCAGACGGTTAGCGCCATGCAGACCAACAGAGGAACATTCGCCGACAGCGAACAGACCTTTAATGCGGGTTTCACAGTGCTGATCGGTTTCGATACCGCCCATGGTGTAGTGCGCGGTCGGACGTACCGGGATCGGCTCTTTAACCGGATCGACACCCACGTAAGCTTTCGCCAGTTCGCAGATGAACGGTAAACGTTCGAGCAGTTTTTTCTCGCCGAGGTGACGCAGGTCGAGGTGAACCACATCGCCACGCGGAGTGGAAATGGTGTTGCCTTTGCGCCATTCGTGCCAGAACGCCTGAGAAACTTTGTCGCGCGGACCGAGTTCCATGTATTTGTTTTTTGGCTCGCCCAGCGGGGTTTCCGGACCCATGCCGTAGTCTTGCAGATAACGGTAGCCGTTTTTGTTAACCAGAATACCGCCTTCACCACGGCAGCCTTCAGTCATCAGGATACCGGAGCCTGGCAGACCTGTTGGGTGATACTGAACGAATTCCATATCACGCAGCGGAACGCCGTGGCTCAGCGCCATGCCCATACCGTCGCCGGTTACGATGCCGCCGTTGGTGTTGTAACGGTAAACACGACCTGCGCCGCCCGTTGCCATCACGACTGCGTTAGCACGGATTTGCACCAGCGTGCCTTCCATCATGTTCATGGCAACCAGACCACGAGCATGGCCATCGTCAACCAGGATATCCAGAACGAAGTGTTCGTCAAAGCGCTGAATCTGCGGGAACTGCAAAGATGTTTGGAACAGCGTATGCAGCATGTGGAAGCCGGTCTTATCCGCGGCAAACCAGGTACGCTCGATTTTCATGCCGCCGAAGCGACGTACGTTGACGCTACCGTCTTCACGACGGCTCCATGGGCAGCCCCATTGTTCCAGTTGCGTCATTTCAGTTGGGCAGTGGTGGACAAAGTAATCCACGACATCCTGCTCACACAGCCAGTCTCCGCCTGCTACCGTATCGTGAAAATGGTAGTCAAAGCTGTCATGATCCTGCGCGACAGCAGCAGAGCCGCCTTCGGCAGCAACGGTATGGCTGCGCATTGGGTACACTTTTGAGATCAGTGCGATTTTAGCGTTGGGATTTGCTTGTGCGGCAGCAATTGCAGCACGTAATCCCGCGCCACCGGCGCCTATAATGGCAAGATCGGCTTGAAAGGTTTGCACGACATTCCTCCAGATTGTTGTTATTTCATCCCTGCCTGAATCAGATGCTTCATCGGCTTCAAACAGGTTATGAACGCGTTTCCACTGCTCCTTTATAGGTACAATAGTATAGTCTTAGGGATGTGCGGGAAATTTGACGTGTTCGATTTTTTTAGCGTATCAGAGGGGGGAATTATCATTGAATTTGATTAATTTAATTACTAAACCACCCTGTGTCGCTTTTTTATCCAATTGCCAGTGCTGATTACTGGTGCGCGAAATTTGTCTCGTTAGCGCGATACGAGTAGACTTCGTGCCCTTGTCTTAAATCGGAGAAACAACCATGAGCGAAACGGCAACCTGGCAGCCGAGCGCGTCCATCCCCAATCTGTTGAAACGTGCAGCAATTATAGCGGAGATTCGCCGCTTTTTTGCCGATCGTGGCGTGCTTGAGGTTGAGACCCCTTGTATGAGTCAGGCAACGGTGACGGACATCCATCTGTTCCCGTTCGAAACGCGTTTCGTCGGCCCTGGGCACTCCCAGGGAATGAATCTCTATTTAATGACCAGCCCTGAATACCATATGAAGCGCCTGCTGGTGGCAGGGTGCGGCCCAGTGTATCAATTATGCCGCAGCTTCCGTAATGAAGAGATGGGGCGTCATCACAACCCTGAATTCACCATGCTTGAGTGGTATCGTCCGCATTACGATATGTATCGCCTGATGAATGAAGTGGATGATTTGCTCCAGCAGGTGTTGGACTGTTCGCCTGCGGAAAGCCTTTCTTACCAGCAGGCCTTTCAGCGCCATCTGGAGATTGACCCGCTGTCTGCGGATAAAACCCAACTGCGGGAAGCGGCGGCGAAATTGGATCTCAGCAATATCGCTGATACCGAAGAAGACCGGGATACCTTACTGCAACTGCTGTTTACGATGGGCGTTGAACCGCATATTGGTAAAGACAAACCGACGTTTGTGTATCATTTCCCGGCCAGCCAGGCATCACTGGCGCAAATCAGTACCGAAGATCACCGCGTGGCTGAACGTTTCGAGGTTTATTACAAAGGTATTGAGCTGGCGAATGGTTTCCATGAATTGACCGACGCGCGCGAACAGCAGCAGCGATTTGAACAGGATAACCGCAAACGCGCCGCACGTGGCCTGCCGCAGCAACCTATCGATACCAACCTGCTGGAAGCGCTGAAAGTGGGCATGCCGGATTGCTCAGGCGTGGCGCTGGGTGTTGACCGTCTGGTGATGCTCGCGCTGGGCGCAGAGAGCCTGGCCGAGGTAATCGCATTTACAGTCGATCGCGCATAACTTACTCTTCTGCAATACAAAGTGGCGGCTTAATCGCCACTTTGTAGCATATTTTTTCATTTCCCCTCTAATAGCCACAATTTACACCTGGATATTTGATATCGTTTAGGTATCAATTCTGTGTTGATTTTTTTATCGCTGAACTCTGCAAAGAGAGCAGTGCCAACCGGTGAGCGGCGTTTGTTAAACGCTTGCCAGAGTAAGGGATGGTTTAATGACCCAAACAATAAAAAAGATGAGCCTGATAGGTCTCATTCTCATGATATTTACGTCAGTTTTCGGTTTTGCTAATAGCCCCTCCGCGTTCTATTTAATGGGGTATAGTGCAATACCGTGGTATATATTTTCTGCATTATTATTCTTTATTCCATTTGCTTTAATGATGGCGGAAATGGGTTCTGCCTATCGGAAAGAAGAGGGGGGAATCTATTCGTGGATGAATAATAGCGTTGGACCGCGTTATGCGTTTATCGGCACGTTTATGTGGTTTTCTTCTTATGTGATATGGATGGTAAGCACCGCGGCGAAAGTCTGGGTACCTTTTTCAACCTTCTTGTTTGGCGCAGACATGACGCAGCACTGGCGTATTGCAGGGCTTGAGCCTACGCAGGTTGTCGGGTTGCTCGCCGTCGGTTGGATGATCCTGGTGACCTGCGTGGCATCCCGGGGTATTAATAAGATTGCGCGTATTACGGCTGTAGGTGGAATTGCCGTAATGTGTCTTAATTTAGTTCTGTTGTTAGTGAGTGTCGCTATTTTGTTATTAACTGGTGGCCACTTTGCACAGGATATTAATTTCATCACTTCGCCTAATCCCGGATATCAGTCCGGACTGGCAATGTTGTCATTTGTTGTGTTTGCCATTTTTGCTTACGGCGGAATTGAAGCTGTGGGGGGACTGGTTGATAAAACAGAAAAACCAGAAAAGAACTTTGCAAAAGGCATTGTCTTTGCCGCTATTGTCATTTCTGTTGGTTATTCACTGGCCATCTTTTTATGGGGCGTTAGCACCAACTGGCAGCAGGTATTAAGTAATAGCTCAGTTAACCTCGGGAATATTACCTATATCCTGATGAAAAGCCTCGGAATGACGTTGGGTAATGCGCTACATCTTTCCCCTGATGCCGCAATGGTGATGGGCGTATGGTTTGCACGTATTACCGGGCTTTCCATGTTCCTTGCCTATACCGGTGCTTTTTTCACCCTCAGCTACTCACCGCTGAAAGCGATTATTCAAGGCACGCCGAAGGCGTTGTGGCCCGCGCCGATGACCAAACTGAATGCCGTAGGGATGCCGACGACGGCAATGTGGTTGCAGTGCCTGCTGGTGAGCCTGTTTATCCTGCTGGTTTCGTTTGGTGGCGATACGGCTTCAGCGTTCTATAACAAACTGACGCTGATGGCGAACGTCTCGATGACGCTGCCGTATCTGTTCCTCGCGCTGGCGTTTCCGTTCTTTAAAGCCCGTCCGGGTCTGGAAAGACCATTTGTGGTCTTTAAAACCCGGGCAGCGACGCTGCTGGCAACGGGTGTGGTCGTGCTGGTGGTGACGTTTGCCAACGTGTTCACCATCATCCAGCCGGTGATTGAAGCCGGGGACTGGAACAGCGCACTGTGGATGACCGGCGGCCCGATCTTCTTCTCACTGCTGGCGATGGCGATTTATCAGAACTACAGCCGCCGCACGACCAATGAACCTGAGTGGGCGGTGGAATAAACGACCTGCCTAATCCGGCCTACAAAGAAGCATCTTCGTAGGCCGGATAAGACCCCACAGGTCGCCATCCGGCATTTCTTGCCCGCATTGTGCGTTACAAACTCCCTGCCGGGCGACTGCCTCTTCCTGCAGAACTTAATGTTCTCCCTGTTTGCTTACCGCCGAGGCTTTCCAGACGCATCTGGAACGGAGGGAACGGCATATCAATACCGTGCTCGCGGAAGCCTGCCAGAATTAGCTGGTGGATTTCATGGCGCAGCGGCATGCGATGTCCCATCTCTGCGGCATAAATACGCAGTTCGAAGATTTGAATCCCCTGCTGCAGGTCAACCAGAAAGACTTCAGGTGCCGGATTATCGATAACCAGAGAACAGCGCTGCGCGGCAGTCAGCAGGATCTGCGTAACCTCCTCGCTGTTCGCCTCCGACGGTGCCGGGATGGTTAACACCACACGGGTAACGGAATCGGATAACGACCAGTTGATAAACTGTTCGGTGATAAAGGCTTTGTTGGGCACGATGATCTCTTTGCGGTCCCAGTCGCTGATAGTGGTGGCACGGGTATTAATCTTCGTCACGCTACCGGTAAGATCGCGAATCGTCACCGTGTCGCCAATGCGGATTGGTTTTTCAAACAGGATTATCAGGCCGGAAATAAAGTTGGCGAAGATCTCCTGCAAACCAAAGCCCAGACCAACACCGAGAGCCGCCACCAGCCATTGCAGTTTGGACCATTCAATACCGATCATCGAGAAGCCAACCAGACCGCCAATCAGCATCAGCAGATACTTGGTGATGGTGGTGATGGCATAACCGGTACCGGGGGTTAAATCAAGATGTTGCAGCAGCGCCAGCTCCAGCAGTGCGGGTAGGTTACGCACCAACTGGGTGGTGATGATAAACACCAGAATCGCGATAAGCACTGCGCCCAGCGTTATCGGTTCTAAGCTTTCCACGCCCTGAACCGTGGAGGTGACATCCCACAACGAGATGTTTTCCAGGAAGCCGAAAGCGGAATGAATTTCTGACCACAGTACAATGACCGAGAGCAGGGCGATAAGCATCAGGATAGAACGCACCAGGCGCAGCGATTGTGCGCTGATAGCATCCAAATCCACTTCGCTTTCATCAACGTCAATCGCGCCTTCAAGGCTGGTGGAATGCGGTGGTTCTTCTTCGCCTCGCGCGCGCTGCGCCAGCATTTCAGCGCGTCGATGCTTGGCGCGGTCAAACGCCAGGCGGCGGCGCTGAATTAGCATCCAACGGCGGATAACGTGATACACCACCAGCAATAAGAACCAAATCGCTACGGACGTTTCCAGACGCGCCAGCAAGGCTTGTGACGTAGCGAGATAGCCCACCGCTGCGGCGAGAATAGCAATCAGCGGCGCACCCATCAGCAAATTCCATAGCATGCTGTTGACCATGTTATCGCTGTTGCCCTCTTTATCGAGGTACAGCGGTATCCCGGCGCGTTTCAGGCTCAGGGTTACGACAGCCAGCGCACCGCAAATCAGAATAAAGCACAGACGCCCCAGTGAGGCGGAGAATTCCCGGTCATTGAGGTTATCAAACATAATCACCGCCATGATCAACGGGACAATCAGCCCGATGCTCATCAGGTAATAGTGCATGGCTTTCGCGACGCGGTTCCGCGGCCAGCCAAAGTGGGCAATAAACAGACCGTTGGGACGCGCAAAGGTAGCGCAGATCATTACCGCCCACAGCATGGGCACCGTGGCGGTAACGCCATCGCCGATCGCGACAGCCAACGGATAAGGCCAGGCTTCCTGCAATCCGTAACCGAGCGTTGCCCACAGTACTGGCAACGGCGAAGCGACGAGTATTGACCAGAATACCGTGCGTATTGTCAGCCAGAAGTGGTCCTGGGTGACTTTCCCGACCCGCGCGGACGAGCGTTCAAGGAAACGGGTGAAGTGCTTGCGCGAAGAGAGGCTAAAGCCAACCAGCACCAACGCCGCGAACAGCGGTAGCAGCGTTTCTTTGCTGGTCAGCATCATGATGCTGGCCTGGCCCAACTGATTAAACGTATCTAATGAAATCAGACGCCGCAGATCCTGAACGATGTCGACAGGCCAGGAGAGGGAGATAGGGCTAACGTCTGACGTCCAGAACAGGTAGCGGTGCGTCGCTTCGTTGACCTCTTTTAGCGCATCTTCCAGTTGGCTGTTGGAAACTTTGAGCTTGGTCAGCTCAAGGATCAGCGTATCGCCACCCTGTAACAATGAGTTCAGCAGCTCACGCTGGGTCCGTAGCTGGGCGTTGAGGATGCTGCTCTGTTCAGCGGTCAGCGGTTGTCCATCGGCCTGATGAATCTGACGCAGCTGCGGCTGTTTGTTGAGGAGATCCTCATAGCGCATGCGGTGTACGCGAAGCTGCGCCATTTCGGTATCCAACTGCTGAGGTTTAGGCATTTCCGGCAGACGGGATACCTGCGCTCGCAGCGCTTCTCCCAGCATATTTGAAACCCCAAGCCACTGAGACTGCTCTCGCAGCGTATTCAATGCCTGACGCACCTGCAGCGTTTGGCTGGCGGCCTGACGCTGCTGCGAAGCGACCAGGTCCATACGCTGTGCTTGCTGGTTTAAGGCCTGAGACAGCTCGCGGTTCACCTTGAACTGGTCGACAATGCCTTCCGGCAGTCCCGCGCTGTTTTCCGCCAGCAGTTCGGTGCTTTCCAGCGCTCGCTCAGCTTCACGCTGACGTTGACTGTTGAGTTGATTGCGCAAAGCCTGCAGGTAAGTGTCGAGTTGTTGACTCTGTTTTTCCGCCAGTTCGGAGCGCATACGCGCCAGTTCCTGACGGTTATTGGCAGAAAGCTGCGCCAGCTCCAGTTCATCGACCTGGGCTTTAAGTTTGGCGGATTCAGCCTGCATCGCCTGATTCTGTGCGGAATTGCCGTTGGCGGTACCAATGCGTCGCTCAAGCTCATTGAGCTGGCGGCGGGCATCGGTTTGCTGTTGAGGAAGCTGGCTTAACGAGTCGGCGATTTCCCGGGCGCGATCCTGCTCCTGCTGGGCCTGACGACTCTTTTCCAGCAGTTGGCTGCTAACCTGGAGGATCTCCTGGTTTAACGCATCGGTAGTGAGTCCGGTTGGCACATTGCGCGGTTCATCACGCAGGTTGCTAAGCTGCGCGCGTAACGTTGCGGACAGCTTGGGGAAGTTATCAATAACTTGCTGGTATTGCTGGGCGCGCTCGAGAGAGCCTTTACGCTCCTCAAGGGCATTCAGCGCGGACTGGAGCGCCTCAACGGTTTCTGGCTGAGCGGGTTTTGCCGCCTTTGCTTGCTCCAGTTCCTGGGTGAGTTGTTTGGCATCGGGGGCCGTCGCAGCGTACGCCCCCAGGCTGAGGCACCAGGCCATCAGAAAAGTGATAATCAGGCGCACAGCAGCGATTCCTATGTTTAACTTTCGTCTTTTTTGTCGTCAACCAGCGGGCTGGCATCGTGTTCTGCTTCGATCTCTTCTTTCGCCAGCGGGGCCGGTTCTGCCTCTGGCGTCACGAAAGTCTCGGTCGAGATGGCCATTGGCTGGCCGATTTTAGTCACGGAAAGATCCTGCAATTGCTCAACCAGGTTAACTTTGCCAGGTGCGAACAGGTTGATGACGGTGGAACCGAGCTTAAAGCGGCCCATTTCCTGACCTTTCAGCAGCGCCACCGACCCTTCGCTTTCGCCTTCCGGCCAGGTCCAGCGCTTGATGACGCCTTCTCGTGGTGGGGTAATGGTGCCAGCCCATGTGGTTTCAATGCTGCCGACTATGGTCGCGCCGACCAGAATCTGCACCATCGGGCCAAATTCGGTATCAAACAGACAGATTACACGTTCGTTGCGGGCAAACAGGTTCGGTACGTTTTGCGCAGTCAGGATGTTTACAGAGAAGAGATCGCCCGGCACGTACATCATTTCACGCAGGATACCGTTACACGGCATGTGTACACGGTGGTAATCGCGTGGAGACAAGTAAGTGGTTACAAACGTACCGTTGCGGAATTTATCCGCCATCTGGTAGTTGCCAGCCAGCAGCGCTTCAAGGGTATAGCTGTGCCCTTTAGCCTGCAGCAGTTTGTCTTCTTCAATGTTACCTAACTGGTTGATCACGCCGTCAGCGGGCATGACCAGTACGTTTGGATCGGTGTTAATCGGGCGAGCATCGTCGCGCAGCGGGCGAACAAAGAAGTCGTTAAAGGTGCGATAGCTGGCGGTGTCCGGCTTTTGCGCCTCTTTCATATCGACCTTGTAATATTTCACGAACAGATCGATAACCAGTTTGGTCAACCATCCCGCTCGTTTGCTCGCACCCCAACCCGCCAGGCGAGTGAGCCATAGTTTCGGCAGAATGTATTGTAGCGAAAGCTTAAATGAGTTTAACAAGGTAGCCTCCAGGCCATAATTTGTTCCCGATCCGGCATACGGGCCGGATCCTGAAAAAAGGGGGACGATTCTAGCGATGCTTAGCTTAGTTGTCAGTTGTCTGTATCAGAAAAGTTTTTACGCGTTTTTACCTGCGCCATGCTTTCCAGGATGCGGTGATAATTTTCAAACCGGGTTTCGGCTATGGCCCCTTTTTCTACAGCCTCACGGATAGCGCAGCCTGGATCGGTATCATGCTTGCAGTCGCGGTATTTGCAATGGCCCAGATAGTCATGAAATTCGACAAAGCCATGCGTGATTTGTTCCGGCTCCAGATGCCACAGTCCAAACTCACGCACGCCAGGGGAGTCAATAACGTCGCCGCCGTGCGGGAAATGATACAGGCGAGAGGCCGTGGTGGTGTGCTGTCCAAGGCCGGAGTTGTCGGAGACATCATTGGTCAGGATCTCTTCCTGCAGGCCGAGGAGATTATTGAGCAGGCTGGATTTACCTACGCCCGACTGACCGGCAAAAATGCTGATGCGATCGGTTAATGCTTCTTCAAGCGGTTTCAGGCCGTCTTTTGTGCGGCTTGATACCATCAACACCCGATAGCCAATGTTGCGATAGATATCCATCTGTTCGTTAACGAAGGCCATGCCTTCATCATCCAGCAGATCGATCTTATTCAGCACGATAATCGGTTCAACGTGTAGCGTTTCGCAGGCTACCAGATACCGGTCGATAATATTGAGTGACAGCTCGGGTAAGATGGCTGAGACAATAACGATCTGGTCGATGTTGGCGGCAATAGGCTTTACCCCGTCGTAAAAGTCGGGTCGTGTCAGTACCGAGGTACGATCGTGTACCGCTTCAACGATACCTTTGACATTCACGCCTTCAGCTGCCGCTTTACCCGGGCGCCAGACTACGCGATCGCCGGTCACCAGCGAGCGAATTGTACGGCGGATGTTGCAACGGTGAATTTCACCGTCAGCAGACTCTACGTCGGCATGCATGCCAAAACGGCTGATAACGATGCCTTCGGCGGTTTCGCCAAACAGGTTGTCGTCGTAGTCGGGCTTCTCCGTGGACGTTTTAAGACGACGCTGGTGATTGGCGTTCACACGGCGCTGTTGGCCTTTGGAGAGTTTATTCTTACTCAATCGGACTGGCTCCTGGTCGCCCATGATGGGCAAAACATTTATGATACACACAATTTTAGATCAATGTAGTCACACTGAATGTGACGCTGAAGGGTGGAAAATAGCATGAGTGCCAATGAAAACAACCTGATTTGGATCGATCTGGAGATGACAGGTCTGGATCCCGAGCGCGATCGCATTATTGAGATCGCCACGCTGGTGACGGATGCCAACCTGAATATTCTGGCTGAAGGACCGACAATTGCGGTGCACCAGTCCGACGAACAGCTGGCATTAATGGATGACTGGAACGTACGTACGCATACCGGTAGCGGGCTGGTGGAGCGCGTGAAGGCGAGCACCATGGGCGATCGTGAAGCTGAACTGGCCACGCTGGCTTTTTTGAAAGAGTGGGTTCCGGAAGGGAAATCACCTATCTGCGGCAACAGCATCGGACAGGATCGTCGTTTCCTGTTTAAATACATGCCGGAGCTGGAGGCGTATTTCCATTATCGCTATCTGGACGTCAGCACGCTCAAAGAACTGGCGCGTCGTTGGAAGCCGGAAATCCTTGCGGGCTTCACCAAGCAGGGAACGCATCAGGCGATGGACGACATTCGTGAATCTGTTGCTGAGCTTGCTTACTATCGCGAACATTTTATTAATCTTTGATTTTGTTCTCCGGTGGCTTGCGTCACCGGTTTTTTGACGCTAAATTGTTCAGCTTGATTGTAAATTAATCACTTGAACGAATTTTCGAAAAAAACGCTTTCAGGGGGGTTGCAGCTAAACGGATTTCTCGTATAATGCGCCTCCCGTAACGACGCAGAAATGCGAATTACGACAGCAACAAAAGCAGTACAGATTTGCGGGAATAGCTCAGTTGGTAGAGCACGACCTTGCCAAGGTCGGGGTCGCGAGTTCGAGTCTCGTTTCCCGCTCCAAAATTTGAAAATGCTTGTAAAGCACAGACCACCAATCGCAGGATTTCGAATTGCGACAAGGCGGCAACTGAATGAGTCCTCAGGAGCTTACTAAAGTAAGTGACTCAGGCGAATGAAGGCAGCCAACGCAGTAGCGGTTCGAAAGACGAAGATTATGCGGGAATAGCTCAGTTGGTAGAGCACGACCTTGCCAAGGTCGGGGTCGCGAGTTCGAGTCTCGTTTCCCGCTCCAAAATTTGAAAGTGCTTGTTAAGCACAGACACACCCAAGCGGGAATAGCTCAGTTGGTAGAGCACGACCTTGCCAAGGTCGGGGTCGCGAGTTCGAGTCTCGTTTCCCGCTCCAAATTCTTACCCCAATAAAAATATCCACAACGAATAATTGCGTTGGGGACGTTTTGTTTCGTCATTGACATACTCTTGTAAACAGACTTATCCACAGGTTCGGGTATTATTCCTGGAATGCAAAAAACTTCGCCGGGTGAATAGTATTATTTTAACCATTTGAAATTACTGGTTTAATTATCATTTCAAATTGTTAATGCGATCACTTGACGATTTTTTCCCTCTTGAATATCAATGTGTTTTTATTTTTATACACAAGCTGTGGATGACTTAAGCGTCGCGCGGCAGACCCTTCTCAATGACCCTGACCAAACGTTGTTTCTGCGGTAGCTGCACCTCAACTACGCAGGTATTTCGCTTCTCAATTTGCTGAGCAACCGCCCACTCTATGTGTTCGTCGAGAAGTGGGTGCTCACCTCTGCGACTTTCCAGTGCGCGAAGAATGGCTTCATTCCAGGGAGCATTACCCAACGCAACGGCGATATTTCGCAGCCAGCGCAGGTGGCCAATACGACGAATGGCAGACCCCTCCGTGACTTTTAAAAACCACGCTTCGCTCCAGCTAAACAGCTCTATTAACTCCGGAGCATGAAGCTGCTTGCGCGGGTTGAAGTCATCCTCTGTCGTCAACTGTGAATAGCGGTTCCACGGGCAAATAAGCTGGCAATCATCGCAGCCGTAAATTCGATTCCCCATCAAGGGACGAAATTCTTCCGGGATCGCGCCTTCCAGTTCGATAGTGAGATAAGAGATACAGCGGCGCGCATCCACCGTGTAGGGTTCAACGATGGCCCCGGTGGGACAGATGGTCATGCAGGCGACGCATTTCCCGCATCCTTCTTCTGCTGGTTGGTCTACCGGTAAGGGTAAATCGATCAGTAATTCCCCGAGGAAGAAAAATGAACCGGCTTCGCGATTGAGGATAAGTGAGTGCTTACCTGTCCAGCCAAGCCCGGCTTTTTCCGCTAACGGACGCTCAAGAATGGGCGCAGAATCGACAAAAGGTCTAAAATTCAGCGAAACGCAGTGCTGTTGAATCATCTCCCCCAGCTTTTTTAAGCGGTTACGTAGCAGCTTATGGTAGTCGCGGCCAAGCGCGTAACGGCTGACGTAACCCAGCGAAGGGTTCTTCAACGTGCTGGCGAAGGCCGCATTGGCAGGAAGATAGTTCATACGTACGCTGATGACACGTAGCGTACCGGGCAATAATTCGTGAGGGCGGGCGCGCATCATGCCGTGACGGGCCATCCAGTCCATCTCGCCGTGGTATTGTTTATCCAGCCAGGCCTGCAGTTTGGGCTCCGCTTCGCTGAGGTCGGTATCGGCAATACCGACCTGCTGAAAGCCAAGCTCCAGCCCCCACTGCTTAATATTTTGCGCTAACTGATTGAGATCGAGGGGCTCTGACATGACGGACCATACAATGAAGAAAAACCCCGCAAGTATACCACACTCCATCTGGCACGCCGATGACATCGGGCGGATGGAGCGAGAGGCGGCAGACAGTTTAGGGCTGACGTTGTACGAACTGATGCAACGGGCGGGAGAGGCGGCGTTTCAGATCACTCGTGAGGCTTATCCGAACGCCCGGCACTGGCTGGTGCTATGTGGTCATGGCAACAACGGCGGCGATGGTTACGTAGTGGCAAGACTTGCCAAAGCGCTGGGTCTTGAAGTCACGTTGCTGGCACAGGAGGGTGACAAACCGCTCCCCGAGGAGGCGCAGCAGGCGCGTGATGCCTGGCTTAACGCGGGTGGCGTCATTCACGCGGTTGATATCAATTGGCCAGATAACGTGGACGTGATTATCGACGCGCTGACAGGCACTGGCTTAAAACACGCGCCGCGTGAGCCTCTGTCAGTATTGATTGAACGTGCCAATTCTCACCCAGCCCCTACTGTGGCGATAGATATTCCCTCCGGCCTGCTGGCGCAGACGGGAGCGACGCCGGGCGCGGTCATCAACGCAGCGCATACCATTACCTTTATTGCACTCAAGCCGGGCCTGCTCACCGGCAAAGCGCGCGATGTCACTGGGCGTCTGCATGTTAACGCTCTCGGACTGGACGACTGGCTGGCGGGGCAGAACGCGCCATTGCAACGTTTTGATGCTCAACAACTTGCACACTGGCTAACGCCGCGTCGACCCACCTCGCACAAGGGCTCCCACGGTCGGCTGGTGATTATCGGCGGTGACCACGGAACGGCAGGCGCAATACGCATGGCCGGAGAAGCCGCGCTGCGTGCAGGTGCCGGGCTGGTCAAAGTGTTGACGCGCAGTGAAAATATCGCGCCTATTTTGACAGCCAGACCGGAACTGATGGTCGATGCGCTGACGCCGCAGACGCTGGAAGAGAGCCTGGCATGGGCGGATGTGGTGGTGATAGGCCCCGGGCTTGGTCAGCAGGAGTGGGGCAAAAAAGCGCTGCAAAAAGTGGAGAATTTTCGCAAACCGATGCTCTGGGATGCGGATGCGCTGAACCTGCTGGCAATCAACCCCGATAAACGTCACAATCGCGTGATCACGCCGCATCCAGGTGAAGCCGCGCGACTGCTGGGCTGTTCCATTGCAGAAATTGAAGACGATCGCTTACTTTGTGCACAACGTCTGGTAAAACGGTACGGAGGCGTGGTAGTGCTGAAAGGCGCGGGTACGGTTGTTGCTGCTGAACAGGCGGAGTTGGGTATTATTGATACCGGCAATGCCGGGATGGCCAGCGGCGGAATGGGGGATGTACTTTCCGGTATTATTGGCGCATTGCTCGGACAGAAGCTTACCCCGTATGATGCAGCATGTGCGGGATGTGTTGCGCACGGAGCGGCGGCGGATGTGCTGGCGGCGCGTTTTGGTACGCGCGGCATGCTGGCGACAGATCTCTTTACCACGCTACAGCGTATTGTTAACCCTGATGTGATTGACGTTTATCATGATGAATCGAGTAATTCCACTACCTGATGAGCAGGCGACTTTAGACTTGGGACTGCGGGTAGCCAAAGCCTGTGACGGCGCGACGGTTATATATTTGTACGGCGACCTGGGGGCGGGTAAAACCACCTTTAGCCGGGGATTTCTGCAGGCATTAGGTCATAAAGGTAATGTAAAAAGCCCCACCTACACGCTGGTTGAACCCTATTCACTCGATAACATGATGGTATATCACTTCGATTTATACCGACTTGCGGACCCAGAGGAGCTGGAATTTATGGGGATCCGCGATTATTTTGCCAATGATGCCATCTGCCTGGTGGAATGGCCGCAACAAGGTAAAGGTGTACTGCCAGACCCGGACGTCGAAATACACATTGAATACCAGGCGCAAGGTCGAGAGGCGCGTGTAAGCGCAGTCTCCTCATCAGGTGATTTATTGCTGGCGCGTTTAGCCGATTAACCTTAAGGGTGGCGGGATGATTTATCGCATCAGAAACTGGTTGATGGCAACCCTGGTCCTGCTGTGCGCGCAGGCAGGGGCCGCCAGCCTCTCCGATCTTCAGGTATCTAATGGCGATCAACAGGCGCGGATTACGCTGAGCTTTATTGGCGATCCTGAATATGCCGTTTCGCAGGACGGGAAACGAACCGTCGCGCTGGATATTAAACAAACCGGAGTGATTCAGGGATTACCGCTGCTGTTTAGCGGCAATAATCTGGTGAAATCTATCCGTTCCGGCACGCCAAAAGATGCGCAGTCTCTGCGACTGGTGGTGGATTTAACCGAGAACGGTAAAGCCGAAGCAGTAAAACGCCAGAACGGCGGCAATTATACCGTCGTGTTTACCATCAACGCTGATGCGCCACCGCCGCCGCCTCCACCTCCCGTGGTTGCAAAGCGTGTTGAAGCGCCGATTGTTGCCCCACGTCCTGTCGAGCCAGCGCGCAATCCATTTAAAGCGGAAAACGATCGCACTACGGCTGTGACTAACAGCAATACCTCTACGCGCCCTGCGGCGCGCGCCAGTTCCAGCAACGGCGATAAAGTGGTGATTGCCATTGATGCCGGACACGGTGGACAGGATCCTGGCGCTATTGGTCCTGGCGGCACGCGTGAGAAAAACGTCACGATTGCCGTGGCGCGCAAGCTGCGCAGTTTGCTCAATGATGACCCGATGTTTAAAGGCGTCCTCACTCGTGATGGTGATTACTTTATCTCGGTGATGGGGCGTTCAGACGTCGCGCGTAAACAAAACGCCAATTTCCTGGTTTCTATTCACGCGGATGCCGCACCAAACCGTGATGCCACAGGTGCTTCCGTTTGGGTGCTGTCAAACCGTCGGGCGAACAGTGAGATGGCCGGCTGGCTGGAACAGCACGAGAAGCAATCGGAGCTGTTGGGCGGCGCGGGCGATGTGCTGGCAAACAGCCAGTCCGATCCTTACCTCAGCCAGGCTGTACTGGATCTGCAGTTCGGTCATTCGCAACGCGTCGGGTATGATGTGGCGACCAGCATGATCGGCCAGTTAGAACGTATTGGTTCGATGCATAAGCGTCGCCCGGAACACGCTAGCCTCGGCGTACTGCGTTCGCCTGATATTCCGTCAGTGCTGGTTGAAACCGGCTTTATCAGTAACAACAGCGAAGAACGTCTGCTGGCGAGCGATGATTACCAGCAGCAACTGGCTGAGGCGATTTACAAAGGATTGCGTAACTATTTCCAGGCGCACCCGATGCAAACCGGGCCGCAGGGCGCACCGGCGCAAACCGCCAGCGCCATATCGCCGGGTAACACGTTAACAAATTAAGGATTAGCCATGCCGATTCAGGTTCTACCGCCACAGCTGGCGAACCAGATTGCCGCAGGCGAGGTGGTAGAGCGGCCTGCGTCAGTGGTGAAAGAGCTGGTGGAAAACAGCATTGATGCCGGTGCGACGCGCATTGATATCGATATTGAACGCGGCGGCGCGAAGCTTATCCGTATTCGTGACAACGGCTGTGGGATTAAAAAAGACGAGCTGGCGTTGGCGTTGGCGCGTCATGCCACCAGTAAAATAGCCTCGCTTGACGATCTTGAAGCCATCGTGAGCCTCGGATTTCGCGGCGAAGCGCTGGCCAGTATCAGCTCCGTGTCTCGCTTAACCCTGACGTCGCGTACGCAAGAACAACCCGAAGCCTGGCAGGCGTATGCCGAAGGGCGTGACATGGATGTCACAGTTAAACCCGCTGCGCATCCGGTGGGAACCACGCTGGAGGTGTTAGATCTGTTCTACAACACCCCGGCGCGGCGCAAATTTATGCGCACCGAGAAAACCGAATTTAATCATATCGACGAGATTATTCGCCGCATTGCGCTGGCACGTTTTGATGTGACGATTAATTTGTCGCACAACGGCAAAGTGGTGCGACAGTACAGGGCAGTGGCCGCGGATGGGCAGAAAGAGCGCCGGCTGGGTGCGATTTGCGGCACGCCATTTCTGGAGCATGCGCTGGCGATCGAATGGCAGCATGGCGATTTAACATTGCGTGGCTGGGTGGCCGATCCTAACCACACAACGGCAGCACTGGCAGAAATCCAGTACTGCTATGTGAATGGTCGGATGATGCGTGACCGGCTGATCAACCATGCTATCCGCCAGGCTTGTGAAGATAAGCTGGGAGCCGATCAACAGCCCGCATTTGTGCTGTATCTGGAAATCGATCCGCATCAAGTGGATGTCAACGTACACCCAGCTAAACATGAGGTCCGTTTCCATCAATCTCGCCTGGTGCACGATTTTATTTACCAGGGCGTGTTGAGCGTCCTGCAACAGCAGCTTGAAACGCCGCTGCCGTTGGCTGATAACGACGAACCCGCCCCAAGGCACATCCCGGAAAACCGCGTAGCTGCTGGACGCAACCATTTTGCCGAGCCTGCTCCCGCGCGTGAACCTGCGACACCGCGGTACTCAGCATCCGCTGGTGCTGGAAGTGGCAGTAGCGGTGGCAGTAGTAGTGGCGGTGGCCGTCAGGCGGGAGCCAGTTGGCCTCATGCTCAACCCGGATACCAAAAGCAGCAGGGCGAAATCTATCAGCAACTGATGCAGACGCCGGCTCCAACGCGGAAAACGCCGGTCTCTGAAACGTCATCGACGCCTCTGACTGGCAGTAGTCAGGGCTTTGGCCGGGTGCTAACGATTGTTGGTGCAGACTGCGCGTTACTCGAGTGCGATGGCCATATTCAGTTGTTGGCATTGCCGGTGGCTGAGCGTTGGCTGCGTCAGGCGCAGTTAACGCCGGGTCAGGGAACGGTTTGTGCTCAACCGTTACTGATCCCTTTACGTCTAAAAGTGACCGCCGATGAAAAAGCGGCACTGCAAAAAGGACAGAGCCAACTGGCTGAGTTGGGCATTGAATTTCAGCTGGATGCGCAGCATGTGACCATCCGGGCTGTGCCTTTACCCTTACGCCAACAAAATTTACAAATCTTGATTCCTGAACTGATAGGCTACCTGGCGCAGCAATCCGTATTCGAGCCGGGCAATATTGCACAGTGGATCGCACGTAACCTGATGAGCGAGCATCCACAGTGGAGCATGGCACAGGCGATTACGCTGTTAGCGGATGTTGAGCGGCTCTGCCCGCAACTCGTGAAGGCACCGCCGGGTGGTCTGTTACAACCTGTTGATTTACATTCGGTAATGAATGCCCTGAAACATGAGTGATACCCGTAAGGCGAGCCTGCCAAAGGCGATTTTTTTGATGGGGCCAACGGCCTCCGGTAAAACGGCATTAGCAATTGAATTGCGTAAAGTTTTGCCCATAGAGTTGATAAGCGTTGATTCCGCCCTTATTTACAAGGGGATGGATATCGGTACAGCCAAGCCTGATGCAGCTGAATTACAAGCCGCGCCGCACCGATTGTTGGATATCCGCGATCCGTCGCAAGCGTACTCCGCTGCGGATTTTCGTCGCGATGCGTTAGTCGAGATGGCCGACATCACCGCCGCGGGGCGTATCCCGTTGCTGGTGGGCGGCACAATGTTATATTTCAAAGCCTTGCTTGAAGGACTGTCGCCGTTACCGTCGGCGGACCCGGAAGTCAGGGCCAGAATTGAGCAGCAGGCGGCAGAGCAGGGTTGGGACGCGTTACACCGACAGCTTCAGGACATCGATCCCGTGGCTGCGGCGCGTATTCATCCAAATGATCCGCAAAGACTTTCCCGGGCACTGGAAGTTTTTTTCATTTCGGGTAAAACTTTAACGGAGCTGACGCAAACGTCAGGAGATGCTTTGCCGTATCAGGTGCATCAGTTTGCAATCGCCCCGGCGAGCCGTGAACTGCTCCATCAGCGAATTGAGCAGCGTTTTCATCAGATGTTAGCTTCAGGTTTTGAAGCAGAAGTCCGGGCGCTTTTTGCCCGTGGAGATTTGCATACGGATTTGCCTTCCATTCGTTGTGTAGGGTATCGCCAGATGTGGTCATACATTGAAGGTGAAATTTCATACGATGAAATGGTTTATAGAGGTGTTTGCGCCACGAGGCAGTTGGCGAAGCGACAGGTAACCTGGTTGCGTGGTTGGGAAGGGGTGCACTGGCTTGACAGTGAAAAGCCTGACCAGGCGCGAAACGAAGTATTACAGGTTGTTGGTGCTATCGCGAACTGAATGTGTACAATTGAAACGTATCGTGCGCAATTTTTCAGAATCGAAAGGTTCAAAGTACAAATAAGCATATAAGGAAAAGAGAGAATGGCTAAGGGGCAATCTTTACAAGATCCGTTCCTGAACGCACTGCGTCGGGAACGTGTTCCAGTTTCTATTTATTTGGTGAATGGTATTAAGCTGCAAGGTCAAATCGAGTCTTTTGATCAGTTCGTGATCCTGTTGAAAAACACGGTCAGCCAGATGGTTTATAAGCACGCGATTTCTACTGTTGTCCCGTCTCGTCCGGTTTCTCATCACAGCAATAATGCCACCGGCGGCACAGGCAGCAACTACCATCACGGTAGCAACGCGCAAGGTTCATCTGCGCAACAGGACAGCGAAGAAACCGAATAAGGTTATTAGCTGTTTTACATACGGGGAGCCAGCGATCCTGCGTTCCCCGTTGATTTATATTAAGGGGTTGACGCTTGTTTGACCGTTATGATGCCGGTGAGCAGGCGGTACTGGTACACATCTATTTTTCGCAAGACAAAGATATGGAAGACCTCCAGGAGTTTGAATCTCTGGTTTCTTCCGCCGGTGTCGAAGCAATGCAGGTGATTACCGGGAGCCGTAAAGCACCGCACCCGAAGTATTTTGTTGGTGAAGGTAAGGCAATCGAAATTGCCGAAGCCGTAAAAGCGACTGGCGCTGCGGTGGTGATTTTTGATCATGCTCTAAGCCCTGCCCAGGAACGTAACCTGGAACAGTTGTGCCAGTGTCTTGTTATCGACAGGACTGGTCTCATTTTAGATATTTTTGCCCAGCGTGCGCGAACCCATGAGGGTAAGTTGCAGGTTGAGCTGGCGCAGTTGCGCCATATGGCTACGCGTCTGGTCCGTGGCTGGACTCACCTTGAACGGCAAAAGGGCGGGATTGGTTTGCGCGGTCCGGGTGAAACCCAGCTCGAAACCGACCGTCGTTTGCTGCGTAATCGCATTTTGCAGATACAGTCGCGCCTGGAAAAAGTTGAAAAGCAACGTGAGCAGGGGCGACAGTCGCGCAAGAAAGCGGATGTCCCAACCGTATCACTGGTGGGATATACCAACGCCGGAAAATCCACCCTGTTCAACCAGATCACCGAAGCCCAGGTCTACGCAGCGGATCAGCTGTTTGCGACCCTGGACCCGACGCTACGCAGAATAGACGTTGCGGACGTGGGTGAGACAGTGCTGGCGGATACCGTTGGGTTTATCCGTCATTTGCCGCACGACCTGGTGGCGGCGTTTAAGGCCACCTTGCAGGAAACACGTCAGGCGACATTGCTGCTGCACGTTATTGATGCAGCAGACTTTCGTGTGCAGGAAAACATTGAGGCCGTCGATACGGTGCTCGAAGAGATCGATGCGCATGAGATCCCGACTCTGCTGGTGATGAATAAAATCGATATGTTGGATGACTTTGAGCCGCGTATCGACAGAGATGAAGAGAATAAACCCATTCGCGTTTGGGTATCAGCGCAAACGGGGATTGGTATACCACAACTTTTTCAGGCTTTGACTGAGCGACTTTCCGGTGAGGTGGCGCAGCATACGTTGCGTTTGCCGCCGCAGGAAGGGCGTTTGAGAAGCCGGTTTTATCAACTTCAGGCAATAGAAAAAGAGTGGATGGAGGAGGACGGCAGCGTAGGTCTGCAGGTTCGTATGCCGATCGTAGACTGGCGTCGCCTCTGTAAACAAGAACCGGCACTGGAAGACTATGTTGTCTGATCTGACGGATATGGCCTGAAGATTTTTTCGCCTCTATACCTTGTGGATTTTGTGCGGCAGGAAGGCGGCAAGTCCTGAAATCTCCAGGAGCATAGTCAACTATGTGACTGGCGTTGAGGGACGCAGCCAACGCAACGGCAGCGCAAAAGACGCAGGTATAGCATCGCATAACAAATATGGAGCACAAAAATGGCGTGGAATCAGCCCGGTAATAACGGACAAGACCGCGACCCCTGGGGAAGCAGCAAACCTGGCGGCAACCCTGAGGGAAATGGAAACAAAGGTGGTCGCGAGCAGGGACCTCCCGATCTGGACGATATCTTCCGCAAACTGAGTAAAAAGCTCGGTGGTCTGGGTGGCGGTAAAGGTACAGGCTCTGGCGGTGGTAGTTCATCGCAAGGCCCGCGTCCGCAACTGGGCGGTCGAGTCTTTACTATTGCAGCGGCCGCTATCGTCATTATCTGGGCGGCTAGCGGTTTCTATACCATTAAAGAAGCGGAACGTGGCGTGGTGACACGCTTCGGTAAATTCAGCCATTTGGTTGAACCGGGTCTGAACTGGAAACCGACCTTTGTCGACGAAGTGACACCGGTCAACGTTGAAGCCGTGCGTGAACTTGCCGCATCCGGCGTCATGCTGACTTCTGACGAAAACGTCGTGCGCGTCGAAATGAACGTACAGTACCGCGTGACCGATCCGCAGCGTTACCTGTTTAGCGTAACCAGCGCGGATGACAGTCTGCGTCAGGCTACTGACAGCGCCCTGCGTGGGGTTATCGGTAAATACACCATGGACCGTATCCTGACCGAAGGGCGTACCGTTATTCGTAGCGACACCCAACGTGAACTGGAAGAAACGATCCGTCCGTACAACATGGGTATCACCCTGCTGGACGTCAACTTCCAGGCTGCACGTCCGCCGGAAGAAGTAAAAGCCGCGTTTGACGATGCTATCGCAGCACGTGAAAACGAACAGCAGTACATCCGTGAAGCGGAAGCGTACACCAACGAAGTTCAGCCGCGTGCAAACGGTCAGGCGCAGCGTATTCTGGAAGAAGCACGTGCGTATAAGACTCAGACCATCCTGGAAGCACAGGGTGAAGTGGCTCGCTTCGCAAAAATTCTGCCGGAATATAAAGCCGCACCGCAAATTACCCGCGAGCGTCTGTATATCGAAACCATGGAAAAAGTGCTGAGCAATACCCGCAAAGTCCTGGTTAACGATAAAGGTAGCAATCTTATGGTTCTGCCGCTGGATCAAATGCTGAAAGGTGGTAGTGCGCCAGCAACAAAGACTGACAGCAGTTCAAACCTGCTGCGTCTTCCGCCAGCAACGACTTCCAGCACTGGAGCAAGCAACACTTCGTCCACCAGTCAGGGCGATATTATGGACCAACGCCGCGCGAATGCGCAGCGTAACGACTACCAGCGTCAGGGGGAATAACGATGCGTAAGTCAGTTATTGCGATTATCATCATCGTTCTGGTAGTTCTGTTCATGTCTGTCTTTGTGGTCAAAGAAGGCGAGCGCGGTATTACTCTGCGCTTTGGTAAAGTTCTGCGTGACGATGAAAACAAGCCGCTGGTCGTTGCACCAGGCCTGCACTTCAAGATTCCGTTTATTGAATCTGTGAAGATGCTGGATGCGCGTATTCAGACCATGGACAACCAGGCCGATCGCTTTGTTACCAAAGAGAAGAAAGACCTGATCGTTGACTCCTACATCAAGTGGCGCATCAGTGACTTTAGCCGTTACTACCTGGCAACGGGCGGTGGCGATGTTTCTCAGGCGGAAGTCCTGCTGAAACGTAAGTTCTCTGACCGTCTGCGTTCTGAAATTGGTCGTCTGGACGTGAAGGACATCGTTACCGATTCCCGCGGTCGTCTGACCCTGGAAGTGCGTGACGCGCTGAACTCCGGTTCTGCTGGCACGGAAGATGAAGTGGCGACTCCGGCAGCAGATAGCGCGATTGCCGAAGCGGCTGAACGTGTTCAGGCTGAAACGAACGGTAAAGTACCGGTCATCAATCCGAACAGTATGGCGGCATTGGGCATCGAAGTGGTTGACGTGCGTATTAAGCAAATCAACCTGCCTGCTGAAGTGTCCGAGGCTATCTACAACCGTATGCGCGCTGAGCGTGAAGCGGTAGCGCGTCGCCATCGTTCACAAGGCCAGGAAGAGGCGGAAAAACTGCGTGCAACGGCTGACTATGAAGTCACTAAAACGCTGGCAGAATCTGAGCGTCAGGGCCGTATTATGCGCGGTGAAGGCGATGCAGAAGCCGCTAAGCTGTTTGCCGATGCGTTCAGTCAGGATCCTGACTTCTACGCCTTCATCCGTAGCCTGCGTGCTTACGAGAAGAGCTTTGAAGGGAATCAGGACGTGATGGTCATGAGCCCGGACAGCGATTTCTTCCGCTACATGAAGACACCAAATACCGCGACACGCTAATCGCGTTCCAGCGGTTTTAAAGCAGCAAAACCACCGGCATCTCCAGGGATGCGGTGGTTTTCTTTTTATATAAGGGCGATGGATGAATTCAACAATTTTGCTGGCGCTCGCGCTGGTTTTGGTGCTGGAAGGGCTGGGTCCGATGCTTTATCCCAGCGCATGGAAGAAAATGATCTCCGCAATGGCGCAACTTCCCGAAAATATTTTGCGTCGTTTTGGTGGAGGTCTTGTGGTTGCGGGCGTTGTGGTCTACTACATGTTGAGGAAAACGATTGGCTGATCAATAAGTAGACTAATTTGCGGATTTTCGCATGCAAAAAGTGCTGTATATCTGAAAAAGCGGTGGTAGAATCCATTTTTAAGCAAACGGTGATTTTGAAAAATGGGTAACAACGTCGTCGTACTGGGCACCCAATGGGGTGACGAAGGTAAAGGGAAGATCGTCGATCTTCTGACTGAACGGGCTAAATATGTTGTGCGCTACCAGGGTGGTCACAACGCAGGCCATACTCTCGTAATCAACGGTGAAAAAACCGTCCTCCATCTTATTCCATCAGGCATTCTTCGCGAAAACGTAATCAGCATCATCGGTAACGGTGTTGTTCTGTCTCCGTCCGCGCTGATGAAAGAAATGAAAGGACTGGAAGATCGTGGTATCCCGGTTCGCGAGCGCCTGCTGCTGTCTGAAGCTTGTCCGCTGATCCTTGATTATCACGTTGCGTTGGATAACGCTCGTGAGAAAGCGCGTGGCGAGAAAGCGATCGGTACTACCGGTCGTGGTATCGGTCCAGCTTATGAAGACAAAGTAGCTCGTCGCGGTCTGCGTGTTGGCGATCTGTTTGATAAAGCAACTTTCGCTGAAAAACTGAAAGAAGTGATGGAATATCACAACTTCCAGCTGGTGAATTTCTATAAAGTTGAAGCAGTTGACTACCAGAAAGTGCTGGATGATGTGATGGCTATCGCCGACATCCTGACCTCAATGGTTGTTGATGTTTCCGATCTGCTGGACCAGGCGCGTAAGCGTGGCGATTTCGTCATGTTTGAAGGTGCGCAGGGTACGCTGCTGGATATCGACCACGGTACCTATCCGTACGTAACGTCCTCCAACACCACCGCAGGTGGCGTGGCAACCGGCTCCGGCCTGGGTCCACGTTATGTGGACTACGTTCTGGGTATCATCAAAGCTTACTCTACTCGTGTAGGTGCGGGTCCGTTCCCGACAGAGCTGTTTGATGACGTTGGCGAGTTCCTGTGCAAACAAGGTAACGAGTATGGCGCGACCACCGGTCGTCGTCGTCGTACCGGTTGGCTGGATTCCGTTGCTGTACGCCGTGCAGTACAGATTAACTCCCTGTCTGGCTTCTGCCTGACCAAACTGGACGTACTGGACGGTTTGAAAGAGGTGAAAATCTGTGTTGCTTACCGTATGCCGGATGGCCGCGAAGTAACGACTACTCCGCTGGCAGCTGACGACTGGAAAGGTATCGAGCCGATTTACGAAACCATGCCGGGTTGGTCTGAATCCACCTTCGGCGTGAAGGAACGTAGCGGTCTGCCGCAGGCAGCGCTGAACTACATCAAGCGTATTGAAGAACTGACCGGTGTGCCGATTGATATTATCTCAACTGGCCCAGACCGTACTGAAACCATGATCCTGCGCGACCCGTTCGACGCATAATTCTGGTTATAGCGTAGCGTCAAACGGCGCTGCGCTTGCACTAATTTAGGCCGGATAAGGTGCTTTGCATCAGAATCCGGCTTAAAATCACGTAAGTTCCTCGCTTTTTTCCTTCCCGAACTGAAATAAATTAGCGACCTGGCTGGTGGCTGGTTTATCATCAATGTAATTAATACTACCAGGTTTATCCGTTTTATCCCTTTTCCTGAGGTTGATGTGCAGTTAACAAGTTTCACCGATTACGGATTACGTGCGCTAATCTACATGGCGTCACTTCCCGAAGGACGTATGACCAGTATTTCTGAGGTGACAGAAGTCTACGGCGTGTCCCGTAATCATATGGTCAAAATAATCAATCAACTTAGCCGGGCGGGCTTTGTTACTGCTATTCGAGGAAAAAATGGCGGTATCCGCCTGGGTAAACCCGCTAAGGATATTGGTATTGGTGATGTGGTTCGCGAGCTGGAACCCTTATCGTTGGTCAACTGTAGCAGCGAGTTTTGCCATATTACCCCGGCCTGTAGACTCAAACAGGCGCTTTCTAAAGCAGTGCAAAGTTTTCTCACGGAACTGGACAACTACACACTTGCTGATTTGGTTGAAAAGAATCAACCGCTTTATAAATTATTGCTGGTGGAGTAACGACTCCCGCCAGCAGCGATGATGACGGAGGAACCGACATGTCACAAGATCCTTTCCAGGAACGCGAAGCAGAAAAATACGCGAATCCTATCCCGAGCCGGGAATTTATCCTCGAACATTTAACTAAACGTGAAAAGCCGGCCAACCGCGATGAGCTGGCCGCTGAACTCAATATTGAAGGTGAAGAGCAGCAAGAAGCGCTGCGTCGTCGCCTGCGCGCGATGGAGCGTGACGGACAACTGGTCTTCACCCGTCGTCAATGCTATGCGCTGCCGGAGCGTCTCGACCTGCTGAAAGGTACCGTTATTGGCCACCGTGATGGCTACGGCTTTCTGCGCGTTGAAGGCCGCAAAGATGACCTGTATCTGTCCAGCGAGCAGATGAAAACCTGCATTCATGGCGATCAGGTGCTGGCACAGCCGCTGGGCGCGGACCGTAAAGGTCGCCGCGAAGCGCGTATTGTGCGCGTACTGGTGCCGAAAACCAGCCAGATTGTCGGCCGCTACTTCACCGATGCTGGTGTTGGGTTTGTCGTCCCAGACGACAGCCGCCTGAGCTTCGATATCCTGATCCCGCCGGAAGAGGTAATGGGCGCTCGTATGGGTTTTGTGGTCGTGGTTGAGCTGACCCAGCGCCCGACTCGCCGCACCAAAGCGGTGGGTAAAATTGTTGAAGTGCTGGGTGACAACATGGGAACCAGCATGGCCGTTGATATGGCCCTGCGTACTCATGAAATCCCATATATCTGGCCTCAGGCGGTTGAGAAACAGGTCGCCGGACTGAAAGAAGAAGTGCCGGAAGAGGCGAAAGTAGGACGTGTCGATCTGCGCGATCTGCCGCTGGTGACTATCGATGGCGAAGATGCGCGCGACTTCGACGATGCGGTTTATTGCGAGAAGAAACGCGGCGGTGGTTGGCGTTTATGGGTGGCGATTGCTGACGTAAGCTATTACGTTCGCCCGCCGACTCCGCTGGACCAGGAAGCTCGTAGCCGTGGCACATCCGTTTACTTCCCGTCGCAGGTTGTTCCGATGCTGCCGGAAGTGCTGTCTAACGGATTGTGTTCACTCAACCCGCAGGTGGACAGGTTGTGTATGGTCTGTGAAATGACCATTTCGTCGAAAGGCCGTTTAACCGGCTTTAAATTCTACGAAGCGGTCATGAGTTCCCACGCACGTCTGACCTACACTAAGGTCTGGCACATGCTGCAGGGCGACCAGGAGCTGCGTGAGCAGTACGCACCGCTGGTTAAACACATTGAAGAGCTGCATAACCTCTACAAAGTGCTGGATAAAGCCCGTGAAGAGCGTGGCGGTATCTCGTTTGAGAGTGAAGAAGCGAAGTTTATCTTCAATGCTGAACGCCGTATCGAGCGTATCGAGCAGACGCAGCGTAACGACGCGCACAAGTTGATTGAAGAGTGCATGATCATGGCGAACATCTCCGCGGCACGATTCGTTGAGAAAGCCAAAGAGCCAGCGCTGTTCCGTATTCACGATAAGCCGACGACCGAAGCGATTAACTCGTTCCGTTCCGTCCTGGCAGAGCTGGGGCTGGAGCTGCCTGGTGGCAACAAACCTGAGCCGCGTGATTACGCTGAACTGCTGGAGTCGATTGCTGACCGTCCTGACGCAGAAATGCTGCAAACCATGCTGCTGCGTTCGATGAAGCAGGCGATTTACGATCCGGAAAACCGTGGTCACTTTGGCCTGGCGTTGCAATCTTATGCGCACTTTACTTCACCGATCCGTCGTTACCCGGATCTCTCCTTGCACCGGGCGATTAAGTATCTGCTGGCGCAGGAGCAGGGCCATAAGGGCAACACCACGGAAACCGGTGGCTACCATTATTCGATGGAAGAGATGCTGCAACTGGGTCAGCACTGTTCGATGGCCGAGCGCCGTGCTGATGAAGCCACGCGCGATGTCTCTGACTGGCTGAAGTGCGACTTCATGCTGGACCAGGTGGGTAATGTCTTCAAAGGCGTGATTGCCAGCGTGACCGGATTTGGTTTCTTTGTCCGTCTCGATGAACTGTTTATCGATGGCTTGGTGCATGTCTCCTCTCTGGATAACGACTACTATCGTTTCGACCAGGTTGGGCAGCGCCTGACGGGGGAATCCAGCGGCCAGATGTATCGCCTGGGCGATCGCGTGGAAGTTCGCGTGGAAGCAGTCAACATGGACGAGCGTAAGATCGACTTCAGCTTGATCTCCAGCGAACGTGCGCCGCGTAATGAAGGTAAAACCGCCCGCGAAAAAGCCAAAAAAGGCGATGCGGGTAAAAATACCGGTAAACGTCGTCAGATGGGCAAAAAGGTGAATTTCGAGCCGGACAGCGCTTTCCGCGGCGAGAAGAAAGGCAGAGCCAAACCTCAGGCGGAAAAGAATGCGGCTGAGAAGAAAGGCGATAAAAAAGCGAAAAAGCCCTCGGCAAAAACGCTTAAAATTGCTGCCGCCACTAAAGCTAAACGTGCGGCGAAAAAGAAAGTCGCACAATAACAGCCATAGACTGTAAGTCGGGCAACCTTCGCGTTGCCCGGCGTTACGCATAAACTATTAACGAGTACATTCATGAGTGAAATGATTTACGGCATCCATGCGGTGCAGGCCCTGCTGGAACGTGCGCCTGAGCGCTTCCAGGACGTCTTTATTCTCAAAGGTCGTGAAGATAAACGCCTGCTGCCACTGATCCACGCACTGGAAGCACAGGGTGTTGTCATTCAACTGGCTAACCGTCAGTTTCTGGATGAGAAAAGCGAGGGTGCGGTACATCAGGGGATTATTGCTCGCGTGAAGCCGGGCCGTCAGTATCAGGAAAACGATCTGCCGGATCTGATTGCTACGCTCGATCAGCCGTTCTTATTGATCCTCGATGGCGTCACCGATCCGCATAACCTGGGCGCATGCCTGCGTAGCGCCGATGCCGCTGGCGTACATGCTGTAATCGTACCGAAGGATCGTTCCGCACAGTTGAATGCGACGGCGAAAAAAGTGGCCTGTGGTGCGGCAGAAAGCGTACCGCTGATCCGCGTGACCAACCTTGCGCGCACCATGCGTATGCTGCAGGAAGAGAATATCTGGATCGTCGGAACCGCAGGTGAAGCCGACCATACTCTCTATCAGAGCAAAATGACCGGTCGTCTGGCGCTGGTGATGGGCGCAGAGGGTGAAGGTATGCGCCGTCTGACCCGCGAACACTGTGACGAACTGATCAGCATCCCGATGGCAGGGAGCGTTTCGTCGTTGAATGTTTCAGTTGCGACGGGCATCTGCCTGTTTGAAGCTGTCCGCCAGCGTGGCTAATTTATTCTCTATGTCTCTTAAGCCATCCCTCGGGATGGCTTTTTTGTGACCTGAATCCCAGGCACTCTCTTGTCTGGCTGACCATACTTAAAGCGACGGCCATTGAAGGAGGGAGACACAATGCACTGGCAAACGCATACCGTTTTTAACCAACCTGTACCGCTCAATAACAGTAACTTATATTTGTCCGATGGCGCGCTGTGCGAAGCGGTTATCCGCGAAGGCGCTGGTTGGGACAGCGATCTTCTCGCCAGTATTGGTCAGCAGCTAGGGACTGCCGAGTCGCTCGAACTGGGCCGTCTGGCCAATGCTTTTCCACCTGAACTGTTGCGCTACGACCCGCAGGGGCAGCGGCTGGATGATGTGCGTTTTCATCCAGCCTGGCATTTGCTGATGCAGGGATTGTGCGCCAACCGCGTACATAATCTGGCCTGGGAAGAAGATGCGAGGCAGGGAACATTTGTTGCACGGGCCTCGCGTTTCATGCTGCATGCGCAGGTTGAAGCTGGCACGTTGTGTCCGGTGACCATGACTTTTGCCGCCACGCCGCTGTTACTTCAAATGTTACCCGCCCCCTTTCACGACTGGCTTACGCCGCTGCTAAGCGACCGTTATGACTCGCATTTACTGCCCGGAGGGCAAAAGCGTGGGCTGCTTATCGGCATGGGCATGACCGAGAAGCAGGGTGGTTCAGATGTGCTGAGCAATACCACTCAGGCAGAACGTCTTGCTGACGGCTCGTATCGGCTGGTGGGACATAAGTGGTTTTTCTCCGTGCCGCAAAGCGATGCCCATTTAGTGCTGGCCCAGGCTAAGGGAGGATTATCCTGCTTTTTTGTGCCGCGATTTTTACCTGACGGGCAGCGTAATGCTATCCGTCTTGAGCGATTGAAAGATAAGTTAGGCAACCGCTCCAACGCCAGCTGCGAGGTTGAATTCCACGATGCGATTGGCTGGCTATTGGGTGAAGAAGGGGAAGGTATACGCCATATCCTGAAAATGGGGGGGATGACGCGTTTTGACTGTGCGCTCGGCAGTCACGGTATGATGCGACGTGCTTTTTCCGTCGCGATTTACCATGCTCACCAGCGGCAAGTTTTTGGCAAGCCATTGATTGAACAACCGATGATGCGCCAAGTGTTAGGTCGGATGGCGCTCCAACTGGAAGGTCAAACGGCGTTACTGTTTCGACTGGCGCGGGCCTGGGACCGTCGTGCTGATGCTAAAGAAGCGCTGTGGGCCAGGTTGTTCACGCCAGCGGCGAAATTCTCCGTTTGCAAAAGCGGTATGCCATTTGTGGCAGAAGCGATGGAAGTGCTGGGTGGGATTGGCTATTGCGAGGAGAGCGAGCTGCCGCGTTTGTATCGTGAAATGCCGGTAAACAGTATCTGGGAAGGCTCTGGCAACATTATGTGCCTTGATGTATTGCGGGTACTGACAAAACAACCCCGCATATACGATATGCTCAGTGAAGCCTTTGCGGAAGTCAAAGGGCAAGACCGACATTACGATCGAATGGTGCGTCAGCTCCAGCAGCGTTTACGTAAACCCAGCGAGGCATTGGGGCGGGAGATTACGCAGCAGCTTTTCCTGCTTGGTTGCGGAGCGCAGATGTTGCGCTATGCCTCTCCACCAGTGGCGCAGGCCTGGTGCCAAATTATGCTTGATACGCGGGGGGGACTACGATTGTCTGAGCAGGTGCTGAACGATTTGCTTCTGCGGGCAACGGGGGGATTACGTTAATAATATGCCTGATGGCGACGCTTTCGCGTCTTATCATGTCTACAGTTCACTGTAGGTCAGATAAGTTTACGCCATCCGGCAATGTGTTAAGCATAGAGTATGGCCTGTACGCGCCAGTTGTCGGGCTGCTGATCTTCGTACATTTGAATGATCCGATACCATGAGGCACCTTGTTCATCCGCTTTTAACGCGACAACACGTTCTACATCCTGCGGATTTCCTGCAATGTTACTGACAGATATCTGGCCAATTTCGTTCAGGCCAGTAACACAGTCAGCACTGGCGAATTCGGCAGACTGCGCCGTAGTACCTACCAGTCCGGCAGAAAGCAGCAGTGAGGATAAGGCAAGTGATTGTTTCATCGTCAGCTCCATTATTCGTACCCCTACACACGGCAGGGCATTCCATCGCGATAATAAACCTCAAGCTTCCTGCTGTTGGTTTATTGTGCACAGGTAAACGCATAGGGGCGCAAAGCAATGTAAAGCTGACTAAATTTCAACCCAATGTTATTTACGATACAAAATAGCCTGTGAATACCATTGGCCTGTCACGATAGTTTCATCCACTAATAAAACCACGTAGTAATCAGCTTTAGCCGCGGCGGCTTTGGCACGGATCTCTGCCAGCGCATCATCCGGAGAGCCTCTTACCAGCGCGCTAACCGTCCCTAATCGCTGTAACCCATTACTCTGGTCACGGCGGATCTCCTGCGGGTGGTCGGCAACGGGCGGTGCGGGTTGCGGCGTTCCCTGTAGCACGCTACAGGCGCTTAAAAACATAACCAACAACAAAGAGGCAAACCGACGCATAACTCTATCTCGTTTCCTGATAGCCATAGTGTAGTGCCTTATTAATTTCCCTTTAGGGGAATGTTCCCGAATTGTTATCTCTCACGCGATTTTCGAATGAAAATGTTGCGAAAGCGTAACCCAGTTCTCAACATTATGAATCATTGCCGAACACATTCGCTTGCGTTAAGTATTGCTGCATGGCATACCAGAAAGAAAGAGGCGACAAATGATCGAAATTGAAACACGACAGTTGGCGGGTATACCTGTCCTGCACGCCGTTCCGGCTGGCAAACGCGAATGTTCACTCCCTTGTGTTATCTTCTATCACGGGTTTACCTCTTCAAGCCTGGTTTACAGCTATTTTGCCGTTGCGCTGGCTCAGGCCGGGTTCCGTGTCGTCATGCCAGATGCGCCCGACCATGGCGCTCGCTTCAAAAGCGATGCCAGGGTGCGAATGCGCCGCTTCTGGCATATTTTGCAGCAAAATATGCAGGAGTTTACGACGTTACGTGCGGCGCTGGAGGCGGAAAATTGGCTTTCAGATGAGCGGCTTGCCGTCGGTGGGGCGTCGATGGGGGGAATGACAGCATTGGGCATAATGGCGCGCCATCCTGAGGTTAAATGTGTAGCCAGCCTGATGGGTTCAGGCTATTTTACCCGGCTTGCGCAGACGCTTTTTCCCCCTTTACTGGTTCAGACCCCAGAGCAGCAGGCGGAATTTGATGCCGTTATCGCCCCGCTTGCCGAATGGGATGTTACGCATCAGTTACCACGCCTCGCTGACAGGCCGTTGCTGCTGTGGCATGGACAGGATGATGATGTTGTACCGGCTGTTGAAACCTTCCGCTTACAGCAAGCGCTGATTCAGGCAGGTTTGGACAACAATCTGACCTGCCTGTGGGAAGCGGGCGTACGACATCGCATCACGCCAGAAGCGTTGGCCGCAACAGTGACGTTTTTCCGCCAGCACCTTTAAACGCGCATAATGCTCACGCCCTGAGCTTCAAGCTGTTGCAGAATCTCAGGGTTTGCATTTTTGCCAGTAATCAGCATGTCGATTTGGTCGGCGCGACTGAACAGCATTCCCGCACGTTCACCGACTTTACTGCTATCGACCAGTACCACCAGTTTGCCCACCACGTTAAGCATCTTCTGCTCGGCCATCGCGGTCAGCATATCCGTTTTATACAGTCCGTCCGCGGTCAACCCTTTGCCACTGGTGAACATCCAGTGCCCGGCATACAGGCTATTTTCACTGCCTTGCGGGCTAAGCGTGATGGATTGGCTTTTGTTATATTGCCCTCCCATGATGATCACGCTGTCATGCTCCTGGTCGATCAGATAGTTCGCCAGCGGCAGATAATTAGTGATGATCTGCACCGGCTTGCCGCACATTTCGCGACCCAGCAGAAAGGCGGTCGATCCGCAGTTGATCACCACGCTTTCACCTGCATTCACAAGCTGGGATGCCGCCTTGGCAATGCGAACTTTTTCATCGTGGTTCTGTGCCTGGTGCAGATTCATTGGCGTCCAGCGCGGTCGCTGCTGGGTAATAGCTTCTGCGCCGTTGCGGACTTTCTTGAGTTTGCCGCTTTCATCGAGTTTGTTGATGTCCCGGCGTGCTGTGGCGGGTGAAATCCCCAGACGCTCAATCACGTTCTCAACGGTAACAAAGCCCAACTGCGCCAGCATATCCAGCAATATTTGATGTCTTTGTGCTTCAGTCATGAGCTATTCCGATACAAATTGATTTGAAAAGATGATATTTGAAATAGCCTGGAAATACTAAAGTAAATGGGAAAAAATGCCGGGATGGCCCGGCATTTTGTGTGGATCACAAGAACGATTTAAACGGTAAATCCGGTTCAATCGTGAAGCAGTCGTCAAAGCCGCGCGGATAGTGATATTCAAAGTTATCTTTGTCCAGCGGCCAGGTGAACTTGCCACCCACCTGCCAGATAAAAGGCTTAAAGCCATACTTCAGCCGATCTTTTTTCATCTCCCAAAGTACGCGGATCTCCTGAGGATCGGCCTGGAAGTTTGACCAGATATCGTGATGGAAAGGGATCACCACTTTTGTATTCAGGGCCTCCGCCATACGCAGCATGTCGGAACTGGTCATTTTGTCCGTAATACCCCGTGGGTTCTCGCCGTAGGATCCGAGCGCGACGTCGATCTGGTGCTCATTGCCATGCTTTGCATAGTAGTTGGAGTAGTGTGAATCACCGCTGTGATAAAGCGTACCGCCCGGCGTTTTGAACAGATAGTTTACGGCGCGGGCATCCATACCATCCGGCAGCACGCCTGCCGCTTTTTGATCGGCAGGAAGCGTGATCAATGCCGTACGATCAAACGCATCAAGCGCATGAATTTCAATATCTTTCACTTTCACCACATCGCCAGGTTTTACCACGATGCAGCGCTCTTTTGGTACACCCCAACCGATCCACAGATCCACACAAGTCTGCGGTCCAATAAACGGCACGTCGTCGGCACAGTTCTGCATGACGGCTGCCGCAACATTTACGTCGATGTGATCGTTATGATCGTGCGTGGCCAGCACCGCATCGATCTGACGAATGGCAAACGGATCAAGAACAAACGGCGTGGTGCGCAGGTTTGGCTGCAGCTTCTTCACGCCCGCCATGCGTTGCATCTGGTGACCGGTTTTCATCAGCGGGTTACCGTGACTCTGTTTACCCGTACCGCACCAGAAATCGACGCAGACGTTAGTCCCGCCTTCCGACTTCAGCCAAATTCCAGTACAGCCGAGCCACCACATCGCGAAAGTGCCAGGTGCGACCTGTTCCTGCTCAATCTCTTCATTCAGCCAGCTTCCCCACTCCGGGAATGTGCTCAGAATCCATGATTCACGCGTGATGCTTTTTACTTTACTCATCGCAATTACCTTCATGTTTGTTCAATTTGAATCAAATTATGATTTGTTTTGATTGATACTGACATCATTTTCTCAAGAAGGCAATGCGCTGATTTTTGGTGTTGAATGGGAAAATGCGAACAAATTACAACGTGATAAGATGGTTTATATGAAATGTATTTTTGTATTTTATTGTTTTAAATGAATTTATTTTGACGTGTATGAATTTGAAGTAAATCCACTCTGCAAGTAAGAGAATTATTTGCGTACTTCATCACATTTAATCAAATTCAATCTTGTTGTGATTACTTTTGAAAATTAGAGTGAGGGCACAACATCCTGGGCATCTGTAATGAATGTTCAGCAACTTCGTCTACTGGAGATCGTTATGGAGATCCTCTACAACATCTTTACCGTCTTTTTTAATCAGGTCATGACCAATGCACCGTTGCTGTTGGGTATTGTGACCTGCCTCGGCTACATCCTGTTGCGTAAAAGTGTCAGCGTCATTATCAAAGGCACGATCAAAACGATTATCGGTTTTATGTTATTGCAGGCAGGGTCGGGCATTCTGACCAGCACGTTTAAACCGGTGGTGGCGAAGATGTCTGAGGTTTACGGTATCAATGGCGCGATCTCCGATACCTATGCCTCCATGATGGCAACCATCGAACGAATGGGCGATGCATACAGTTGGGTAGGGTACGCCGTACTGTTAGCGCTGGCGCTGAACATTTGTTACGTACTGCTACGGCGTATTACCGGCATTCGAACCATCATGCTGACTGGGCACATCATGTTCCAGCAGGCGGGGCTGATTGCTGTCTCTTTCTACATCTTTGGTTACCCGATGTGGACCACCATCATCTGTACCGCGGTGCTGGTGTCGCTCTACTGGGGCATTACCTCCAATATGATGTACAAACCGACGCAGGAAGTAACTGACGGTTGCGGTTTTTCCATCGGTCACCAGCAGCAGTTCGCCTCCTGGATTGCTTACAAAGTCGCGCCGTATCTGGGTAAGAAAGAGGAGAGCGTAGAAGATCTCAAGCTGCCAGGCTGGCTGAATATCTTCCATGACAACATCGTTTCCACCGCGATTGTGATGACCATCTTTTTCGGGGCGATCCTGCTCTCTTTCGGCATTGATGTGGTTCAGGCGATGGCGGGTAAAACCCACTGGACGGTGTATATCCTGCAAACCGGTTTTTCGTTTGCTGTCGCTATCTTCATCATCACCCAGGGTGTACGTATGTTCGTTGCTGAACTTTCAGAGGCGTTCAACGGTATCTCTCAACGTCTGATCCCCGGCGCGGTGTTGGCTATCGACTGCGCAGCCATTTACAGCTTTGCCCCCAACGCGGTGGTCTGGGGCTTTATGTGGGGCACCATCGGCCAACTGATTGCGGTAGGTATTCTGGTTGCCTGCGGCTCTTCCATCCTGATTATCCCTGGCTTTATCCCGATGTTCTTCTCGAACGCCACCATTGGCGTATTTGCTAACCACTTTGGCGGCTGGCGCGCGGCGCTCAAGATTTGCCTGGTGATGGGGATGATCGAAATCTTCGGCTGCGTTTGGGCGGTGAAACTCACCGGTATGAGCGCCTGGATGGGCATGGCGGACTGGTCAATTCTGGCACCGCCGATGATGCAAGGCTTTGCCTCCATCGGCATTGTGTTTATGGCCGTCATTATTCTGATTGCACTGGCTTATATGTTTTTCGCAGGACGCACGTTGCGCGCTGAGGAAGACGCAGAAAAACAACTGGCAGAACACTCTGCTTAATAAGGAGTTCCGATTATGACCGTACGTATTCTGGCTGTGTGTGGCAATGGGCAGGGCAGTTCCATGATCATGAAAATGAAGGTGGACCAGTTTTTAACCCAGTCAAATATTGACCATACGGTAAACAGCTGCGCCGTGGGTGAATACAAAAGTGAACTGAGCGGCGCGGATATCATCATCGCCTCTACGCATATCGCCGGTGAGATTACCGTTTCTGGCAATAAATATGTCGTTGGCGTACGCAACATGCTGTCTCCTGCCGATTTTGGGCCAAAACTGCTGGAAGTGATCAAAGCGCATTTCCCGCAGGACGTGAAGTAAGGGGCGGCATATGAAATTACGTGACTCGCTAACAGACAATAATTCCATCCTTTTGCAAGCCGAGGCCAGTACCTGGCAGGAAGCGGTAAAGCTTGGTGTGGATCTGTTGGTTAAGGCCGATGTGGTTGAACCACGCTACTACCAGGCCATCCTTGATGGCGTTGAGCAGTTTGGCCCGTACTTTGTGATTGCGCCTGGCCTGGCAATGCCGCACGGCCGTCCGGAGGAAGGGGTCAAGAAAACCGGTTTTGCGCTGGTGACGCTGAAATCACCGCTGGTGTTTAACCACGAAGATAACGACCCGGTCGATATTCTGATAACGATGGCGGCAGTTGACGCCAACACACATCAGGAAGTGGGCATCATGCAGATCGTGAATCTCTTTGATGACGAAGCCAATTTCGACCGTTTACGCGCCTGTCGCACCGCGCAGGAAGTGTTGGATTTAATTGATAACGCCACTGCGGCGGCTGTTTAAAAGGATACCAAAATGTTATTACCTATGTTGCAGGTTGCGCTGGATAACCAATCAATGTCTTCTGCGTATGAAACGACGCGTCTGATTGCCGAAGAGGTCGATATCATTGAGGTGGGAACTATTCTTTGCGTGGCAGAGGGTGTGCGCGCCGTTCGCGATCTGAAGGCGCTTTATCCGCATAAAATTGTGCTGGCGGACGCCAAAATTGCCGATGCGGGAAAAATCCTCTCCCGCATGTGTTTCGAAGCCAACGCTGACTGGGTCACCGTCATCTGCTGTGCGGATATCAACACCACCAAGGGGGCACTGGAGGTAGCGAAAGAATTTAACGGCGACGTGCAGATTGAACTGACCGGTTACTGGACCTGGGAGCAGGCCCAGGAATGGCGTGACGCAGGGATTGGGCAAGTTGTGTATCACCGCAGTCGTGATGCGCAGGCGGCGGGCGTGGCGTGGGGAGAAGCGGATATCAGCGCGATCAAACGCCTGTCCGAGATGGGCTTTAAAGTCACCGTCACCGGCGGTCTGGCGCTGGAAGATCTGCCGCTGTTTCAGGGAATTCCGATTCACGTATTTATTGCCGGTCGCAGCATTCGCGATGCCGCCTCTCCGGTGGAGGCGGCCCGTCAGTTCAAACGTTCTATCGCCCAGCTGTGGGGATAAGGAGCGACTATGTTGTCGAAACAGGTCCCGCTCGGTATTTATGAAAAGGCACTCCCCGGCGGGGAGTGCTGGCTGGAGCGTTTGCAGCTGGCGAAGGAACTGGGCTTTGACTTTGTCGAAATGTCGGTTGATGAAACCGACGCTCGCCTGGCGCGTCTTGACTGGAACCGCGAGCAGCGACTGGCGCTGGTGGCCGCTATCGCCGAGACAGGGATACGGGTACCGTCCATGTGCCTGAGCGCTCATCGTCGTTTCCCGCTTGGTAGTGAAGATGATGCGGTACGCGAACAGGGGCTGGAGATCATGCGTAAAGCCATTCAGTTTGCGCAGGATATCGGTATTCGCGTTATTCAACTGGCGGGTTACGACGTTTATTACCAGCAGGCCAATAACGAAACGCGTCGTCGGTTTCGCGATGGGCTGAAAGAAAGCGTAGAGATGGCGAGCCGTGCACAGGTGACGCTGGCGATGGAAATCATGGATTATCCACTGATGAATTCGATCAGTAAGGCGCTGGGATACGCCCACTATCTCAACAATCCGTGGTTCCAGCTGTATCCCGATATCGGCAATTTGTCGGCGTGGGACAACGATGTGCAGATGGAGCTGCAGGCGGGAATGGGTCATATCGTTGCCGTACACGTGAAAGATACCAAACCCGGTGTATTCAAAAATGTGCCGTTTGGTGAAGGGGTTGTCGATTTCGAACGTTGTTTTGCGACGCTCAAACAGAGTGGGTATTGCGGGCCATACCTGATTGAGATGTGGAGTGAAACGTCGGACGACCCGGCACGTGAAGTGGTGAAGGCGCGCGACTGGGTGAAAGCGCGTATGGCCAGCGCCGGTCTGGTGGAGGCGGTATAATGCAAAAACTCAAACAGCAGGTTTTTGAGGCCAATATGGATCTGCCGCGCTACGGGCTGGTGACGTTTACTTGGGGTAATGTCAGCGCCATCGACCGCGAACGCGGGCTGGTGGTGATTAAGCCCAGCGGCGTCGACTACCATACAATGACAGTGGACGACATGGTAGTTGTGGATCTGCACGGCAACGTGGTGGAAGGACGCTATCGTCCTTCTTCCGATACCGCCACCCATCTGGCGCTGTTTCGTCGCTATTCCTCTCTTGGCGGCGTGGTGCATACCCACTCAACCCACGCGACGGCATGGGCGCAGGCAGGTCTGGCAATACCCGCGCTCGGTACGACGCATGCGGACTACTTCTTTGGTGATATTCCCTGCACCCGGGCGTTAACTGAAGCGGAAGTTCAGGATGAGTATGAGCTGAATACCGGCAGAGTGATTGTTGAAACGCTGGGGGAGGTGGAACCTTTGCATACGCCAGGCGTAGTGGTGTACCAGCATGGCCCGTTTGCCTGGGGCAAAGATGCTCACGACGCGGTACATAACGCGGTGGTGATGGAAGAGGTGGCAAAAATGGCATGGATTGCGCGCGGTATTAATCCGGCGCTCAGCCCCATCGACAGTTATCTGATGAATAAGCACTTCATGCGTAAGCACGGCCCAAATGCCTATTACGGGCAGAAGTAGGAATAAACGTTCCGGAGCCAACTCTTCATGGGGATGAGATCGGTCTGGCTTCGGGATTGTTTTGCAAAAAAAGCCCCCAGTGAAGGGGGCAAGTTAAACTGTGGCAATGTTCTCGTTGGTTATTTCTGGTGTTAACGATAAATATCTGCACTGGCGTGCATATTTCCGTTACTACCGGGTTCCCTGGTGAGGATCACGTGGTAGTAGGTTGCGCCTTGCGCATCGGTCTCTTCATTCAGGGCCTGAGTGGCTTCACTTTCAGTGGCGAAGTTATGATTTATGTAAATGACGCCTAAGCTCTGCACATCATCCATGTTCCTGGCCTGATGGTTATCAATTTTGATGGCTGCCGTTGCATTTGCACTGAGCAAAAGCACAGCCAGAAGGGTCAAAACACGGGCTCGCATATGTACCTCCTCGACTGCGGTCTCTGGTTGCCTCTCTCCTGTGAGTGATTAACTTCTGATGTAATTTTAACCGCTACCAGCGCAGTCGATAGCGACCATTTCTGATGCAGTTGTTCAAAAAATTACCGCATAGCCATCTTTTCTTTAATTAACAGTCTGCTGGTGTATACCGCTGCGGTGAAAAAATACCTGCCTTTCGCGCATAAGCTCTTACCAAATAGTCAATTTAATCGGGTGAGTACGCCGTTTATAGTGAGCCGGATAAGTAATATAACTTTATGATAATAAGGCAAAAACTTATGGATACTTCATTCATGGATTTCAGCTATTTCGTGGTTATGTTTATGGTCGCGCTGGTGGCTGGCTTTATTAACGTGGTGTCGGGCGGTGGTGGATTTCTCTCTATTGGCGCACTCTTAATTTCTGGTTTACCCCCGGCTAATGCGCTGGCAACCAATAAAATTCAGGCTCTGGGTAGCTCTCTGACCTCTGGAATTTACTTTTTACGCCGGGGACATATCAACGTGCAGGAGCACAAGTATGTGTTTTTATCTGCCTTTATCGGTTCTGCGCTGGGAACGACGCTTATCCAGTTCATTGAACCGGAACTGCTGAAGAAACTGCTCCCAATCCTGATTATCGCAGTCGCCATTTACTTTATTTTTGCGCCAAACCTTAGCGAACCGAAAAGAAAGCAGCAGGTATCCCTGTTTCTCTTCTCGTTGATCGGTGGGGGATGTATTGGTTTTTATGATGGCTTTCTCGGTGCTGGGGCAGGTTCCTTTTATACCCTCAGCTATATTCTGCTGTGGGGATACAGTATTGATAAAGCGCAAATCCACTCGAATTTTATTAACCTGGCGTCGAACATCGCCTCGATTTTGTTCTTCATTTTCGGTGGTAAAATGATCTGGTCGCTTGGGCTGGTGATGTTTGCAGGGCAATCCCTTGGCGCACGTCTTGGTGCGACAGTCGTACTGACGCGCGGTAAGAAAGTCATCCGACCCATGATTGTCATTGTCTCCATTTGTATCAGCATCAAAATGCTGCTGGATATGTATTAATAGCGACATGATAAATAATCGTACAAGCACCTTGAGTTTACCTGCTGACGCCAGTATTATGACGCGTCATTTTTCAGCCGACCTTTAACACGTTCCTTGCCTCCATGGGCCTCGGCTGACCCAGACAGGAGGCTGAATAATCCGTAAGGAGCAATTCGATGCGTCATTACGAAATCGTTTTTATGGTCCATCCTGACCAGAGCGAACAGGTTCCGGGTATGATCGAACGCTACACTGCTGCCATCACTGGTGCAGAAGGCACGATCCACCGTCTGGAAGACTGGGGCCGCCGTCAGCTGGCTTACCCGATCAACAAACTGCACAAAGCTCACTACGTTCTGATGAACGTTGAAGCGCCGCAGGAAGTGATCGATGAGCTGGAAACTACCTTCCGCTTCAACGATGCCGTTATCCGCAGCATGGTTATGCGTACTAAACACGCTGTTACCGAAGCATCTCCGATGGTTAAAGCGAAAGACGAGCGTCGTGAACGTCGCGATGATTTCGCTAACGAAACCGCAGATGATGCTGAAGCTGGGGATTCTGAAGAGTAATTTCTGATGACCAACCGTCTGGCGTTGTCCGGCACTGTGTGCAGGGCCCCCCTTCGAAAGGTCAGTCCATCAGGAATTCCTCATTGCCAGTTCGTGCTTGAGCATCGTTCTGTGCAGGAGGAAGCCGGGTTTCACCGGCAGGCGTGGTGCCAAATGCCCGTTATTATTAGCGGACACGAAAACCAGGCCATTACTCACAGTATAACGGTCGGTAGCGCAGTGACCGTTCAGGGGTTCATCTCTTGCCACAAAGCAAAGAACGGCCTGAGCAAAATGGTTCTGCATGCCGAGCAGATTGAATTGATAGATTCTGGAGACTAGCCATATGGCACGTTATTTCCGTCGTCGCAAGTTCTGCCGTTTCACCGCGGAAGGCGTTCAAGAGATCGACTATAAAGATATCGCTACGCTGAAAAACTACATCACCGAAAGCGGTAAGATTGTCCCAAGCCGTATCACCGGTACCCGTGCAAAATACCAGCGTCAGCTGGCTCGCGCTATCAAACGCGCTCGCTACCTGTCCCTGCTGCCGTACACTGATCGTCATCAGTAATCGGTCACGGTCCATTAATACGACTTTGAGAGGATAAGGTAATGCAAGTTATTCTGCTTGATAAAGTAGCAAACCTGGGTAGCCTGGGTGATCAGGTTAACGTTAAAGCGGGCTATGCTCGTAACTTCCTGGTACCACAGGGTAAAGCTGTTCCTGCTACCAAGAAAAACGTTGAATTTTTCGAAGCGCGTCGCGCTGAGCTGGAAGCTAAACTGGCTGACGTTCTGTCCGCTGCTGAAGCTCGTGCTGAGAAAATCAACGCACTGGAAACCGTAACCATCGCGTCTAAAGCTGGCGACGAAGGTAAACTGTTCGGTTCCATCGGTACTCGCGACATCGCTGACGCTGTAACTGCAGCTGGCGTTGAAGTAGCTAAGAGCGAAGTTCGTCTGCCGAACGGCGTTCTGCGTACCACTGGCGAGCACGAAGTGAGCTTCCAGGTTCACAGCGAAGTGTTTGCTAAGCTGACTGTAAACGTAGTTGCAGAATAAGTTTTTATTCTGATGACCGCGTAAAAACGCCGGCCCTGTGCCGGCGTTTTGCTTTTCTGTTCCCCCGCTTTTCTCTCTGGCTATTCTTTATCCTTTTCGGGATAATCAAAAAAATAAAACATTATTTCAAAGTGGTGATGGAATGGAACCAACGCACCAACCTCTGTTTGCGCGTAAAAATGTTGTCTACCTGAGCGCGGCGTTCTGCTGCCTGCTGTGGGGGAGTGCCTATCCGGCGATCAAAAGCGGATATGAGATCTTCCAGATTGCCACGGATGACATTCCCTCAAAGATTGTCTTTGCCGGATATCGCTTTCTGTTTGCGGGATTATTGCTGCTACTGCTGGCGGTAGCGCAGCGTAAACCGATTGGCCGGTTAAGTCCGCGTCAGTACGGCCAACTCACGCTGTTGGGGCTAACGCAAACCTCGCTGCAATACATCTTCTTCTACATTGGCCTGGCGTTCACGACGGGAGTGAAAGGGTCCATCATGAATGCGACCGGGACCTTCTTCAGCGTGCTGCTGGCCCATTTTATCTACCATAACGACAAACTGAGTTACAACAAAGCGCTGGGCTGTATTCTCGGCTTTACCGGCGTAATGGTGGTGAACTTTAGCAGCGGAATGGATTTTAGCTTCAGCCTGTTAGGTGACGGCTCAGTAGTGATGGCAGCTTTTATTCTCTCTGCTGCCACGCTATATGGAAAACGTATTTCTCAGACGGTGGACCCGACGGTAATGACAGGGTACCAGTTGGGCGGTGGCGGCCTGGCGTTGGTTATCGGCGGCTACGCTTATGGCGGCACGCTAACCGTACACGGTGCATCTTCGGTGGCGATTCTCGGCTACCTGACGTTACTCTCTTCGGTCGCTTTCGCCTTGTGGAGTATTCTGCTCAAGCATAATCGCGTGGGGATGATTGCGCCGTTTAACTTCCTGATCCCGGTTTCGGGAGCAGTACTGTCGGCAATATTCCTCGGTGAAAACATTCTCGAATGGAAATATGCGGTAGCGCTGGTGCTGGTGTGTTCGGGGATCTGGTGGGTGAACAAGGTGAAACGCTGACGTTTCACCTTGATGCCTGATGGCGCTATCGCTTATCAGGCCTGGAATCGCGGGGTCACAGCGCTTAACGGGCGCGGATAAAACTGCCGTTAGGCTGGCGGGTAAACAGTACTTGCTGACCATTCCCGGTATCAATGGTTAATCCCGTCACCACGCCATTGGCATTCTGCCTGATCTGTATCATCTGACCGTCTTTCAGATTGCTCAGTGGTTTTCCGGCGCCTTCAACCTGTGCCATCGCATACACATCGGTTGGCGGGAGGTTATGGTCACGGAATACCTGCGCCAGCGTTTTACCTGAGTCTACGCGATAGGAGCGCCACTGCTGGTCAATTCCGCTATCCTGTTGGAAAGGTTGTGTCTGCGGCTGAGATTGCTGGACCTGAGGCTGCGCATCAGGTTCTCCTTCCTGGATTGGCTCTGGCGCAACCGGAGCGACCTGGCCGGGATCGTTTTGCGGCGGGACAAGCTGTGCCTGCAGCTGAGCCTCGGTCGGTGGCTGCGACTGTGACTGTAAATCCAGCTGGGCAGTACGCGTCACCACAGGGGCATCGCTGGTGTCACTGGAAGGGAGCAGGAAACCTATCACCAACACAATAGCAGCAATAATAATGCCGCGGCGGTGCATAGGCGGTAGCGGGTCCATAATGCGAAAATTGTCCGGTGCATGCCAGATTTTCGCCAGGGTTGGTTTTAATTCAAAGCGCCCGGGCATGGCTTTCCTCCTGCTCCGCGTCTCGTTCCTCGATCATAGAGTATAGATGGCTAACGCTATGATGTTCGTCATATTACCCGCTTTCGTGACGTCAACGCGGGATATTCCTATTGTTTATGTTTCCTCGCGATTTGTCATCTGTTCCCGAGACAAAGTTTTACCGGATGCGGCATGGCTGATATGCTGCCCGCTACTTTACATCCGATGAAAGGAAATATGATGGCTAACCCGACTTTTGACACTATCGAAGCGCAAGCAAGCTACGGCATTGGTTTGCAGGTAGGACAACAGCTGAGCGAATCCGGACTGGAAGGACTGTTGCCTGAAGCGCTGGTAGCGGGTATCGCTGACGCGCTGGAAGGTAAGCACCCGGCAGTGCCGGTTGATGTTGTGCATCGCGCACTGCGTGAAATCCACGAACGTGCTGATGCAGTTCGTCGCGAGCGTTTCCAGGCTATGGCGGCTGATGGCGTCAAATATCTGGAAGAAAACCGTGAGAAAGACGGTGTGAACAGCACTGAATCTGGTTTGCAGTTCCGTGTTCTGACCCAGGGTGAAGGTGCTATTCCGGCACGTACTGACCGCGTTCGCGTGCACTACACCGGTAAGCTGATCGACGGTACCGTGTTTGACAGCTCTGTCGCACGTGGCGAACCAGCTGAATTCCCGGTTAACGGCGTAATCCCAGGCTGGATTGAAGCGCTGACCCTGATGCCGGTAGGTTCCAAATGGGAACTGACTATTCCTCAGGAACTGGCTTACGGCGAGCGTGGCGCTGGTGCGTCCATTCCTCCATTCAGCACGCTGGTGTTCGAAGTTGAGCTGCTTGAGATCCTGTAAGCAGTGACTTCTGTTCCCCCCGAAGCCGGGGGGAGCAAAAAAATAGCGTGAAAAGCTATAGTTACGTCGTTGTCGATATTTTATCTTGCAAATGCCCCATCAGCGTGTATTTTTGTGAGCTGATTCGCGCTATCAGAGTGATATGACACTCACTTTAAACATTAAATTAACATTATATCTAAATCTTAGTATTCATCCCGCCAATTCTTACCTAATATCGATGAGTCCTGATAACAGGATCGTCGTATCATAGACACACTAAAGGCCGTAGAGCCTGAACAACACAGACAGGTACAGGAAGAAAAAACATGGTAGATCAGGTAAAAGTCGACACCGCTGAAGAGGCGTCGTCTGAACAGTCGCTACGGCGCAATCTCACAAACCGTCATATTCAACTTATTGCCATTGGTGGCGCTATCGGCACCGGCCTGTTTATGGGCTCCGGTAAAACTATCAGTCTCGCCGGACCGTCGATCATCTTTGTGTATATGATCATCGGTTTTATGCTGTTTTTCGTGATGCGTGCAATGGGTGAATTGCTGCTCTCGAATCTGGAGTACAAATCGTTTAGTGATTTCGCCTCTGACCTGCTCGGGCCATGGGCCGGGTATTTTACCGGTTGGACCTACTGGTTTTGCTGGGTCGTTACCGGAATGGCAGACGTTGTCGCGATTACCGCGTATGCGCAATTCTGGTTCCCCGAACTGTCAGACTGGGTCGCCTCGCTGGCGGTGATCGTGCTGCTGCTGAGCCTCAACCTCGCCACCGTAAAAATGTTCGGTGAGATGGAGTTCTGGTTTGCGATGATCAAAATCGTTGCCATCATCGGCCTGATTGTCGTCGGTCTGGTGATGGTGTTGACGCACTTCCAGTCGCCAACCGGCGTTCAGGCATCGTTCACGCACTTGTGGAATGACGGTGGCTGGTTCCCGAAAGGTCTGAGCGGCTTCTTTGCCGGCTTCCAGATAGCGGTGTTCGCGTTTGTGGGTATTGAGCTGGTGGGTACGACCGCAGCGGAAACCAAGGATCCGGAAAAATCGCTGCCGCGCGCCATTAACTCGATTCCAATCCGTATCATCATGTTCTACGTGTTCGCGCTGATCGTGATTATGTCCGTTACGCCGTGGAGCTCGGTAGTGCCAACCAAGAGCCCATTCGTTGAACTGTTTGTGCTGGTTGGTCTGCCTGCTGCGGCGAGCCTGATCAACTTTGTGGTGCTGACTTCAGCTGCCTCTTCTGCAAACAGCGGCGTGTTCTCTACCAGCCGTATGCTGTTCGGTCTGGCGCAGGAAGGCGTTGCGCCTAAAGCGTTTGCCAAGCTGTCTAAACGCGCAGTTCCGGCGAAGGGTTTAACCTTCTCCTGTATCTGTCTGCTGGGCGGCGTGGTGATGCTGTACGTGAACCCGAGCGTGATTGGCGCCTTCACCATGATCACCACCGTATCGGCGATTCTGTTCATGTTCGTCTGGACCATCATTCTTTGCTCATACCTGGTGTACCGCAAGCAGCGTCCTCACCTGCATGAAAAATCAATCTACAAGATGCCGTTAGGCAAGCTGATGTGCTGGGTATGTATGGCGTTCTTCGTCTTCGTACTGGTACTGCTGACGCTGGAAGATGATACCCGTCAGGCGCTGATCGTCACGCCGCTGTGGTTCATCGCGCTGGGTCTGGGCTGGTTGTTCATCGGTAAGAAACGTATGGCAGGTACGCGATAATCGCTAAGCAGTGAGATGTAGGCCGGATAAGGCGTTTACGCCGCATCCGGCATATGCCGCCGGCGCTGCGTTTATCAGGTCTACGTTCTGACACAAAAAAGGCCACATATGCAGTGGCCGAATTCGGACTTCAGAAAGGCGCTCTCGGGCGCCTTTTTTTATTCACCTGCGAGGGCACGCGGGAACAAAACATTGTTTTCCAGGCTGATGTGTTCCATCAGGTCGTCGATCATCTCGTTAATGCCGTTATACATGGCTTTCCAGGTGGTGCAGGCCTCTGGTGGCGGCGTTACGTTATGGGTGATGTGTTTGATCACTTCCACCAGTTCACCAGCATCGTCATGTTCGCTTTCCATCACGCTGATTGGCCCCATCGCCTGGCTACCCATGCCCTGTTTGATCATCGGGAACAGGATCTGTTCTTCTTTCATCATGTGGCTGGACAGCTCTTCATGCAGCATGGTCAGGTTTTTCGCCAGACCGCGCGGTACGTTCGGTTTGTCTGCGTGAACGCGTTCAACTTTAGTGGCCTGCAGGATCAGCTCCGGCAGCTGTTCGCGGTGTCTGTCGTGATAACGCACGATGATATGGTCGATGATTTCAGCCAGAGCCACGGTACGCCAGTCTTTCTCCAGCGGCTGTTCAGCCAGCTGCGCAAGCTGCGCCTCAATAATGTCTAAATCCAGCTCTTTACGCGCGGCAGCGCGTGCCAGCGTTTGCTTACCGCCGCAGCAGTAATCCATATCGTATTTACGAAACAGGGCCGAAGCGCGAGGAATAGAGAGCGCCAGTTCACCTAAAGGTTGATCGCGATATGACATTGCCGTTACCTCATTCTCAATAATATAAGATGTATTTTAAATGCAACTTATGATAAAGGATATAACCCTTTCGGGGTGGGGTGTTTTGTGATGGACGTCACGAAAATTTCTTATCTCGTTAAGATGCTGAATCTTATTGGAAAGGAGAGGTACGGTGAAAAAAGCCGCACGACAGGATTAAATAAGCGCACGCCGCTGCCGATAGTTAGACCTCAGACAATACCTGCATAATAAAAGGCTACAGATGTTCAAACGAATCAAAGTGATAACCTTACTTATCACCGTGTTACTCGCGCTGGGCGCAATGCAGCTCATCTCCGCGGGCGTCTTTATTGGCGCACTCAATAACGATAAGCAGAACTTTAACGTGTCTCAACTTTCCAGCCAGAACGTGGCCGAGTTTACCGATGCGTGGATTAGCCTGAACCAGGCTCGCGTCACGCTCAACCGGGGCATGCTGCGTTTACAGGGAACGATGGCCAGCGAGATTAACGGCGGTCAGTTGCAGGAGCTGGTGAACACGGCAAATCGCCTGTTGGCCGAATCGAAAGATCATTACGATAAATACTACGCTCTGCCGGAAACGCCTGGGCTGGATGAGCATCTGGCCGATCGACTGGAAGAGCAGTACGGCATCTATTCTGCGACGCTGGCAAAAATGAACGTGCTGCTGGCTGAAGGAAAGCTGGAAGAGATGTTCAAGCAGAATGCCGAGCAAAAGCAAACGGCCATGCAGGAAGTTTATCGGCAATGGCGTAGTGCGCAAACGGCGCTGGCCACTGCCGGAGTGCAGGACAATGAGAGTGATTACCAGAAGATAATCTGGCTGCTGTCCGCGGTGATGCTGATTGTCGTCACCGTGATTATCGCCAGTTGGCTGGCGATGCAGCGAGTGCTGCTCAAGCCGCTCCACGAGGTGATGGGACATATTCGCCACATTGCCGCAGGCGATTTGACGCACCCCATCAGCGCCGATGGCAGTAATGAAATGGCGCTGCTGGCAAGCAACGTCCGTGACATGCAGCAGGCGCTGGCGAATACGGTCAGCGTGGTGCGTGACGGGGCCGATACCATCTATACCGGCGCGGGTGAAATCGCCGCAGGCAGTAACGATCTCTCTTCACGTACCGAGCAGCAGGCCGCCTCTCTGGAAGAGACTGCTGCCAGCATGGAACAACTTACCGCAACCGTGAGACAGAACGCAGATAACGCGCGTCAGGCGACCAGTCTGGCAAAAAATGCTTCACAAACGGCGCAAAAAGGCGGAAACGTGGTCGATGGTGTGGTGCGTACGATGGATGAAATCGCCACCAGTTCCAGCAAAATCGCGCAAATTACCAATGTTATCGACGGCATTGCCTTCCAGACCAATATCCTTGCGCTAAACGCGGCGGTGGAAGCGGCGCGTGCGGGCGAGCAGGGACGCGGATTTGCCGTGGTCGCAGGCGAGGTTCGGACGCTGGCGCAGCGTAGCGCTCAGGCGGCGAAGGAGATCAAAGCGCTGATTGATGACTCGGGGAATCGGGTCAATGCCGGCACGGCGCTGGTGCATGAAGCGGGCGAAACGATGGCGGAAATAGTTAGCGCCGTGACCCGCGTGACCGACATCATGGGGGAGATTGCCTCAGCTTCTGATGAACAAAGTCGGGGTATCGATCAGGTAGGCCAGGCGGTTGCCGAAATGGATCGCGTGACCCAGCAAAACGCCTCGCTGGTCGAAGAGTCCGCTTCCGCCGCTGCCGCGCTTGAAGAGCAGGCCGCGCGGTTGAACCAGACGGTAGCGGTGTTTAAAGTGTCGCGCCGGATGGCGGCGTAAACGCCTTATCCGGCCTACATGAGATCGTACAATCCTTGTAGGCCGGATAAGCAGCGCCATCCGGCACATTATGATTGTGAAACCACCACGACGCTCGGTTTCTGTGGCTTGGCTCTGACGGCTATCACCACCCCAACCATCAGCAGCGCAATTCCGCTAACCGTCAGCAGAGGTGGAAATTCCTCGCGCAGAATAAAGGTGTACAACAGGCCAGCCAGCGTTTCGAAGACAATCAGCGGGCCGAGGATCACCGTCGGTAATTTTTGGCTGGCGACGTTCCAGCACAATGCGCCAACCCACGAACACAATACCGCAATGGCTATCATCAGACCGATAAACACGCCCGGACGCGGACCGAAGGGCAGAGCGAAGTCCGGCGTTTGCCCGTTAAGCCACAGGCAGGCGGCAATGTAACCGACCAGAGAAACAGGCAACGTTACCAGAGCCTGGGCCGTCGCCCACATCATCGGGTGCTTATCCGGATTCTCGCGCAGCCAGCGGGCATTACGCAGCGCATACCATGCCCAACACACCACCGAGACAAGCGCCAGCGCGATGCCGGAACCATAACGCCAGCCACTAAAGTCTGGTAACCCCTGATTCAGCTCCGAGATATTCACGCACAGCAGTCCTATACCAATCAATACCAGCGCAGGCGACAGACGCCACCATGATAATTTGCCGTCACGCTGGCTGTAGAGCAGGTTAGCGAAGACCGGGATCACCACCGGTAATGTACCAATAATCATCGTGGAGACCGGTGCGCCGGTGCGCTGGATGGCGCTTGCCAGGCAAACGTAATAAATCAGATTCCCCATCATTGTTAGCGTCAGCGCAGTTACCCAGTCTTTCCGCACAAGTTGACGCAGGCGCGCACGTCCCAGCCAGGCAATCGGCAATGCGATCAGCCCCAGCGCCAGATAACGCCCCATCGACTGCAATACCGCCGGGTATTCCGGTACGATCAGCGGTCCAACAAAAATTAATCCCCACATCAGCCCGGCCAACAGGGCATACAACACACCGCTAATCATTTTTGACATCCACATCGTTTAACAATGAGTCGAGTGTAGGCAGGAAAAATGCCGCCGTATTGTATGAGATTGCTGATCAACGCCGGACGACTTGTTTCTGATAACGTACCGGCGTAATGCCGTAGCGATGGGTAAACGCGCGGGTGAGATGCGACTGGTCGGTGAGGCCGGTTGCGGCGGCGACCTCTGCGGCGGGCATACCGTAAGTGAGAAAACCTTTGGCTCGCCATAGGCGGATCGCCATCAGCATCTGGTGCGGCGTGACGTGGAAATGAGATTTAAACTGGCGCTGAAAATGCCAGGGACTCAGCGATGCAACCCGCGCCAGCTCGTCGAGCGTGACCGGATGCATATAATTATCGTGCAGATACTCGCGTACCCGTTCAAAGCGATGCGCCCCCTCCGTCAATACCGGCGCATGGCGGGCCAGTGGCTGGAACGTGTCGATCAGATCGAGTAGAAGTCCTTTTTGCGCCAGCGGATCTTCCGTGTTCCACAGGCTGTGGATCAGCGAGCAGATCTGGCGCGAGCGCAGCGGATCGTGACGCGTTACGTCATGAAACCACCAGTGGCGGATCCCGGTGACCTCTTCCAGAAGATCGGGTTCAAGATAAATCATCCGATAGCGCCAGCCGTCGGCAGTTTCAGCTTCGCCGGTATGCAGCTCATCGGGATTCATGGTAACGACGGAATGGGCGGGGGCCACGTACTGCGTGCCGCGATAGCGAAAACGTTCGGCTCCGGCTTCTATCGCGCCAATGCCAAACGCTTCATGGGTGTGCGGCTCAAAGGCGTAACGTGAGATGTGCGCATGATACAGCTCAACGCCCGGCACCTGCGCCAGATGGCGAAAGCGGGCGCTGTCTTTCTCATCAATAAACTGCTCAGGTACACCTTGCACGTTTTCTCTCCCCACGCATCATCCTGTCATTATCAGAGAGGATGCGCGGGGATGCCACCACAATTAACTAATTTTTAACACTTACACGATGCCTTTGACACTGTCAGCCAACGAGGTGGTCGGGCGACCAATCAGTTTGCTCAGCGTATGGCTGTCGTCGAACAGACCGCCTTTGGAGGCGCCAGTGTCTGAGTCAGCCAGCATGTCCGCCAGCCCGGCAGGCAGGCCTATACCTTTAAGTGCGGCGGCAAAATCTGCTTCGCTCAGGTTCTGATACACCACTTTTTTACCACTCTGTTTTGCCAGCTCGGCAGCCAACTGGCTCAGGGTCCAGCCTGCGTCGCCCGCCAGCTCATAAGTTTTACCGGAATGAACGTCTTCACTGATGACGCGCGCGGCGGCAGCGGCATAGTCGGCGCGGGTCGCTGAGGCGATTTTGCCTTCACCTGCAGCCCCGATAAACACGCCGTGTTCCAGTGCAGCCGGTGCGCTGGCGAGATAGTTTTCGGTGTACCAGCCGTTACGCAGCAGCGCGTATGCGATACTGGATTCAGCCAGCATCTTCTCGGTTGCCACATGCTCATCAGCCAGCCCCAGCGGGGAGGTGTCGGCGTGCAGCAGGCTGGTGTAGGCGATGAATTTCACGTGCGCGGCTTTCGCTGCGTTAATCACGTTGCGATGCTGCGAGGCGCGTTGTCCCACTTCGCTGGAGGAGATTAGCAGTAGCTTGTCGATACCCTGTAAGGCAGCCGTCAAGGCGGCTTCATCGCTGTAATCCGCCTGACGAACGGTAATGCCCTGCTGGCTAAGCGCCGTCGCTTTAGCGGGATTACGCACAATTGCCACAATCTGGCTGGCAGGAACGGTTTTCAGCAGAGATTCAATAACATGTTGGCCCAGTTGGCCGGTGGCGCCGGTAATTGCGATCATGGAGTGACTCCTTGGTATTGGTCTTGTGTTTAATCACGCTAACACCTAAACTTACTTTTAGTAAGTACGCACAAAAAGGTTAGTATGAAAATGACAGCTTCGACGCTCTCCCAGCAGTTACGCGATGGCAACTTGTTTGCCGAACAGTGTCCCTCCCGCGAGGTGTTAAAACATGTCACCAGCCGCTGGGGCGTGTTGATTCTGGTGGCGCTGCGCGACGGTACGCACCGTTTCAGCGATTTGCGCCGTAAGATGGGCGGGGTCAGTGAAAAGATGCTGGCGCAATCCCTGCAAGCGTTAGAGCATGACGGGTTTATCAATCGGGTGTCGTATCCGGTGGTACCGCCGCACGTGGAGTATAGCCTGACGCCGTTGGGTGAGCAGGTGAGCGATAAAGTCGCCGCGCTGGCGGACTGGATAGAACTGAATTTGCCGCAGGTTTTAGCGCAGCGGGACGAACGGGCTGCGTAGTTTTGTAGGCCGGATAAGACGCTATTGCGCCTCATCCGGCATGAAAATTACTTATTTAAATCCAGCTGATAAATAGCGAAACCGATGTCATCGGTCGCGACTTTCTTCAGCGGATACTGGCCTTTCTCTTTAATAAATGCCGCGGCTTTATCAGACGGTGATGTTTCAAAGCGAATATCCAGTGGTGTGTCGCTATGAATTGGCGCCAGACGCCAGTTGTTATCTGCCGCCGGGTGAATTTCACCGGTACGCTTCGTCTCTGCACCAATCCACGCCGCCAGCACCGAGCGGTTTTCATCCGGAGAGGCAAACGCGATGTGGCTGTCGCCGGTTCCGGCAAACTTACCGCCGTAGGCGCGGTAGTTGTTGGTCGCGACGAGGAAGGTGGCATTCGGATCGATTGGTTTGCCGTTAAAGGTCAGATTTTTAATACGTTCCGCTTTCGGGTTAATGGTCTGACATTCACCGTCGTAGCGGGCGGGTTGTGAAACATCAATCTGATAATTCACGCCGTCAATCACGTCGAAGTTATAGGTACGGAAGCCATCCCAGTTAATCAACGACTGTGGTTTGCTGCTGTGGATATCAATCTGATTGAACTGCCCGGCGGAACATTCCAGCCATTCTTTCACCTCTTTACCGCTGGCTTTCACCACCACCAGAGTGTTGGGATAGAGATACAAATCAGCGGCGTTACGGAAGGTTAACTGACCTTTTTCGACTTCTACGAAGCTTGCCGGATCGTTCTTGCGTCCACCGACCTTAAACGGCGCGGCGGCGGAAAGTACCGGCAGTTTTGCCAGATCCGGATCGCCCTGAATAAAGTGTTCCACATAGGCTTTCTGCGCGTTGTTCACCACCTGTACGGTCGGGTCATCCTGTACCAGCGCCAGATAGCTGTACATGTTGTCGGCGGATTTACCGATCGGTTTGCTGACAAACTCACGCGTGGCGTCGTGATCGGCTTTCAGGATCTCAACGATTTTTTTGTCTTCTGCTGCCAGTGATTTTTTTGCTGCGGCGTCATAGATCGGGCGCGCCTCGGCTTTCGCCTGAGTGACCTGCCATTTACCGCTGTCGTTATTCAGCACTAAATCCACCACGCCCAGGTGATCGCCCCACATACCCGGCATCACCGCAGGAACCCCATTCAGCGTACCTTTTGTGATATCTGCGCCTTTAATATTGGCAAAGTCTTTACCCGGGAAGACGGCGTGAGCGTGACCAAACATAATGGCATCCACGCCCGGTACTTCACTGAGGTAATAAACGGAGTTTTCCGCCATCGTTTGATATGGGTCGGCAGAAAGCCCGGAGTGAGCAACCACCACCACGACATCGGCGCCTTTTTCCCGCATTTCCGGAACGTATTTGCGTGCAGTTTCCGTAATGTCGTTCACCGTGACTTTGCCGCTGAGGTTGGCTTTATCCCAGGTCATAATCTGCGGTGGCACAAAGCCGATATAGCCAATCTTCAGCGTTTGCTTGTTCCCTTCCTTGTCGACCACCTCAGTGTCTTTGATCAAGTAAGGCGTAAATAGCGGCTTCTTGGTCTTAACGTCGATGATATTGGCGTTAACGTAAGGGAATTTCGCCCCGGCCAGCGCGTTGTGCAGATACTCCAGACCGTAGTTGAATTCATGGTTGCCGAGGTTACCCACCGCGTAATCCAGGGTATTCAGCGCCTTATATACCGGGTGTGTTTCGCCCGCTTTCAGCCCCTTGGCCGCCATGTAATCCCCGAGCGGGCTGCCCTGAATCAGATCGCCATTATCAACCAGCACGCTGTTTTTGACTTCACCACGCGCAGCGTTGATCAGACTTGCCGTACGTACCAGACCGAATTTTTCAGTCGGTGTATCTTTGTAATAATCGAAATCCATCATATTGCTATGCAAATCAGTGGTTTCCATTATACGCAGATCGACGGTCGCGGCATTGACGCTGGCTGCAATCAGCGTTGCCAGAAGCGTTGCACTAAACTTAATCATCAGGGGCATCCTTTTAAGATCTAAGCCACAAAAGAAAATGTATATAAATCTTCTTGCTTACAGAACTGTGAATCATGACATGAATATAGCGTTTAAAACCGCAGACGCTATCACAGTTGGCGGATCCCCTGACGATCGGGTATAAGTAAAACAACGAGTTAACACCACTGACAGAAACGAGGTGGAGAATGCTAGAACATGTATGCCAGCTTGCACGGAACGCGGGCGATGCCATTATGCAGGTCTACGATGGAATCAAACCGATGGAGATTACCAGCAAGCAGGATGATTCTCCGGTCACGGCGGCAGATATCGCCGCGCATACGGTGATCCTCGAAGGATTACTGGCGCTGACGCCGGATATTCCGGTTCTGTCTGAAGAGGCGCCTCCTGGCTGGGATGTTCGCCAGCATTGGCAGCGCTACTGGCTGGTGGACCCGCTGGACGGGACCAAAGAGTTCATTAAGCGTAACGGTGAATTTACCGTCAATATTGCGCTAATCGAGAAAGGAAAGCCGGTTCTGGGCGTGGTTTACGCGCCGGTAATGAAAGTGATGTACTGCGCAGCAGAAGGTAAAGCGTGGAAAGAAGAGTGCGGCGTACGCAAACAAATTCAGGTTCGTGACGCGCGTCCGCCGCTGGTGGTCATTAGCCGCTCGCATGCCGACAATGAGTTAAAAGAGTATCTGCAACAGTTGGGTGAGCACCAGACCACCTCGATTGGCTCATCGCTGAAGTTCTGCCTGGTGGCGGAAGGGCACGCACAGCTGTATCCGCGTTTTGGGCCAACCAACGTGTGGGACACCGCCGCTGGCCATGCCGTTGCCGCCGCAGCCGGAGCGCACGTTCACGACTGGCAGGGGAAACCTCTGGATTACACCCCACGTGAATCGTTCCTCAACCCCGGCTTCCGCGTTTCTATTTACTGAGTAATTTGTGCAGCAGGGCAATCACCTGCTGCACCTCTTCCATTCTTTTCATTCTGATAGGGCAGCGAACTGGCAGCCAGGATCGGCGGTGAAAGCGTCATGATTAACTGCCCATGCCAGACATCGAAGGCCGCCACGGCATTGCGTTTTAAAAAGGCATTTACCGCAGGCTGCGGGCCAGGTGAATTCGCGCAATTGACGAAAAAGAGGCGCGTTTTGATATATCTCTGTTAGCGGTGTCTGCAGCATATTCCCTACTGCAACGGGCAAACGACGACAAGGATACACGTCGGCATTGGGCATGATGGTGATTAACCCTGCTCCTGCCTGGCAGCGATAAGGTGCGGATTCATGATGCTGAAATTGTAACGCGCGCAGCATTGAGATTTCAGTTTTGCTCTGAGGTTTTAAAAAACGATGCATAAAACTGGGACGTTCTATTTTCTTTTTAATCTGTGCCGCAAATTGAAAGAAATCCTGAGTTTCTGCTTGATCCAAAATGTCGGGTATGTTGTCGCGACAAGGGATCAGACGATCGAACCATAGACGGTCTACCGCATAGCGTCTGGCCATATTTGCAACAGTGGCAAAACTTCTGATGTTTTTTTTGTGTGCCGTAAAAGACCAGAGCACACGTCGGCCTTCAGCTTTTAACCGTTTTGTTGTCTCCAGTACGCGAGAGAAATTGCCAGTGCCGCGGATTTCGTCATGGATGCTGCTATCTCCGTCCACGCTTAACTGAATAAAAGCCAGGCGTATTGGGGCGATAAGTTTTAAACGCGTTTCGGTGAGTAGCGTCCCGTTTGTGAGGATGGCGATGTTCGGGCGCTGCAGATGCTCATCCAGAAACTGAAGTAATTTGATGAAGTCTGGATGAGCGAAGGGTTCACCGCCAGTTAGCGTGAGCAAAAAAGGTAAGGGCGAGGGCCCCGCCAGCTGCTGGTGGAAATGCAATATTTGCTCGGCTATTTCCTTGAGTTCAGCGAGCGAATTGCGTTTCCCCTCATACCCGGGTTGATAACAATGCTGACAGCGTAAATTGCAGCTATCCGTGATGTGCCACTGGACTGTTAAATGTTGGGGACGAAAATTCGCTACCATTTTTGATTAATCACCGCCGCATCCGCCACATCCACTTCCTCCGCAGCTACTACCGCTACAACTACTGCCGCTACAGCTACTTCCGCCACAACCACTGCTACCGCTAGTGTCGTGAATAAAACTGTTATTATCATAATCTGAAGCTGCAACCTGTGCGGTATAAAGACCCGTGATAGCAGCGCTGCCGATAAGCACTTTACTTAACCATTCCTGCTGCAGATTTTTGTTCGTGACGTTTAATAACGTGTCATGATAAAGCCGAATGTACTCTTGTCCACAGGGGGTAAGAGTGACGGCATTCATATTTATTCTGCTGGCAAATACGACAGGGACAACAACAAATATGGTTAAGATGAGATAGCCAATATTAGCGTGTCCTGTATTCATGGCAATTATGAGTTTATATAAACCAAGTGCTATTAGTGATAATAAATATATTCTATGTCTCTTTATTATTTTATGTTTATCTTTTTTACTATAAACCAAACACATGCTCTCTGCTTTTTTAAGATGACTTTCATCTTTCCCAGTGAACACTTTGTTTATCCTGAATAAGCTCTTTGGCTTCCTGAAGTATGCAAGTATGTGTCTTTCATAGATCGTGGTGTTCGTTTTTTCTTTTTAGTTATTTGATAATGTTGATCATTTTTTCTGATAATGTAGCCTTCATCAAGCAGTGGTCCCATCACCATGTTGGTGATCCCCATTGTGGGATCTTTTAGCCATGCGATAAAAAATGGGTCTTCATTGACATTTAAGGATTTGGATTGTTTTTTATGTAAACTTTTCTTATATAAAATAAGAAAATATCGCGATGTTATGATTATTGTGTAATAGAAAAGTAAAAAGTGACCGCCACTCAGTGAAATAATTGGGTTAGCTCCCAGACTCCATGTCATGATGATTAATCCTTAGTGATTTAATGCTGTTTGTTGGTCAGGGTTATATCACGCAGTTTCTTTCTCCGCCAGTTATTGGCGGAGAAAGAGGAATAAAGGACAGTATGTATGAAATTTATTTATTGTGAGAGCAATTTGTGCAGCAGGGCAATCACCTGCTGCACCTCTTCCTGCGTTAATGCGCCATCTTTTGCCCACTGCACGCGTCCGTCCTTGTCGAGAACGACAATTGCTGAACTCTCTTCATCAAGTTGCCAGGCTTTACGCGCAATGCCATTGCTGTCGACAATGAATTGCGACCACGGGTAGAGCTTCTTATTGCTCTCCAGACTGCTGCGCACAAACATACCGGAGCCGGGAATGGCGTCATCTGTGTTGACGATAGTGGTGGTCTGGTATTTGTCGTGCGGCAGGTTGGCGGCTTTGATTGCCTCGATCAGCGTCGCATTTTTCTCTTTGGCGGAGGTGCGTCCGGCAATGTGTTGCACAATTCGCACTTTGCCTGGCAACTGCGCGCTATTCCAGCTTTTGTAGCTAAACTTATCGTTATCGAGAATCAGTTCGCCGCGATCGGCGATCCCCACCGGCGGTACGCGCTGGTCAGTCTCAAACTTATGTGCGGAGGCAATCATCGGCAGTAGCAGGCACGACAGCGCCAGCAGTTTTCGTAAGGTCATAGTTTTTCCTTCTCTCTTTTATTTTGCAGGTGATCCGACCACTTGGGTCTGGAATTTAATCATATGTGCGAATGATGCTTTTTCCCGCAAGCGCGATGCCAGTTTGCGGACGGGCGCACAAATCCTGCGAAAAATGAAGGCTTATACTGAAGACAGCGAAGCGTTGAAAAGATAATTCTGAATAATTGTAACTTGAAGGTAAATAAACTTATACACGCTGGAAACATCAACGAGATAGTCTATAGTCATAGGGCATTAAAATTTGCGCCTGAGGATTGTCGGACCGATTGTGGTACCGCAAAGGCGTAATGCTCAGCAGGAGACAACAATGAAAATTTTCCAACGATACAACCCGCTGCAGGTGGCGAAGTACGTGAAGATCCTGTTTCGTGGACGGTTATATATCAAGGATGTAGGCGCTTTTGAATTTGATAAGGGTAAGATTCTTATCCCAAAAGTGAAGGACAAACTGCATTTTTCCGTGATGTCCGAAGTTAACCGTCAGGTCTTGCGTCTGCAAACTGAGATGGCTTGATCAAAGTGCTATGCAGTAGTTAAAAAAACGGCTCCTGATGGGAGCCGTTGATGTTTCTGTAGGGCGTTAAGACGCCTTTGCCTCTTCTTTTGCATCTGGCAGTTTTGGTACCAGAACAGTAGGTTTGCTGTCCAGACGCGTCACCAGCAGCTGATCGATCTTGTAGTTATCGATATCCACCACTTCAAATTTGTAGCCTGAATACTTCACCGAGTCGGTGCGTTTCGGGATTTTACGCAGCATGAACATCATAAAACCACCAATGGTTTCATAGTTGCCAGACTGCGGGAATTCGTCGATATCCAGCACGCGCATCACGTCATCAATCGGTGTACCGCCGTCGACTAACCATGAGTTTTCATCACGTGCCACAATCTGCTCTTCCAGACCCTGACCTACCAGATCGCCCATCAGCGTCGTCATAACGTCGTTGAGGGTGATAATCCCCACCACCAGCGCGTACTCGTTCATGATGACGGCAAAGTCTTCGCCTGCGGTTTTGAAGCTTTCCAGCGCTTCAGAGAGCGTCAGCGTGTCCGGGACGATCAGCGTATTGCGGATCTGTACTCCGCTGTTCAGCGCCATGCTTTGGTTCGCCAGTACGCGGTTGAGGAGATCCTTTGAATCAACATAACCAATGATGTGGTCGATATCTTCGTTACACACCAGGAATTTGGAGTGAGGATGTTCCGCCACCTTGTTTTTCAGGCTTTGCTCATCTTCATGGAGATCGAACCAGATAATATTCTCGCGCGAGGTCATTGAAGACGGGACGGTACGGGATTCCAGTTCGAATACATTTTCAATCAGCTCATGCTCCTGCTTGCGCAGAACACCCGCCAGCGCACCCGCTTCGACCACGGCGTAAATGTCGTCCGAGGTGATGTCATCTTTACGCACCATTGGGATCTTAAACAGACGGAAAATGTTGTTTGCCAGACCGTTAAAGAACCATACCAGCGGGCGGAAGACCAGCAGGCAGAAGCGCATCGGGTTGATGATACGCAAAGCCACAGCTTCTGGCGCAATCATACCGATGCGTTTCGGGGTTAAATCCGCGAACAGGATGAACAGGCCAGTAACCAGCGAGAATGACAGAATAAAGCTTAACTGCTCGGACAGCTCTGGAGTGAAGTACTTCGAGAAAAGGCTGTAAAACGCCGGGGAGAATGCTGCATCACCGACGATACCGCCGAGAATGGCGACCGCGTTAAGGCCAATTTGCACGACGGTAAAAAACATGCCGGGGTTTTCCTGCATCTTCAAAACACGTTGTGCGTTTACGTTGCCTTCATCGGCAAGCAGTTTAAGTTTTATTTTGCGTGATGCAGCAAGCGAGATCTCAGATATCGAGAAAAACGCACTCACGGCGATCAGGCAGAGAATGACTAAAATACTGTTTAACATATCTTATCCGACCGTTCAGGTCAGATCCTCGGAAGGGAGAAGTTGATAAATCCGTGTGAAATACACATTGAAAACCGGCTCGTGGAAGTGAGCCGGTAAATTCAGAAGCTAGTATAGCGTAAGGCACTGTAAAGTCGCCAGAGGGGGAAATTATCCTTGTGGCGGCAGGCAAACACCAATACCACCAATGCCACAATATCCGTAAGGATTTTTGTGCAGATACTGCTGGTGATCGTCCTCGGCATAATAGAACGGGGTTGCCGTAGTGATTTCCGTGGTAATGGTGCGCTCGTCGCCTGCGGCGGTCATTGCTGCCTGAAAACGCTCAAGGCTGGCCTGTGCGGCGGCGGTTTGTTCCGGCGTTAACGGGTAAATGGCGGAGCGATACTGCGTGCCCTGGTCGTTCCCCTGACGCATGCCTTGAGCCGGGTCGTGATTTTCCCAGAACACCTGCAGCAGTTGTTCGTAGCTGATAACATGCGGGTCATAGACGATGCGTACCGCTTCGGCATGCCCGGTATCGCCAGAACACACTTCCCGATAGGTTGGGTTTGGGGTGTAGCCGCCGGTGTACCCGGCCGCCGTGCTGTAGACCCCTGGCAATGACCAAAATAAACGCTCAACGCCCCAGAAGCATCCCATGGCGAAATAAGCTATCTCCATACCGTCGGGCACATTGGTCATCGAATGTTGGTTAACCGCATGCAGCGTTGCCACTGGCATCGGGGTGTTGCGTCCAGGTAGCGCATCTGCTTGAGTAACAAGATGCTTTCTATCAAATAAACTCATGGCCGTTCTCCCGAAATCAGTCATTTGGGTTAAGGTTGTAACGAGACGCGTCTTTGCCCACAATAAACGGCGTGAATACGTCTAGAGTTAAACATAAGAAATATTTGGGTTGTCGTCTGTTTTTCAACTCTTATTGTTGATTTTTTGTTAAGCCGAGGAACGGCATAGTATTTTTTTCCAGGGGTGGGAAAAAAGGATATTCAGGAGAAAATGTGCCACATATCCGTCAGTTATGTTGGGTGGGATTACTGTGCTTAAGTGGCTCCGCCGCCGCCGCGAATGTTCGCTTACAGGTCGAAGGATTATCAGGACCGCTGGAGAAAAACGTCCGTGCGCAGCTGTCCACGATTCAAAGTGATGAAGTCACTCCAGACCGACGCTTTCGTGCGCGCGTTGATGATGCCATCCGCGAAGGGCTAAAAGCGCTGGGCTACTTTGAGCCGACCATTGATTTTGAACTGCGTCCACCGCCGGCGAAAGGCCGCCAGGTGCTGATTGCCAAAGTGACCCCCGGCGAGCCGGTGCTGATTGGTGGCACTGAGGTGATTTTGCGCGGTGGCGCGCGTACGGATAAAGATTATCTGGATCTGCTGAAAACGCGCCCGGCAATCGGCACCGTGCTGAATCAGGGGGACTATGACAACTTCAAAAAGTCACTCACCAGCGTGGCGCTGCGTAAAGGTTATTTCGACAGTGAATTTAATAAAAGCCAGCTTGGAATAGCGCTTGAGCGTCGCCAGGCGTTCTGGGATATCGATTACAACAGCGGCGAACGCTATCGCTTTGGGCATGTCACCTTTGAAGGCTCGCAAATTCGCGATGAGTATCTGCAAAATCTGGTGCCCTTTAAAGAAGGTGAAGAGTACGAGTCGAAAGATCTGGGCGAACTGAACCGTCGTCTGTCGGCGACCGGATGGTTTAATTCCGTGGTCGTCGCACCGGAGTTTGATAAAGCCCGCAAAACCAAGGTGCTACCCCTGAAAGGCGTGGTCTCACCGCGAACCGAAAACACCATCGAAACCGGGGTCGGTTATTCAACTGACGTCGGGCCACGGGTGAAGACCTCGTGGAAAAAGCCGTGGATGAACTCCTACGGCCATAGCCTGACGACCAGCGCCAGTATCTCGGCGCCAGAGCAGGTGCTTGATTTCAGCTATAAAATGCCGCTGTTAAAGAACCCGCTGGAACAGTATTACCTGGTACAGGGCGGCTTTAAGCGTACCGATTTAAACGACACCGAGCAGGATTCCACAACGCTTGCGGTTTCCCGCTACTGGGACCTCTCCAGCGGCTGGCAGCGCGCGATTAACCTGCGCTGGAGCCTCGACCACTTTACCCAGGGTAACGTCACCAACACCACTATGCTGCTCTATCCGGGCGTGATGATCAGCCGGACGCGCTCACGCGGCGGCCTGATGCCTGTCTGGGGCGACTCTCAGCGTTATTCCATTGATTACTCCAACACGGCCTGGGGTTCAGACGTTGATTTCTCCGTCTTCCAGGCGCAAAACGTCTGGATCCGCACGCTGTACGACAGGCATCGCTTTGTGATGCGCGGCAACCTCGGCTGGATTGAAACCGGAGACTTCGACAAAGTACCGCCGGACCTGCGTTTCTTTGCCGGGGGCGATCGCAGTATTCGCGGCTACAAATACAAATCTATTTCGCCGGAAGGCAGCGACGGCAAGCTGAAAGGGGCCTCTAAGCTGGCAACTGGCTCGCTGGAATACCAGTACAACGTGACCGGTAAATGGTGGGGCGCGATGTTTGTCGATAGCGGTGAAGCGGTCAGCGATATTCGCCGAAGCGATTTCAAAACCGGTGCCGGGGTCGGCGTACGCTGGCAATCACCAGTGGGACCTATCAAGCTCGACTTTGCCGTCCCGGTCGGCGACAAAGATGAACATGGTTTACAGTTTTACATCGGTCTGGGGCCTGAATTATGAGTTTATGGAAGAAGATAAGCCTCGGCGTGCTGATTTTTATCCTGCTGTTGTTAGGCACGGTGGCGTTCCTCGTCGGTACCACCTCGGGCCTGCATCTGATCTTCAAAGCAGCTAATCGGTGGGTTCCGGGTCTGGAAATTGGTCAGGTCACCGGCGGCTGGCGGGATCTATCACTGAAAAATATTCGCTACGACCAGCCTGGCGTGGCGGTGAATGCTGGTGAAGTGCATTTGGCCGTGGGGCTTAACTGTCTGTGGGACAGCAGCCTGTGCGTCAACGATCTGGCGCTGAAAAACATCAACGTGGCGATCGACAGCAAAAAGATGCCGCCATCCGCGCCGGTAGAGGAAGAAGAGAGCGGTCCGCTTAATCTTTCCACGCCTTACCCCATCACGCTTTCGCGCGTGGCGCTGAACAACATCAATATCAAAATCGATGACACCACGGTTTCAGTGCTGGATTTTACTTCCGGCCTGAACTGGCAGGAAAAAACGCTGACGTTGAAGCCAACGTCATTACAGGGGCTGCTGATTGCTCTGCCTAAAGTGGCGGAAGTGGCACAGGAAGAGGTTGTCGAACCGAAGATTCAAAACCCGCAGCCGGATGAAAAGCCGCTCGGCGAAACGCTAAAAGATCTGTTCTCAAAGCCGGTACTGCCGGAAATGACCGATGTCCATCTGCCGCTCAATCTCAATATTGAAGAGTTTCGCGGCGAGCAGCTGCGCGTGACTGGGGATACGGATTTAACGGTACATAGCATGCTGCTGAAAGTGAGCAGCATAGACGGCAACATGAAGCTCGACGCGCTGGATATCGACTCGAATCAGGGAACGGTAAAAGCCAGCGGCACGGCGCAACTGACCGACACGTGGCCGGTTGATATTACGTTAAACAGCACGCTAAACATCGACCCGTTAAAAGGCGAAAAGGTGAAGCTGAAGGTCGGCGGCGCGCTGCGCGAACAGCTGGAAGTCGGCGTCAATCTGTCTGGTCCGGTGGATATGGACCTGCGTGCGCAGACGCGTCTGGCGGAAGCCGGATTGCCGCTCAACATTGAGGTGGTGAGTAAGCAGGTTTACTGGCCGTTTACCGGTGAGAAACAGTTCCAGGCCGATGACATCAAGCTCAAACTGACCGGCAAGATGACCGACTATACGCTGTCGATGCGTACCGCCGTGAAAGGTCAGGATATTCCTCCGGCTATTATCACGCTGGACGCCAAAGGCAACGAGCAACAGATCAATCTCGATAAACTCAGCGTTGCGGCGCTGGAAGGGAAAACTGAGCTGAAAGCGCTGGTGGACTGGCAGCAGGCGATCAGCTGGCGCGGGGAGCTAACGCTGGATGGTATCAATACCGTGAAAGCGATCCCGGACTGGCCGTCAAAACTGAATGGCCTGGTGAAAACGCGCGGCAGTCTGTACGGCGGAAGCTGGCAGATGGAGGTTCCGGAGCTGAAGCTGACCGGCAACGTGAAGCAGAACAAGGTCAATGTGAACGGTTCGCTGAAGGGGAATAGCTACCTGCAGTGGACGATCCCGGGCCTGCATCTGGAGCTGGGACGTAACAGTGCGGACGTAAAAGGCGAACTGGGGGTTAAAGACCTTAACCTCGACGCGACGATTGATGCCCCAAGCCTGGATAACGCGCTGCCGGGGCTGGGCGGTACGGCGAAAGGGCTGGTAAAAGTTCGCGGTACGGTTGAAGCACCACAGCTGCTGGCGGATATTACCGCCCGTGGTCTGCGCTGGCAGGAACTTTCCGTTGCTCAGGTGCGCGTCGAAGGCGATGTGAAATCGGCCGAGCAAATCGCCGGTAATCTCAACGTTCGCGTAGAGCGGATTGTACAACCTGACGTGAATATTGGTCTGGTGACGCTCAACGCCAAAGGCAGTGAAAAGCAGCATGAGCTGCAGTTACGCATTCAGGGTGAGCCGGTTTCCGGGCAACTGGATCTTGCCGGGAGCTTTGATCGCAAAGAACAGCGCTGGAAAGGAGAGTTAAGCAATACCCGTTTCCAGACGCCGGTCGGTCCGTGGTCGCTCAACCGGGCTATCGCGCTGGATTATCGTAATCAGGAACAGAAAATTAGTATCGGGCCGCACTGCTGGAACAACCCGAATGCGGAGCTGTGCGTACCACAAACCATTGATGCCGGTGCAGAAGGTCGCGCGGTGGTGAACCTTAACCGCTTCGACCTGGCTATGCTAAAACCGTTTATGCCGGAGACAACCCAGGCCAGCGGTGTGTTCACCGGCAAAGCTGATGTGAGCTGGGACACCACCAAAGAGGGGCTGCCACAGGGGCAGGTCACCCTGAGCGGACGTAACGTCAAGGTCACGCAAAGCGTGAATGATGCCCCGCTCCCCGTAGCGTTTGAAACGCTGAATCTGACCGCCGACCTGCACAATAACCGTGCCGAGTTGGGCTGGCTGATTCGTCTGACCAACAACGGGCAGTTTGACGGGCAGGTGCAGGTAACGGACCCGCAAGGGCGTCGTAATCTGGGCGGTAACGTCAATATTCGCAACTTCAATCTGGCGATGGTGAACCCCATCTTCTCGCGCGGTGAAAAAGCGGCAGGGATGATCAACGCCAACCTGCGGCTGGGCGGCGATGTGCAAAGCCCGCAGTTACTCGGACAGCTGCAACTGAGTGGTCTGGATATTGACGGTAACTTTATGCCGTTTGACATGCAGCCAAGCCAGTTAGCTGTTAACTTTGCCGGAACACGCTCAACGCTGGCGGGCGTGGTGCGTACGCAGCAGGGCGAAATTAACCTGAGCGGCGATGCCGACTGGAGTCAGATAGACAACTGGCGGGCGCGCGTTGCGGCTAAAGGCAGCAGGGTACGTATTACCGTACCGCCGATGGTCCGCCTGGATGTATCGCCGGACGTGGTCTTTGAAGCTACACCAAGCCTGTTTACTCTCGATGGCAACGTGGATGTGCCGTGGGCGCGTATCGTGGTACATGACCTGCCGGAAAGCGCGGTTGGGGTTTCCAGCGATATGGTCATGCTTAACAACAATCTGCAGCCCGAGAAACCGCAGACCGCCGGTATTCCGATCAACAGCAACCTGAACATCCACGTTGGTAACAACGTGCGTCTTGACGCCTTTGGTCTGAAAGCGCGTCTGACGGGCGATCTGAAAGTGGTGCAAGATAAGCAAGGTCTGGGGCTTAACGGGCAAATTAATATCCCGAGCGGTCGCTTCCACGCCTATGGTCAGGATCTGATTGTGCGTAAGGGCGAGCTGTTGTTCTCCGGTCCGCCGGATCAGCCGTTGCTCAACATCGAAGCGATTCGTAACCCAGATGCCACCGAAGACGATGTGATCGCTGGCGTTCGCGTCACCGGTACCGCCGATGAACCGAAGGCGGAGATCTTCTCCGACCCGGCAATGTCGCAGCAAATGGCGCTTTCCTACCTGCTACGTGGACAAGGGCTGGATAGCGAACAAAGCGATAGCGCAGCGATGACTTCAATGCTTATTGGTCTGGGGGTTGCACAAAGTGGTCAGGTTGTGGGTAAAATCGGGGAGACATTTGGCGTAAGCAATCTGGCACTGGACACGCAAGGGGTGGGCGACTCATCTCAGGTGGTTGTCAGCGGATACGTACTGCCAGGTCTGCAGGTGAAATATGGTGTGGGTATATTTGACTCCTTAGCGACACTCACGCTACGTTATCGTCTGATGCCTAAGCTATATCTGGAAGCAGTGTCTGGCGTAGATCAGGCACTTGATTTGCTCTATCAGTTCGAGTTTTAGCAATGCGAATATTTGTCTACGGCAGTTTACGAACCAAACAAGGCAACAGCCACTGGATGACCAATGCCCTGTTGCTGGGAAATTTCAGTATCGATAACTACCAGTTGTACAGCCTGGGCCACTATCCAGGCGCGGTTCCGGGAAATGGAACAGTACACGGGGAAGTTTATCGTATTGATAACGCCACGCTGGCAGAGCTTGACGCTCTGCGTACCCGCGGCGGTGAATACGCACGCCAGTTAATTCAAACGCCGTACGGAAGTGCATGGATGTACGTGTACCAACGTCCGGTTGATGGCTTAACGCTGATTGAAAGCGGTAACTGGTTAGACAGAGACCAGTACTGATATATCGCCTACCAGAATAAACAACGCCGCCTTCGGGTGGCGTTGTTTATTAAAGGCTTAAAACTCCACGCGCGCGCCGAGGTTATAGCGGCGGCCTTCCACCTGCGCGGATTCATTCCATGCAGTCGTCAGTTTCGGATCCTCATCCAGCACGTTGTAGACTCCTGCCATCAGCTGCGTGTGCTTATTGAGCTTATAACGTACGCCTACGTCGACCATCGTGTAGTCATCATACTTATAGTTATTGCCGCTGTTGCGGTTACTGCTGCGGTAATTCACCGTACTCCATACGTCCAGACTCTGCGTTGCCGCCCAGTTCAGCGACAGGTTCGCCATATGGCGCGGATAATCGTTGAGCGCGTAGCCTTTGTTTACGCCGCTTTTCTGTTCGCTGTGGTTCCAGGTGTAGTTAGCGTTGGCTTTCACATCGGCGCTAATCTGCCAGTCGGCATTCAGTTCTATACCGTACACGTCCGCCTTGCTGACGTTGAAGTATTTACTGACGGAGTCCGCCTTGTAGCCATTCACGGAGCACTGATTCGTCGATGTGGTTTCGCAAATGGTTTGTTCAGCAATTTTGTCTTTGAACTGCGTATAGAAGACGGTGCTATCCAGTGACAGCGCATTCCCCGTCCAGTAGAGGCCCAGCTCAGAGTTAACGCTTTGTTCTGGTTTCAGATCGTCGTTACCGACGGTCAGGAAGGGATAAGGTACAGTCGAGCCGTATGGGGTGACAAAGTCGCTGGATGTCGCACGCAGCTCAGGTTTTTTATAACCTGCGGAAACGCCGCCCTTCAGCGCCCAGTCATTGCTGAAGGCCCAGTTACCGTACATTTTCGGCGTAATATGTGTGCCAAAGTTATCATCCTGGTCCATACGCGCTGATGTGGTCAGGATGAAGTCGTCAATGCTCCAGCCGTCTTCAGCAAACAATGCCCAACCGTTACGGCTGATTTTTGTCACTGGCTCAGATCCGGGCAGCGTTTTGTTGGCCACATCGAAGCGGTCATTCAGCTCTTCGCGGGTGAAATTCGCCCCAACGGTCAGTTTATGGTTGTCGAGCGTGAAGGTGGTTTGCGAATTGGCGACGTAGTTCTCCATCTGCACATACTGCGGCGACTGGCTGTCATAAACGTACTTCGAACGGCCTTTTTCATAGTTTATGTAGTTGGTCGTTGCGATGGTGTCGTCGGCATACCAGCCGGTATGCGTTAGGGTGGCGGCGTTACGATCGAACAGCCATGACCACGGCGCGCCGCGCTTCTGGGTACGGTTTTTCTCCTGCTCACCGGTGACCACATTGAGGTCGAACAGGTTATTTTCGCTAGCGGCCAGGCCCAGCGTCATATCAACGGATTTACGGTTGTGTTTGCCGAAATAGTTATTGCGATCGTCATCGCGACGGTCGAGCCAGTCGGCCGCTACGCTAAGGCCGAGAACATCGGGCACAATCGGTCCCATGGTAAACAAGTTCATCTGGCTGGTATTACCCAAATACTGGTGCTCCTGAAGCCAGGTATTGGCGGCAATTGCCGTCGTCCACTCTTTTGCGCCGTACGGTTTTTTGGTAATCACGTTGACCACACCGCCGATGGCATCTGAGCCGTACAGCGAGGACATGGGCCCGCGGATAACTTCGATACGCTCAATGGCCTCCATCGGCGGTAAGAAGTTGGCTTCAGTACCGATGTCATGCCCGTAAGGGCGAGATTCACCGGTATTTTGTTTGACGCTGTTGACCATAAACGCGGTATAGGACGGGTCCATGCCGCGGATCATAATGCTGCCAGCGTTCATGCCGCTGCTGTTAGTGACCGAGACGCCAGGAAGGTTTTTAATCGCTTCACCAATGCTACGGTCCGGCTGAATATCCAGCGTTTTACGATCGATAACGGAAATGGTGGCTGGCGCTTCGCGCTTTTGCTGCGAGAACCCGGATGCGGTGATCACCATTTCATCTTCGCTATTGCGTGAGGTTTCGGTGAGTTCTTCTGCCTGAGTGGGGAAAATAACACCGCCTGAGAATGCAACGATCCCTGTCAGCGTAATAAGTTGACGCGTTTTCATAATATAGACACCTGAAAAGTAAAAAATAAAAGCATCACCTTGCAGCCCAGAAAAGCTGCAAGGTGTCAGAAGCGTTTTTAATTATTAATATTTGGAGAGGTCGATTTTCAGCACGTAGTCGGGCTTCACACCTGCCATTTTTTCCGGCTGTTTGACGCTGACATACAGGGTGTTGGCATCAGACGAGAGCGCCAGGCTGTTAGGTAACGCATTGGTTTCAATGCTTTGTTTTACCTGATAAGTCTTGCTGTCCACAATGCTGATGCGTTTTGCATTTCGGTGGGTGATATACACTTCCTGGCGTTTTTCGTTATATATCACCGCCAGCGAGTTGATAACCTTAATGGGGGCAATAACCTTACCGGTATTAATATCAACAACCAGTACATCCGCTAAATCAGGATCGGTCAGGAATGCGCGATTATTTTTTGCATCCAAAGCAATATTCAGGAAAAAATGTTTTTTGCCTGGCTCAATGCTAAAGCGGCTAATAATTTGATGGTTGGTGGTATCCAGTGTAATAAGTTCGTTGCGGCCATTTACGACATACAGGCGGTTCTTATTTGCATCGACGGCCATGCCGGTCGGATACTGGCCCATGTTTTCAAGGGTAGCGATTTTCTCGCGCTTTTGCGTATCCACCACCCAGACAATGCCTTTTTCAGCCACGCCGGAAACGTACAGGCGGTGATGCTGTTTATCGAGCACCATTTCGCGGGTATGGACAATTTCTTTCGGGTTTTTGGCTTCGCTCAGTTGCAGTATCGCCAGCTCTTTACCGCTGCGGGTATCAATGAGCGTGACGGAACCCTCCAGCGTGTTACCCACGTACAGCACCTGATTTTCTTCATCCAGGGCAGTGGCAAAGGCACGACGGCTGGTTTCGATAACTTCAGTCGTGGTGAGTTTCTCCAGATCGAGTTTATAGATAAGCCCGCTGGTTTTATCTTTATCAAACGACGGCGACGAGGCAGCAAAAAGCGCATTCTGCTGGCTATCAACCGCCAGTTCATACACGCCGTTGCCAACGTCGCGGGTCAGAAAATCTTTCTCAGGTAGCGTCTGTGCCACGCTGGACAGGCTGGTAAATAACAGTGCTATGGCGAGAGCCACGCAGGAATAGCGTTTCAGGGACTTCACATTGTGGAGGTTCATTGACTTTTATTCACATTTATTTACATGCCGAGAATGATAATGAGATCTAATCTCATTCGCAATTAACATAAATGAAATGTGACTACCCAATCTGGTAGGTCAAAAGAAAACAGCGAAGGGGAGGGGGAAAAGAAAGTAGAAATTAAAAAACCCTTACTAACCAGGGGCTGGCGTTCAGGGCTTTAAGCTAACGCGAACTTACTTCTTCGCGCGCTCGAAGGAAGCAACGATTTCAGCTTTAGCAGCTTCAGCGTTGTCCCAACCGTCAACTTTCACCCATTTGCCCGCTTCGAGATCTTTGTAGTGTTCGAAGAAGTGGGTGATCTGCGCTTTCAGCAGTTCCGGCAGATCGGTCACATCTTTGATGTGATCGTATTCTTTGCTCAGCTTGGTGTGCGGTACAGCAACCAGTTTCGCATCTTCACCGGATTCGTCGGTCATTTTCAGTACGCCAACCGGACGGCAGCGGATCACTGAACCTGGCTCCAGCGGGTACGGAGTCGGGACCAGAACGTCTACCGGGTCACCATCCAGAGACAGGGTGTGGTTGATGTAACCGTAGTTGCACGGATAGAACATCGCGGTGGACATGAAGCGGTCAACGAACAGGGCGCCGCTCTCTTTGTCAACTTCGTATTTGATCGGATCTGCGTTCGCAGGGATCTCGATAACAACGTAGATATCTTCCGGCAGGTCTTTACCGGCAGGGACGTTGAGTAAGCTCATGTCTGTTTCCTTTAAATAAGCTATGGCAAACAAGTGGCGGGTATTATAGCCAACTCGCGCGGAATGTCTCCGCTTGTTTTCGCTTTCTCTGCGTGCATTTTCTTCTTTTTACCTCTCTCTAGTGACAGAAAAATCCATATCTTTAGCCGCATTTTTCATAGTGAGATGAAAGCGATTACAAAGTTGTGATTAACGTTTTATTTACTTTTTTGAAGTGTGATGTAACGCAATCCGTTACATGCTCAATTGTCTATAGTTTTTTCGCAACGGTTAATTAACCAACAATAATCACCCTACGAGGACGCACTTATGTGGAAGCGCTTACTTTTAGTCACAGCAGTTTCGGCAGCCATGTCGTCTATGGCAATGGCAGCCCCTTTAACCGTAGGATTTTCGCAGGTTGGCTCTGAATCCGGCTGGCGCGCCGCAGAAACCAACGTCGCGAAAAGCGAGGCCGAAAAGCGGGGAATTACGCTGAAAATCGCTGATGGCCAGCAAAAGCAGGAAAACCAGATTAAAGCAGTCCGCTCATTTGTTGCGCAGGGCGTCGACGCCATCTTTATTGCGCCAGTCGTGGCAACGGGTTGGGAGCCGGTTTTAAAAGAAGCTAAAGATGCCGACATTCCGGTCTTTTTGCTCGATCGTTCCATCGATGTAAAAGACAAATCTCTCTATATGACCACCGTCACCGCCGACAACGTGTTGGAAGGTAAATTGATCGGCGACTGGCTGATTAAACAAGTGGACGGCAAGCCGTGTAACGTCGTTGAGCTGCAAGGGACCGTTGGGGCCAGCGTGGCGATCGATCGTAAGAAAGGCTTTGCTGAAGCCATTGCCAGTGCGCCAAACATCAAAATTATTCGCTCTCAGTCCGGTGACTTCACCCGCAGTAAAGGGAAAGAAGTGATGGAGAGCTTTATCAAAGCGGAAAACAACGGCAAGAACATCTGTATGGTTTACGCCCACAACGATGACATGGTGATCGGTGCGATTCAGGCGATCAAAGAAGCGGGCCTGAAACCTGGCAAAGATATTCTCACCGGTTCTATCGATGGCGTACCGGATATCTACAAAGCGATGATTGACGGCGAAGCCAACGCTAGCGTCGAACTGACGCCGAATATGGCCGGCCCGGCATTCGACGCGCTGGAGAAATTCAAAAAAGACGGCACGATGCCTGAGAAGCTGACCATTACCAAGTCGATCCTCTATCTGCCGGATACGGCGAAAGAAGAGTTAGAGAAGAAGAAAAACATGGGCTACTAGTTTTTCTGTCGGTCTTCCGTAGGCCGGATAAGGCGTTACGCCGCCATCCGGCATTTGTTGCCTGATGGCGCTGCGCTTATCAGGCCTACGAAACGCCGTGACCTCGTACCGGAGGAATGCCATGACCACCGACCAACATCAGGAAATCCTCCGCACCGAAGGATTAAGCAAATTCTTTCCCGGCGTCAAAGCGTTGGATAACGTGGATTTCAGTTTGCGTCGCGGTGAAATTATGGCGCTGCTGGGAGAAAACGGAGCCGGCAAATCGACGCTCATCAAAGCGCTGACCGGCGTTTACCATGCCGATCGTGGCACTATCTGGCTCGAAGGCCAACCGATTTCCCCCAAAAACACCGCCCATGCCCAGCAACTGGGGATTGGCACCGTGTACCAGGAAGTGAACCTGCTGCCCAATATGTCGGTTGCCGATAACTTATTTATTGGTCGTGAACCGCGGCGCTTTGGCCTGCTCCAGCGCAAACAGATGGAAAAACGCGCGACGGAGCTGATGGCGTCATACGGTTTTTCCCTCGACGTGCGCGAGCCGCTGAACCGCTTTTCCGTGGCGATGCAACAAATCGTCGCCATCTGTCGGGCGATCGATCTCTCCGCGAAAGTGCTGATCCTCGATGAGCCGACTGCCAGCCTTGATACCCAGGAAGTTGAAATGCTGTTTGGTCTGATGCGACATCTGCGCGATCGCGGCGTCAGTCTGATCTTCGTCACCCACTTTCTCGATCAGGTTTATCAGGTCAGCGATCGCATTACCGTCCTGCGTAACGGCGGCTTCGTTGGCTGCCGTGAAACCCGCGAGCTGCCTCAGATCGAACTGGTCAAAATGATGCTGGGCCGCGAACTGGATACCCATGCACTACAGCGTGCGGGCCGCACCTTGCTGAGTGATAAACCGGTGGCGGCATTCAGTGATTTTGGCAAAAAAGGCACCATCGCGCCGTTTGATCTACAGGTGCGTCCCGGTGAGATCGTCGGTCTCGCCGGACTGCTGGGATCCGGGCGAACGGAAACGGCGGAGGTGATCTTTGGTATTAAACCCGCCGACAGCGGAAGTGCGCTGATCAAAGGCAAACCGCAGACCTTGCGATCGCCGCATCAGGCTTCGTGTCTGGGGATCGGTTTCTGTCCGGAGGATCGCAAAACGGATGGCATTATCGCCGCCGCTTCGGTGCGGGAAAACATCATTCTGGCATTGCAGGCACAGCGCGGCTGGCTGCGGCCTATCCCACGGAAAGAACAAAACGAGATTGCCGAGCGGTTTATCCGCCAGCTTGGTATTCGTACCCCCAACGCTGAGCAGCCGATCGAATTTCTCTCCGGCGGTAATCAGCAAAAAGTATTGCTCTCGCGCTGGTTACTGACCAAACCGCAGTTCCTGATCCTTGATGAACCCACGCGTGGGATCGACGTCGGCGCGCATGCGGAGATCATCCGCCTGATCGAAACGCTGTGCGCGGATGGTCTGGCGCTGCTGGTCATTTCATCCGAACTGGAAGAGTTAGTGGGCTATGCCGATCGGGTCATTATTATGCGCGATCGCAAGCAGGTGGCCGAGATCCCACTGGCTGAACTGTCCGTACCGGCGATCATGAACGCCATTGCGGCCTAAGGAGACTATGGTGATGCCTCAATCTCTCCCTCAATCCAATCCGCCTAAACGGCGGTTCCGTTGGCCAAAGGGGATGCCACAGCTGGTGGCGTTACTGCTGGTGCTGCTGGTGGATAGCCTGGTCGCCCCGCATTTCTACCAGGTGATTTTGCAGGATGGTCGGCTGTTCGGTAGCCCGATTGATATTCTCAACCGCGCCGCTCCCGTGGCGCTGTTGGCGATTGGTATGACGCTGGTGATTGCTACCGGTGGCATCGACCTTTCCGTGGGGGCCGTCATGGCTATTGCTGGCGCCACTACTGCGGCGATGACGGTGGCCGGGCACAGTCTGCCGGTGGTTCTGCTTGCCGCCTTAGGCTCCGGCATTCTGGCTGGGCTGTGGAACGGGATTCTGGTGGCCATCCTCAAGATTCAACCGTTCGTCGCCACGCTAATCCTGATGGTGGCCGGGCGCGGGGTGGCGCAGCTTATCACTTCCGGGCAGATCGTCACCTTTAACTCGCCCGAACTGTCATGGTTTGGCAGCGGCTCGCTTTTACTATTCCCCACGCCGGTAATTATTGCACTGCTCACGCTGGTGGTGTTCTGGCTGCTGACGCGGAAAACGGCGCTGGGTATGTTTATCGAAGCGGTGGGTATCAACATTCGTGCGGCAAAAAACGCCGGGGTGAACACCCGCATTATCGTGATGCTCACCTATGTGCTGAGCGGCCTGTGTGCGGCTATCGCTGGCATTATCGTCACGGCGGATATCCGGGGGGCAGATGCCAATAACGCCGGATTATGGCTGGAGCTGGATGCCATCCTGGCGGTGGTTATCGGCGGCGGCTCGCTGATGGGCGGGCGCTTTAACCTGCTGCTGTCGGTGGTAGGCGCGTTGATTATTCAGGGCATGAACACCGGGATTTTGCTGTCGGGCTTCCAGCCGGAACTGAATCAGGTGGTCAAAGCCGTGGTGGTGTTGTGTGTGCTGGTCGTGCAGTCGCAACGCTTTATCAGCCTGATAAAAGGAGTGCGTGGTCATGATAAAACGTAATTTACCGCTGATGATCACCCTCGGCGTGTTTGTGCTGGGTTATCTCTACTGCCTGACGCAGTTTCCCGCTTTTGCTTCCACCCGGGTCATTTGCAATATCCTGACCGATAACGCCTTTCTGGGCATCATTGCCGTAGGCATGACCTTCGTGATCCTCTCTGGCGGGATCGACCTTTCCGTTGGCTCGGTGATCGCCTTTACCGGCGTATTTCTGGCAAAGGCCATTGGTTTTTGGGGCATTTCCCCGCTGCTGGCGTTCCCATTGGTTTTGCTGATGGGCTGCGCGTTTGGTGCGTTTATGGGGTTACTGATTGATGCGCTGAAGATCCCGGCATTTATTATCACCCTGGCGGGAATGTTCTTCCTGCGCGGCGTCAGCTATCTGGTCTCTGAAGAATCTATCCCAATTAATCATCCGGTTTATGACACGCTCTCAAGCCTGGCATGGAAAATTCCCGGCGGTGGTCGCCTGAGCGCGATGGGATTGCTGATGCTGGCGGTTGTCGTCATCGGCATATTCCTGGCGCACCGTACGCGCTTTGGTAATCAGGTTTACGCGATTGGCGGCAACGCCACCTCTGCCAACCTGATGGGCATCTCAACTCGCAGCACCACCATCCGCATTTATATGCTGTCTACCGGGCTTGCGACGCTTGCCGGCATTGTCTTTTCCATTTACACCCAGGCGGGCTATGCGCTGGCGGGCGTTGGCGTCGAACTGGATGCGATAGCCTCAGTGGTGATTGGCGGAACGCTGCTCAGCGGTGGGGTCGGTACAGTGTTAGGGACGTTGTTTGGCGTCGCCATTCAGGGGCTGATCCAGACCTACATTAATTTTGACGGCACATTAAGTTCCTGGTGGACGAAGATCGCGATTGGCATTTTATTGTTTATATTTATAGCGTTACAACGCGGTCTGACGGTGCTTTGGGAAAATCGTCAAAGCTCGCCGGTGACCCGAGTGGGTACGGCGGCAACACCAAAGTAACATCCTGATTTTGCACAAAACATTTAAATACCTAAACTTTTTCCGGTTGTAGTCGATAGGTTCTGTACAGGTCTGTTTTAACCCTACAACCGGAAATATAACGATGCCAAAATCCCTTTCAATTCGATCAAGTTTGTTGGTGTTATTGTCTTTGCTGACGTTCCTTCTGTTACTGACCGGTGGTATGGGGCTATATGCTTCTACCCGTGTCATTACATCGTTGATTTATCACGGTATTATGAGCTCTGCGATGTTGGCTGCTATCGCATTGCTGGCGGTCATTTGGTTTATGCTGCGAAATAAGTTTCTCAAACCGTTGGATAACATGGTTGAGCAACTGGAACGTCTGGCAACGGGGGATTTATCACCGGTTACCGCGTTGTCGGCCAGCGCTGAATTTAACCGCCTGAACACGGCAATGGATGAAATGCGCCATGCGCTGGGCGACTCGGTACAGCGCGTACGCGATGCCAGTTCGCAAATTGATATTGGCAGTCGTGAACTGACGGCCGGGAACCAGCATCTGGCGCAACGCACTGAATCGACAGCCACTTCGCTGGAGCAGACCGCCGCCAGCATGGAAGAACTCACGGCGACGGTGAAACAGAATGCGCAGAACGCGGAACAGGCGCACCAGCTGGCAAAATCGGTGTCGGATACCGCCGATCGCGGCAGCGAAATGGTGTGCTATGTGATCGAGAAAATGCGCGATATTTCCGGCAGTTCCAGCCGAATCGCCGACATACTCAGCGTAATCGACGGTATTGCTTTCCAGACCAATATCCTGGCGCTCAATGCTTCCGTTGAAGCGGCGCGAGCTGGTGAGCAGGGGCGGGGCTTTGCGGTTGTCGCCGGTGAAGTGCGTAATCTGGCCAGCCGCAGCGCCGAGGCGGCCAAAGAGATCCGCACGTTAATCAGTGATTCACACACCCACGTAGGGGAAGGTAGTGAGCTGGCGCAGCAGGCGGGCGAAACCATGGATGAGATTGCCAATGAAGTGATGCGCATGACCAAACTGATGCGTGAAATTGCCAGTGCGTCCCAGGAACAGAGTCGCGGCATAGAGCAGGTGAATATCGCGGTGATTCAGATGGATGAAACGGCGCAGCAAAATGCGGCGCTGGTACAGCAGTCTTCAGCAGCCACCCGCTCGCTGGAAGAACAGTCTTCAGCGCTAATCGAAGCCATGGCCGTATTTAAGCTACAGAAAGCGTAACCGGACGATGGATTTTGTAGGCCGGATGGCGGTGTAAACGCCTTTATCCGGCCTACGTCTGTGCGATGAATAATACTTACGCGTCCGGGAACTCGCGGATAAAGCGTTCTACATCTTCAACCATGTGGTCGTTACCCACGAAGAAGGAGCGGCGCTGGTGCAGGCTTTCTGGGGTGATATCCAGAATGCGTTCTTTACCATCGCTGGCTTTGCCGCCCGCCTGTTCGGCCAGGAAGGCCATCGGGTTGCATTCGTACAGCAGACGCAGCTTCCCTTGCGGGTGGCTGGCGGTGCTTGGGTACAGGTAGATCCCGCCTTTCAGCAGATTGCGATGGAAATCCGCAACCAGAGAGCCAATGTAGCGCGAGGTATACGGGCGCTGGGTTGGCTTATCTTCTTCCTGGCAGAATTTAATGTACTTCTTCACGCCGTTCGGGAATTTGATGTAGTTGCCTTCGTTAATGGAGTACGTGCTGCCTTTCGCCGGGAAGCGCATACGTTCCTGGCTGAGGCAGAATACGCCCAGAGAAGGATCGTAGGTGAAGGCGTGTACGCCACAGCCGGTGGTATACACCAACATGGTGGAAGAACCATAAACCACGTAACCTGCAGCAACCTGCTTGTTGCCCGGCTGCAGGAAATCCTCTTCCGTGACCGGTGTACCGACTGGGGTTACGCGGCGGTAAATAGAGAAAATTGTACCGACAGAGACGTTAACATCGATGTTGGATGAGCCATCCAGCGGATCCATTAGCACAACGTATTTAGCGTGTTCACAGCCTTCAAAGACGACGATTTCATCTTCTTCTTCTGAGGCAATGCCCGCCACAATGTCGCGCGCCTTCAGTGCTGCTTTCAGTTTTTCGTTTGCGAACAGATCGAGTTTTTGCTGAACCTCTCCCTGCACGTTCTCAGCACCGCTGGCACCCAGGATATCGACCAGACCGGCCTTATTGATATCGCGGTGGATGATCTTGGCGCCCAGCTTTATTGCCGACAACAAAGCAGTGAGCTCACCGGTAGCATGAGAAAACTCGTGCTGCTTTTCGACAATAAATTCACCTAACGTTTTCATAACACTTTCCCTGCAATTTATGTGGAGTAAAGCGACCGCAACAATATTAACAAATATTTCCATTGCTGCGCTTAGGTGAATCGCGCCAGCAAACTGCGGAATATCCTGAAATGCGTTTCTCACTTGCCGGACATGTGCGTAAAATGGCCCCCAGATTAAAAAAGGATAGTGACGTATGCGCATTCATATTTTGGGAATTTGTGGCACTTTCATGGGCGGTCTGGCGATGCTGGCGCGCTCGCTCGGTCATGAAGTAACCGGTTCGGACGCCAATGTGTATCCGCCGATGAGTACCTTACTTGAGAAGCAAGGCATTGATCTGATTCAGGGTTATGATGCCAGCCAGCTCGACCCACAGCCGGACCTGGTGATCATCGGCAATGCCATGACCCGTGGTAATCCGTGCGTGGAAGCGGTGCTGGAAAAGAACATTCCGTACATGTCTGGCCCGCAGTGGCTGCATGACTTTGTCTTGCGCGATCGCTGGGTACTGGCGGTTGCGGGTACGCACGGCAAAACCACCACCGCCGGGATGGCGACCTGGATCCTCGAAGCCTGCGGCTATAAACCTGGCTTTGTGATTGGCGGCGTTCCGGGCAACTTTGAGGTTTCCGCACGCCTCGGCGAGAGCGACTTCTTCGTGATTGAAGCGGATGAGTACGACTGTGCGTTCTTCGACAAGCGTTCTAAATTCGTGCATTACTGCCCGCGCACGCTGATCCTCAATAACCTTGAGTTCGATCACGCGGATATCTTTGACGATCTGAAAGCTATTCAGAAACAGTTCCACCATCTGGTGCGTATCGTGCCGGGCCAGGGACGCATCATCTACCCGGAAAACGACATCAATCTGAAACAGACGATGGCGATGGGCTGCTGGAGCGAACAAGAGCTGGTGGGCGAACAAGGTCACTGGCAGGCGAAAAAACTGACCACCGATGCTTCCGAGTGGGAAGTGTGGCTGGACGGTGAAAAAGTCGGCGAAGTGAAGTGGGGCCTGGTCGGCGAACACAACATGCACAACGGCCTGATGGCGATTGCAGCCGCGCGTCATGTTGGCGTCGTACCTGCGGATGCGGCCAATGCATTGGGCTCGTTCATCAACGCCCGTCGTCGTCTTGAGCTGCGCGGTGAAGCCAATGGCGTGACGGTGTATGACGATTTTGCCCATCACCCGACGGCCATTCTGGCAACGCTTGCGGCACTGCGCGGTAAAGTGGGCGGCACGGCGCGCATCATCGCTGTGCTGGAACCTCGCTCGAACACCATGAAAATGGGCCTGTGCAAAGATGACCTGGCGCCGTCGTTAGGGCGTGCAGACGAAGTGTTCCTGCTGCAACCCCCGCACATTCCGTGGCAGGTAGCAGAAGTCGCTGAAGCCTGCGTTCAGCCGGCACACTGGAGCGGCGATGTGGATGCACTGGCAGATATGGTGGTGAAAACCGCACAGCCTGGCGATCACATTCTGGTGATGAGCAACGGCGGGTTTGGCGGCATTCATCAAAAACTGCTGGATGGTCTGGCGAAGAAAGCTCAGGCGGAAGAAGAGTAAAAAATGCCCGGTGGCGCTACGCTTACCGGGCCTACAACGGATCGTAGGCCGGATAAGGTATTTGCACCGCCACCCGGCAAGCTCGTTTCGCTAAACTTTGTTTCTCTAAATAAAAAAGAAAACTAATGTCGTCAGCTTTCTTTTTCCTGTTCTGATAGGTCATTGCAATAAATATAATTTTTCTGCATATTGAAAACGTTATTTTAATATTCAATACAAGGATCAGTCTCATTAATATGATAGCGAGTATAGTCTCTTCATGCGATGGTAACAGAGAGATAGTAACGGTTTCTCTATGGGTAAGTTTCATTGGGTTAATTCTTGCAATTTGCTTTTTCTTGTATCTCATAACCGCAGGTATTGATGATGGTGATGGTATGGCGATATTTTTCGTCATGGTTGGAATACTCTTTTTTGTTATTGGTTTTTCGATGAGTATTGCCGGAATGATATCGTCAAATTATCGTTTAAAGGCGTTTTGTGCATTCATTATCACCTGCTTATCAGCTGCGATGTACATATCTACTACATTATTATTTGCTTTTTAATAATAGCAGGGAGCCAAATATGCTCCCTGTGAGATTAATACTGACGTGATGGCAGGTTCGACACCGCTTCTGCGCTTTTTCGGGTTAACCCTTGGAACGGATTCCAACTTTCAACACCTTTCACCATGCGCAGGTAGTAGGCAGTATTGACTAAATAAGAGCATACACAGGAGTATCCAATATTTATGACTTTGGCAAAGGCATTCATATCAATATCTGCCACAGTTTCTATTGCGATCAGTGCGGCCTGTATGGCCGCTACGCCCAAAAATAATACCAGTCCCTTTTTCCATAAGCCCAGGACGCAGAAGTAGACGAAACCGAAGAAAAAAGCATATAAGTTGGCTCCTATACTTATCCTCTGTCCAAACTTCATTGTTCTATAAATTTTTTTATAAGATGATGTTCCTGGTAATCCATGTGTGCTCAGAAAGTCAAAACGTTCTCGCCATTTTTCATTAATTGATTTTTTCTCCATTTTATAATCCTTGTGAATATAAATATTATCCGAAGCGCTTCCGTTCAGAATTTAGATTCAATCACTTTCGGGTGCTGACTGCAACAATATTTGAGTACTATTAAAAATAGCTAGAAAGAATAGTGTTGATTATTATATTGATAATATAAATGTCTTATAAGGGTAATTTATTACCCTTATAAGAGTCATAGCCGAAGAATTACTCTTCGTTTTCCGCCAGTTCGCGCAGATACTGGAAGATCTGGCGGGAAGATTTTGGCGGCTTGTTGCCCGCTTTTTCTTTCCTGGCGTTACGCACCAGCGAACGCAGTTGCTGACGATCGGCGTCAGGCCACAGGTTCATCACTTCTTCGATAGCTTCATCGCTACCGTCAACCATACGGTCACGCAGTTGCTCCAGCTTATGGAAGACAACGACCTGTTGGTTGTGACGGTTTTTCAGCTTGTCCAGCGCCTGACGGATAGGATCAACATCGCGCTGGCGCAACATTTTGCCAATCAGCTGCAGCTGACGACGGCGACCTTCCATCTTAATACGCTGGGCCAGCTCAATCGCGGCACGTAAATCCGCATCGAGCGGGATTTTGTCCAGCGCGTTTTTCCCCAGTTTAACCAGTTCCACACCAAGGTGTTTTAACTCCTCGGCGTCACGTTTTATTTCACTTTTACTGACCCAGATAATTTCATCGTCTTCGTCTTCGATGTCATCACCGGGAACGTCGTCGAGCCAGTCTTCGGGCTGCTTAGTCATGTCAGGCTCCTTAAAAAAAAGAGGCTAATGTTACCAGTTAAGATGCGCACTGAAAAACGGTTCTCTGTTAGACTTCAGAGAAACTCTCTCTACATTATGGCATTTGCGATGAAAGTAATCTCACAAGTTGAAGCGCAGCGTAAGATTCTGGAAGAAGCAGTCTCGACGGCACTGGAATTAGCGTCAGGTAAGTCGGATGGCGCGGAAGTCGCTGTGAGCAAGACCACGGGTATTAGCGTCAGCACCCGTTATGGTGAAGTGGAGAACGTCGAATTCAATAGCGATGGTGCACTGGGGATTACGGTTTACCATCAAAACCGTAAAGGCAGCGCATCGTCCACCGATTTAAGCCCGCAGGCGATTGCACGCACCGTGCAGGCCGCGCTGGACATTGCACGTTACACTTCGCCGGACCCGTGTGCGGGTGTGGCAGATAAAGAACTGCTGGCCTTTGATGCGCCCGATCTGGACCTGTTCCACCCGGCGGAAGTTTCCCCTGACGAAGCTATCGAACTGGCTGCCCGAGCTGAACAGGCGGCGTTGCAGGCCGATAAGCGTATCACCAACACCGAAGGTGGCAGCTTTAACAGCCACTATGGCATCAAAGTATTTGGCAACAGCCACGGTATGCTGCAGGGCTACTGCTCCACGCGCCATTCCCTTTCCAGCTGCGTAATCGCAGAAGAAAATGGCGATATGGAGCGTGATTACGCCTACACCATTGGCCGGGCGATGGGCGATCTGCAAACGCCGGAGTGGGTGGGGGCTGACTGTGCTCGCCGTACCTTATCTCGCCTGTCTCCGCGTAAACTTTCCACCATGAAAGCACCAGTGATTTTCGCCAATGAAGTGGCGACCGGACTGTTCGGACACCTGGTTGGCGCAATTGCTGGTGGCTCGGTGTACCGCAAATCCACCTTCCTGCTCGACTCGCTGGGCAAGCAAATTCTGCCGGAATGGCTGACCATTGAAGAACATCCGCACCTGCTGAAAGGGCTGGCGTCGTCGCCGTTCGACAGCGAAGGCGTACGGACCGAACGCCGCGACATTATTAAAGACGGCGTGCTGACTCAGTGGCTGCTGACCAACTATTCCGCACGTAAGCTGGGGCTGAAGAGCACCGGTCATGCAGGCGGGATCCACAACTGGCGAATTCCGGGACAGGGTCTAAGCTTCGAGCAGTTGCTTAAAGAGATGGGCACAGGTCTTGTGGTTACCGAGCTGATGGGACAGGGCGTAAGCGGCATTACCGGCGATTACTCGCGCGGCGCGGCGGGCTTCTGGGTCGAAAACGGCGAAATTCAGTACCCGGTGAGTGAAATTACCATCGCCGGTAACTTAAAAGAGATGTGGCGTAATATCGTCACCGTCGGCAACGATATTGAAACGCGCAGTAATATTCAGTGTGGTTCGGTCCTGTTGCCGGAGATGAAGATCGCCGGGCAATAATATCCGTCATACTTCAAGCTGTGGCGTGAATTATTGAGGGTATCTGGCGTTTGTTTATTTTTGAATAATAAAAAAGGAAGTGAGCAATGCGTAAACACCTGTTAGCGATCGTCGCAGCTTCAACGCTGGTTCTTGGTTCTTCTGCGTTTGCAGCCGATCTTGAAGACGATATGGGGATCCTCAACGACAACCTGAAAATCGTCGAAAAAACGGATAATGCGACTGAACTGAAAGATGCGTTAACCAAAATGCGTGCAGCCGCGCTGGACGCGCAAAAGGGAACGCCGCCGAAGCTGGAAAACAAATCCCCGGACAGCCCGGAGATGAAGGATTTTCGCCACGGCTTTGACACGCTGATCGGCCAGATTGACGGTGCGTTGAAGCTGGCGAACGAAGGTAAAGTCAAAGAGGCGAAAGCCGTTGCGGAAGAGTTGAAAACCACGCGCAACGAAAACCACAAGAAGTTCCGTTAATCTACGCTATCCGGCCTGCATACCCGCAGGCCGGATAAAATACCCCGTTACTGCACGCCCCATAAGTAAACGCTATCCCCATCACATTTTTTCATTTTTATCGTCCATTCATTGTTCGCACTTCCTTCCATTTTGCTGCTCGCTCTTGCGATCTCAATCACATTCTTCCAGTGATAAATCGTGGTTCCAGCCCTTTTTGCGGCACAGATCACTATCGCTGCACGCCTTTCCACTTCGAAGTGGAAAACAACTCGCTACAAACTTATAACCTCCGTCGCTAATTTACCCTCAGAGACATTAACGGGGTAAGACGAGTGAATAACGGAGCTGTAATGAATGACATGGGGGAATCGGTGGAACTGGCCGACCGCATGCTGGCGCAGGTGTATGCCTTGCTGCGTGAACGCAACATTATTCCCAACGCCGTACAGGAACAGATGCTGACGTCGCATGTTCGCGCCATGGCGCACCGCTCGGTAACGGGTGAACCCTTACCAGAAGTCGATGCCAGCTTGTTTGATGAAATTTCTGCCGAATCAATGGCGCTTGCCCGCGACGTGGTCGCCGAGTTTGGCAATCTTCCTGAGGAAGAGGCCTGGCTGCTGTCGGTGCACTTCGAAGTCGCGAAAGACAACCTTTAAGGAGCAAAAGATGGAACAGATTACCGTAGTGATTGGCGATCGTCTGGGTAAAGGCCAGAAAGTGGCGGCAGGCGTAGAGAAAGCGGGTGGCCGTGCCGTTGTGGTGCCGGGCGTTGCAGCAGATATGAAGCTGGGTGACGTGATGAAAGCGGAAAACGCCACCTTTGGTATCTCGTTTTGTGGCAGCGGTGGTGCGGGTGCGATTACCGCGCAGACCAAATACGGCTACAAGGCGAAATACGGCATGCGCTCGGTCGATGAAGGGGTAACCGCCATCAACGAAGGGTGCAACGTACTGGGATTCGGCTTTATGGACAAAGAAGAGCTCGGTGAGCGCCTGGTGCAGGCGTGGCAAAAGAAACACGGCGCTTAAGCATGAAAGAGCAATTCACCACCACGGTGAGAGTCACGGGTAAGGGCGAGACCAAAGCTCGCGCCTTTGCCGATGCCCTGAACCACGTTCAGGCGGCGGTGATGAAAGCGTCGCCGCATATCTTACTGCGTATTGAGCCACAGGATGTGCAGGTTGTTCAAGCGCGTGAATCGGTGCGCAAAGAGGCGTTTCTATTCCTCTTTTTGCGCCGGGAAAGACACACCTTCAGCGTGGAGCTGGACGTGACCGTCAACGTGACTGCCATCAATCTCGACAAGGTGGATTTCGTTACGCAACGCTGATTTTCTATTAAAAGGCATAATTATGTTCCTGATAATATTAATAAAATCGCTCATCATCGGCGGCCTCGTTGGCGTTGGTGTCGGCGCTGGGGCTGCACGCATGTTTCATGCGCCTACCACTCAAGGGATGGGCGCGTTTCGTACTCTGGGAGAACTGAATTCCTGCGAAGGAGATCCAGCTTCTCACTTCTCGTTCGGCCTGGGCTTCTTCTTTAATGCCTGGGCTTCCTCCGTTGCGGCGGGGGCGTTCACGCAGGACGTCGACCATCGCATCATCCCTAACTGGGGCGCCGCCGCGCTGATGATTAAAAATCGCAACGTCGGTGAAACGCTGCACGACCCCAAACGCATGGCAATTGCCTGCGGCGTTATCGGGATGATCGTGGTGACCTTCCTGAACCTCACCGCATCATCCGTACCGGAAGCGTTGCAGGTTACCGCCGTCAAGGTGCTGGTGCCCGCGGCTAACCTGCTGGTTAACACCGTGATGCCAGTAATCTTCTGGCTGGCGGCGATCGACGCTGGTAAGAAATCCGGCTTCTGGGCCACCGTTTTTGGCGGCGCGGCGCAGCTGATTATGGGCAACGCCGTTCCGGGTCTGGTGCTCGGCATTCTGATCGGCAAAGGTGTTGAAGAGAGCGGCTGGAACCACGTCACGAAAGTGATGATGGTAGCTATCGTCGCGCTGTTTGTCCTGAGCGGCTTCTTCCGCGGTTTCGACATGAAGATGATCGAATCCTTCCATCTGACCGTGCCTAACTGGCTCGAACTTATCCACAACTCGCTCAGCGGCAAATAACGGAGGTCATCATGGAACAGAATAAAGGTTTTTGGTTCGCTGACTGGTCGTTCCCGATCTTCGTGGGCCTGCTCTCCTCTGGCGTATTTGCCGGAACACACATGTACTACCTGTACGGTATTGGCGCATTTAACGAAGTGGCTTTTGTGGCGATGCTGAAGGCGGGAATGGATACCGGCTCCTACGGAGCGGTGGCGGCATTTGGCGCAAGCTTCCTGTTTGCCCGCATCATTGAAGGTTCGCTGGTGGGGATTTTGGATATCGGCGGGGCGATTCAAACCGGGGTTGGGTTAGGTGTTCCGGCGCTGCTGCTGGGCGCGGGCATTATCTTCCCGGTCGCCAACTTCGCCGCCTCGCTGGTCACCGGTCTGGTGATTGGTCTAGCGATTGGCTACATCATCATCCTGGCGCGTAAGTTCACCATCAACCAGAGCGACTCAACCTACGGTGCGGACGTCATGATGGGGGCCGGTAACGCCTCCGGCCGCTTCCTCGGACCGTTGATTATCCTTAGCGCGATGACGGCTTCTATTCCTATCGGAATCGGTTCTCTGGCGGGCGCGCTGCTGTTTTATCTGTGGCAAAAACCGATTACCGGCGGGGCGATCCTCGGCGCAATGATCCTCGGGTCCATCTTCCCGATTGCTATTAGCTGATGGTGTGTCGTTGTAGGCCTGATGGCGGCTGCGCCTTATCAGGCCTACACGACCGCCCCCATTTCAACAGGAGAGAGAGACATGTTTGATTTACTCCTGCGCCGTGCGCGCCTCGTTGACGATACGGTGAGCGATATTGCGCTCAAAGACGGCAAGATCGCGGCGTTGGGTGACGTTGATGGTCCGGCGCTGAAAACCATCGAGCTGGGCGGTGAGTGCTACGTCAGCGCAGGCTGGATTGACTCCCACGTTCATTGCTACCCGAAATCCCCGATTTATCACGACCAGCCGGATAGCGTCGGTATTGCGACCGGCGTCACTACCGTGGTGGATGCGGGCAGCACCGGGGCGGATGACATCGACGATTTTTACACCCTGACCCGGGAAGCTGCGACCGAAGTGTATGCGTTGCTGAACATCTCCCGCGTAGGGCTTATCGCCCAGAACGAGCTGGCCAACATGGCCAATATTGACGCTGATGCGGTGCGAGAGGCGGTGAAACGCCACCCTGATTTTATCGTCGGTTTGAAGGCGCGCATGAGCAGCAGCGTAGTCGGTGAAAATGGCATCACGCCGCTGGATCGCGCCAAAGCGATGCAAGCACAGAACGGCGACCTGCCGCTGATGGTGCATATCGGCAACAACCCGCCGAATCTCGATGATATCGCCGAGCGCCTGAGCGCGGGCGACATTATTACCCACTGCTACAACGGTAAGCCGAATCGCATTCTGACGCCGCAAGGCGAGCTGCGGGCGTTAGTGACGCGGGCGATTTCACGCGGCGTGCGTCTGGACGTTGGGCATGGCACCGCCAGCCTGAGCTTTGCGGTGGCAAAACGCGCTATCGGCCAGGGCATTTTGCCGCACACCATCAGCTCCGATATTTATTGCCGCAACCGTATCAGCGGCCCGGTACATTCCCTGGCGAATGTGATGTCGAAATTCCTCGCCATTGGGATGTCGCTTCCGCAGGTCATTGAATGCGTTACCGCCAATGCCGCCGATGGTCTGCGCCTGAAACAGAAGGGGCGGCTGCAGGTCGGTCTGGATGCCGATTTAACCCTCTTTACGCTTAAGCGCCAGCCAACCGTGCTGGTAGATGCAGAAAACGACAGCCTGCAGGCTGAACAACTGCTGGTGCCGCTTGCCGCAATACGTGCGGGCAAGGGCTATATGACCGAACAAGGGAGCGCGGAACATGCCTTCGATTTTTGAGAAATACGATTTAAAACAGGTGATTAATACCTCAGGCCGCATGACGGCGCTTGGCGTTTCCACGCCGCGACCAGAAGTGGTTGAAGCGGCGATGGCGGGGATGAACCACTATTTCGAGATGAAAGATCTGGTCAATAAAACTGGCGACTACATCGCGAAATTGCTGGAAGTGGAAGGGGCAACCGTTGTCTCCTGCGCCTCGGCGGGGATCGCCCTATCGGTGGCTGGCGTACTGGTTAAAGACAGCGACTGGCTGCTGGAGAATCTGCACGTCACGCCCATCGAGAACAACGAAATCGTGCTGCCCAGAGGTCACAACGTCAACTTTGGCGCTCCGGTAGGCACCATGGTGGCGCTTGGCGGCGGTAAGTTAGTGGAAGCCGGTTATGCCAACGAATGTTCCGCGGCGCAGCTGGCGGCGGCCATTACACCGCGTACGGCGGCCATTCTGTATATCAAATCTCACCACTGCGTCCAGAAAAGTATGCTCAGCGTGGAGCAGGCTGCGGTGGTGGCGCGTACGCATAATCTACCGCTGATTGTGGACGCGGCGGCGGAAGAGGATTTGCAGTGCTATTACCGGGTTGGTGCAGATCTGGTGATTTATAGTGGCGCCAAGGCGATAGAAGGACCAACCAGCGGTCTGGTGATAGGTAAAACCCAGTACGTTGAGTGGGTGAAGCGCCAGACGGCGGGAATTGGCCGGGCGATGAAGGTGGGCAAAGAGGGAATTCTTGGACTGACCTGCGCCATCGAACTGTATTTGAACGCGCAGAAAGAGAGCGGCGTGGAGATGGTCGAGAAAATGACGCCGTTCATTAATGCCTTGAACCAGCTTAACGGCGTGAGCGCCCGCGTGGTGTGGGATAGTGCAGGGCGCGACATCGCACGCACGGAAATTAAGTTTGATGAAGCGGTAACCGGGATCGCCACGGGGGAACTGGTCGACGCGCTGAAACAGGGGGAGTACGCGATTTACTTCCGTGGTTACAAAGCCAATGAAGGCATTATCGAAGCCGATGTGCGCAGTGTCGATCGCGCGCAGCTGGAGATTGTGGCCCGTCGAATTGGTGAAGTGATTTCGCAGGAGAAAAACGCATGAAACTGACCCCTAACTTTTATCGCGACCGCGTCTGCCTGAACGTGCTGGCAGGCTCCAAAGAAAATGCCCGGGATATTTACGCGGCGGCGGAAGGACACGTGCTGGTTGGCGTGTTGTCAAAAAATTATCCGGATGTCGCAAGCGCAGTAGCGGATATGCGTGAATACGCGGCCCTTATCGACAATGCGCTCTCCGTGGGGCTGGGGGCGGGCGATCCTAACCAGTCGGCGATGGTCAGTGAAATCTCCCGTCAGGTGCAGCCCCAGCATGTTAATCAGGTCTTTACCGGCGTGGCCACCAGTCGCGCGCTGCTGGGCCAGCAGGAGACAGTGGTCAACGGTCTGGTCTCGCCAACCGGCACGCCGGGCAAGGTGAAAATCTCCACTGGTCCGTTGAGCAGCCAGACGCCGGACGGTATTGTGCCGGTAGAAACCGCGATTGCGCTGCTCAAAGACATGGGCGGTAGCTCAATTAAATACTTCCCGATGGGCGGCCTGAAATGCCGTGACGAGTACATTGCGGTCGCGCAGGCCTGCGCCCGTCATGACTTCTGGCTGGAGCCAACCGGCGGTATCGATCTGGATAATTTCACTGAAATCCTGCAAATTGCCCTCGATGCCGGAGTGGGTAAAATCATTCCTCACATCTATAGTTCGATTATTGATAAGGTGAGTGGTAACACTCGTCCGGACGACGTACGCCAGCTGATGGCGATGACCCGGGCCTGCGTAGGCTAACTGACAGATGAGGAAACTGACGTGCGATTCCCCAACCAACGTTTAGCACAGCTGTTTGACATGTTGCAAAACGAAGCGCTTCCACAGGACGAGCTGGCGCAGCGGTTGTCGGTTTCCACACGCACCGTACGGGCGGATATCACCGCGCTAAACGCGCTGCTCACCCAGTACGGCGCACAGTTTGTCCTCAGTCGGGGTAATGGTTATCAGCTCAAAATTGACGACCCGGCAAGCTTTCACACCCTGCAAACGCAGCAGCCCAATACGTTGCTGCGCATCCCACGCACCAGCCAGGAACGGATACACTGGCTGGTGGTGCGTTTTCTGACGTCGGCTTTCTCGCTGAAGCTTGAAGATTTGGCTGATGAATGGTTTATCAGTCGCGCGACGCTGCAAAACGATATGGCTGAGGTGCGCGAGCATCTGCAACGCTATCATCTGACGCTGGAAACGCGTCCCCGTCACGGCATGAAGCTGTTCGGCAGTGAAATGGCGATCCGCGCCTGTTTGACCGATCTGCTGTGGACGCTGGCGCAGCAGGATCCGCAGCACCCGTTAGTCACGCAAGAAGCGCTGAATGCGGGGCTTCCTGAGCAACTGCAACCCGTTTTGCAGGACATTTTTGCCCGTTTCCATATTCGTCTGACCGATGAGGGCGAGCTGTTTTTACGCTTGTACTGCGCGGTGGCGGTACGGCGGATTAGCGAAGGGTATCCACTCCCGGATTTTGCCGCAGAAGAGGCCGATCAATCGGTGTGCCTGGCCACGCGGGAAATCGCGGCGGTATTGCACCGCCTGGCAGACAAACCGCTTTCCGTTTCCGAAGAAAACTGGCTACAGGTGCATATTGCTGCCCGCCAGGTACAAGAGATCGCGCCCAGTGCTATCAATGCGGATGATGATGAAGCGTTGGTTAATTACATCCTGCGTTTTATCAACAGCCAGTACAACTACAACCTGTTGAATGACAAACAGTTACATGCTGACCTGCTGACGCATATTAAGACGATGATCACCCGGGTGCGTTACCAGATAATGATCCCCAATCCGCTGCTGGAAAATATTAAACAGCACTACCCCATGGCGTGGGACATGACGCTGGCCGCCGTCTCGGGATGGGGAAAATATACGCCGTACACCATCAGTGAAAATGAGATTGGCTTCCTTGTGCTGCATATTGGCGTCGGGCTGGAGCGTAGTTACAACATCGGTTACCAGAGACAGCCGAAGGTTCTGCTGGTATGCGATGCCGGAAATGCGATGGCGCGGATGATTGAAGCGGTACTGGCGCGTAAGTATCCGCAGATAGAGATCGTCGATACCGTAACGCTTCGCGACTACGAACAGCGGGAAAGCATCAGCGAAGATTTTGTCATCTCAACCGCGCGGATCGGTGAAAAAGATAAGCCGGTGGTGATGATTGCGCCGTTCCCTACCGATTATCAGCTGGAGCAGATTGGCAAACTGGTGCTGGTCGACAGAACCCGTCCGTGGATGTTGAACAAATTCTTCGATGCCGCCCATTTTCGTGTGGTTGACGAGCCAATGGATCAACAAACGTTGTTCAAAACCTTATGCCGTCAGTTGCAGGATGAAGGTTTTGTCGACGCGGAGTTTCTTGATTCGGTGGTTGAGCGTGAGGCCATCGTCAGCACCATGCTGGGTGACAGCATTGCCTTGCCGCACGCCCTTGGTCTGCTGGCAAAGAAAACGGTGGTCTACACCATCCTCGCCCCACAGGGTATCGCCTGGGGCGATGAAACGGCCCACGTGATCTTCTTGCTCGCTATCAGCAAGAGTGAATACGAAGAGGCGATGGCTATCTACGATATCTTCGTCACCTTCCTGCGCGAACGCGCGATGACGCGACTCTGCGCGTGTCGCAATTTCACCGAGTTCAAAGCGGTTGCGATGGAGTGTGTGAGCCGTTTTTGAGAGGCGGAAAACAGAATATTTACCGCCTGGAAATTAACGCAAATGATGTACAACCTGGTTGCTGCTGCCGCGCCAGATCAGCGCTGGGTCTTTAAGATCCTGCACAAATTTACCATCGACCAGCACGTTGATGAGATCCACCACCTGCATTTGTGCGGCGTTGAGTTCATCAAGCTTGTAGCCGGTCCACACCCAGATATCTTTTCCCGGACACTCCGCGTGAATACGCTGTACCAGTTTTAGAATATCCGGCACGTTTTGCGGGTGCAGCGGATCGCCGCCGGACAGCGAAATACCCTGGCGAGGGATTCGCGTGTCGTTCAGATCGGCAATGATCTTGTCTTCCATCTCTTTGGTAAACGGCTGGCCGGAATTGAGTCGCCAGGTGCTTTTGTTATAGCAGCCAGGGCATTCATGCACGCATCCCGACACAAACAGGGTGCAGCGAGTGCCGGGGCCGTTAACGATATCGACGGGATAGTATTGATGGTAGCGCATAGCGGGTGTCCAGAAAGCATGTAGGCCGGATAAGGTGCTTGCACCGCATCCGGCAACATTGTGATGCCTGATGACGACGCGATTGCGTCTTATCAGGCCTACGGCCTTTGCAAACGGAAATTAACCTATCTGCCCATTACCTAAATGCTTAACGCGGCGCTTCACTTCTTCCTGCTTACCGGCGTTAAACGGACGAGCGTCCGGGCTGCCTAAATAACCGCATACGCGGCGGGTGACCGACACGCGTGCGGCGTCGTGGTTACCACATTTCGGGCAGGTAAAGCCTTTGCTGGTGCACTCGAACTCACCGGTAAAGCCGCACTCGTAGCATTCATCGATTGGCGTGTTGGTCCCGTAATACGGCACGTGCTGATAGCTGTAATCCCAGACGTCTTCCAGTGCTTTCAGGTTGTGCTGAATGTTCGGGTACTCGCCGTAGCAAATGAAGCCTCCGTTCGCCAGCGGCGGGTACGGCGCTTCAAAATCGATCTTGTCGTACGGGTTAACCTTTTTCTCCACGTCGAGGTGGAAGCTGTTGGTGTAGTAACCTTTGTCGGTAACACCCGGCACCACGCCAAACTCGGCGGTATCCAGACGGCAGAAACGATCGCACAGGTTTTCACTTGGCGTACTGTACAGACTAAAGCCGTAGCCGGTTTCGTCTTTCCACTGATCGACCGCCTGACGCAGACGTTCCACAATGGCGATAGCTTTAGCGCGAAGCTGCTCGCTGTCGTACAAGTGTTTGTCGCCAAACAGCGCGTTGATGGTTTCGTGAATGCCGATGTAACCCAGAGAAATCGACGCGCGGCCGTTTTTAAAGATTTCAGACACGTCATCGTCTGCTTTCAGACGCACGCCGCAGGCCCCTTCCATATACAGGATCGGTGCAACGCGGGCCTTCACGCCTTCCAGACGCGCAATGCGGGTCATCAGCGCTTTACGCGCCAGGATCAGACGGTCGTCGAGCAGTTTCCAGAAGGTGGCTTCATCGCCATGAGCTTCCAGCGCGATACGCGGCAGGTTAAGGCTGATAACGCCGAGGTTGTTACGGCCATCGTGGACCTGTTCGCCGTTCTCGTTTTCCCATACGCCCAGGAAACTGCGGCAGCCCATCGGCGTTTTGAACGAGCCGGTCACTTTAACCACCTGATCGTAGTTCAGGATGTCCGGATACATACGCTTGCTCGCGCACTCCAGCGCCAGCTGCTTGATGTCATAGTTCGGATCGCCAAACTTGTGGTTCAGACCGTCACGAATCGCAAACACCAGTTTCGGGAACACGGCGGTTTTACGATTTTTACCCAGGCCGGCAATGCGGTTACGCAGAATGGACTGCTGGATCAAACGCGATTCCCAGCTGGTTCCCAGGCCGAAACCGAAGGTAACGAACGGCGTCTGACCGTTGGCGGTATGCAGGGTATTCACTTCATACTCAAGGGACTGGAATGCGTCGTAGCACTCTTTCTCGGTACGGGAATGCGCATAACCGTCGGCATCTGGGATCTGCCACTCTTCAGCGGTTTTGCGATGCTTATTAAAGCTCTCGGTCACGAATGGTGCGAGAACTTCGTCAATACGGTTAATGGTGGTACCGCCATAAATATGGCTGGCAACCTGCGCGATAATTTGCGCGGTGACGGCGGTTGCGGTGGAGATGGATTTTGGCGGCTCAATCTCCGCGTTACCCATCTTAAAGCCCTGCGTCAGCATACCTTTCAGGTCGATCAGCATGCAGTTAAACATTGGGAAGAACGGAGAGTAGTCGAGATCGTGATAGTGAATATCACCACGCTCGTGCGCCTGAACGACATCACGCGGCAGCAGGTGCTGACGCGCATAGTGTTTGGCGACGATACCGGCCAGCAGGTCGCGCTGGGTCGGGATCACTTTGCTGTCTTTGTTGGCGTTTTCGTTCAGCAGAGCAGAGTTGGTTTGCTCAACCAGACCACGAATTTCCTGGTTCAGACGGCCACGTTTTTCACGCTGTATATCACGGTCGTGGCGATATTCGATGTACGCACGGGCGAGTTGTTTGTACGGACCAGACATCAGCTGGTTTTCTACCGCTGTCTGGATCTCGTTGATATCGACCTGGCTGCGCTCATTCATCTGGCTACTAACGACTTCTGCGACGGTGGCACAGTAATCTGCGTCATCGACTCCCGCTGCTTTAGCTGCACGCAGAATGGCTTCTTTGATGCGCTCTGATTTAAACGGCACTTTACAGCCATCTCGTTTCATCACATGCGGTGTCATGATCACTCCATATTTATAAGAACAGGTTATCCACAGAGGTTGGAGAAGCGGCCATGGCTTTATTCATCTATCTGGCCAATGACTTCCCGCAATCCTGACCCACTTTATCCACAATTCCACCGTTAAACGGTGCACTGTAGTTGTAGCAATTGTAGTCGATTGATACAACATATTGGGTCGGCGTGCATTTTAAGTTCTATATGTAGTGATTTGCATCAAGGATGTTTACGATTTATTTGATGTAGCGCAAAGTAAAAATCGGAGCGTACAGATGACGGGCAGTACAGCGATTGTAAATTGTGGGCAGAAAATTCTGATTAATTATTCAACAAAAACAGGAAGCTAAGCTAAGCGTATATAGCAACGCCCGGTAGCGCTATGCGTACCGGGCCTGAACATAATTGCAAGCTATTTTTGCAACCACCAGACGGCCTCAAAAGGACGCAGTGTCATGTCCCCAGGTTGGCTGGCAACCTCGGCATAGTTGTGCATCAGCACCTGCCAGTTTCCGTCGGTCTGGGCTGGCTGCCAGCTCTGGAAGGTATCGCTCAGATTGGCAATGACCAGCAGCCGCTGCCCTTGCCACTCTCGTTGATAGCACCACAGATGCGGGCTGTCCGGTAGCAGATCCTGGTAGTCGCCCCAGGTGATAACCGGCTCCGCTTTGCGCAATGCGATCAGCTTCTGATAGGTGTAGAACACCGAGTCAGTATCGTTCAGTGCAGCCGCCACGTTGATGTCTGCCGCGTTGTCACACAGATTGATCCATGGCTCGCCGCGGGTGAAGCCCGCGTGTTTGCTGGCATCCCATTGCATCGGCGTGCGGCTGTTATCGCGTGATTTACTGGCGAGGATCGCCAGCAGTTCTTGCGCATCGCGTCCCTGGCCGTTCAACTCGGCAAACATGTTATGGCTTTCCACATCGCGATAATCGGTAATCTGGCGGAAGTGCGGGTTGGTCATACCGATCTCTTCACCCTGGTAGATATAGGGGGTGCCCTGCATGCCATGCAGCACCATCGCCAGCATTTTGGCCGACGGAACGCGGTATTTACCTTCATCACCAAAACGCGACACGATGCGCGGCTGATCGTGGTTACACCAGAATAATGCGTTCCAGGCCTGATTGTGCATGCCCTGCTGCCAGTGGCGGAACAGGGTTTTCAGCGCCATATAGTCGGGTTTTGCTAACGTCCACTTCTCGCCGTTGGGGTAATCCACTTTCAGGTGGTGGAAGTTAAAGGTCATCGACAGTTCGCTACCATCTTGTGCGGCGTACTGCTGGCAATGTTCCAACGTGGTGGATGACATTTCGCCGACCGTCATCAGGTTGCGTGGGGTAAAAACATCGCGGTTCATCTCACGCAAAAATTCATGCGCGCGTGGGCCGTCGGTATAAAAACGCCGTCCATCGCCGTCGGGATCGTTCGGGAAGTCCTGGTCTTTAGAGATAAGATTCACCACGTCGAGGCGCAGTCCGTCCACGCCGCGATCGGCCCAGAACTCGCAGACTTTTTTTAGCTCGGCGCGGACCGCCGGGTTTTCCCAATTCAGGTCGGCTTGCTCCGGAGCAAAGAGGTGCAGATAGTACTGCTCGCTTTCGGCGTGCCAGCCCCAGGCGTTGCCGCCAAACTTGGAACGCCAGTTATTCGGCGGGCAGTCTGGCGTGCCGTCGCGCCAGAGATAAAACTGACGATACGGGCTGTCTTTATCCAGCGCTTCACGAAACCAGGCGTGCTGGGTTGAGGTGTGGTTAAACACCATGTCGAGAATAATACGGATGCCGCGTGCTTTCGCCTGCACCACCAGTTCGTCAAAGTCTTCCAGCGTGCCGTAGGCCGGATCGACAGACGTGTAGTCTGCGACGTCGTAACCGTTATCAACCTGCGGCGAAATATAGAACGGCGTCAGCCAGATGGCATCAACGCCCAGCTTTTGCAGATAGTCGAGGCGCTGCGTCACGCCGCGTAAATCTCCGGTGCCGCTGCCGGTGGTGTCCTGAAAACTCTTGGGGTAAACCTGATAGATAACGCCGTTTTGCCACCAGTGGGGAATATTCATGGTTGTTTCCTGGAAATACGCTGGGGCGCAACTGCGCCCCGAAGAAAAGTTAGACAATCTGTAATGTGCCCAGACGGTGTTTACGCTGGTAAACGAATGAGGTCAGTACCATTGGGATGACAATCGCAATGACCATCGCCATGCCAAAGACCTGCCAGTAAGTCGGCTGGATGGAGAGGATGCCCGGCAAACCGCCGACGCCAATCCCGTTCGCCAGCACACCGTTCAGGCCGCACAGCAGTCCGGCGAGACCGGAACCGATCATCGCGCACAGCATCGGGAAGCGGTATTTCAGGTTGATCCCATACATCGCTGGTTCGGTTACCCCGAGATAAGCGGAGATCGCGGCAGGAACGGAGATTTCACGTTCGTTGTGTTTGCGACTGGAGATAATGATCCCGACCACCGCAGAGGCCTGAGCGATATTCGACAGGGCGATCAGTGGCCATACCGGCGTGCCGCCCATGCTCTGAATCATCTGCATATCGATAGCCAGCGTGGTCTGATGCACGCCGGTAATCACCAGCGGGGCGTACAGGAAGCCGAACAGCGCCGCGCCAATCGGAGCAAAACTGCCGGTCAGCAGATGACGGACCGCAAACGCGACACCGTCGCCAATCATGCGGCCAAATGGACCGATAAAGGCGTGCGCAAGGAATACCGCAAGGATCAGCGAGCACACCGGGACGATCACCAGATACAGGTAATCCGGGACGATGCGCTTCATGCGTGTTTCAATAAACCCGAGCGCCAGCCCGGCCAACAGTGCCGGAATGACCTGCGCCTGGTAGCCCACTTTCTCAATGCTGAACAGGCCGAAGTTCCACACGTCCGGCACCTGCTGACCGAGCAAATAGGCGTTCATCAGTTGCGGAGAAACCAGGGTCACGCCCAGCACAATACCGAGGATCGGCGTACCGCCCATTTTCTTCACCGCCGACCAACAGATCCCGACCGGCAAATAGAAGAAGATCGCTTCGCCAATCAGCCACAGGAAGTCATAGAGGGTTTTCAGCGAAGGATGCATCTGCGCCAGCGTCTGCCCGTTACTCATGGGCAGATCGCCGATCACGTTACGGAAACCTAAGATCAGGCCGCCGCTAATCAGCGCTGGCAGCAGCGGGAAGAAGATCTCCGCGAAGTGAGAAATCAGCTGCTCGTGCCACTTCATGTTCTGCCGCGCCGCTTTCTTTGCCTGCTCTTTGTCGGCACTGGCTTGTCCGGTGGTCGCCAACAGCGCTTTGTAGTAATCGCCCACCTCGGTGCCAATTACCACCTGAAATTGCCCGGCGTTGGTGAAGCAGCCTTTGACCATTGGCAACAATTCGATCTCTTTCGGCCTGGCGTTCGCTGGCTGATTCAGGACAAAACGCAGGCGAGTAATGCAGTGACTCACCGTAGCGATATTGTCGCGCCCGCCAACCAGCTCAATCAGCCGGTCGATGTCTGCTTGTTTTATTTTGCTCATGATGGTGTGTGTTCCCCGTAGACCGGAAAAGACGCTGTTGCGTCGTCATTCGGCAACTCTCTCGTTGTTGACGCCAGAGTATATCTTCGATGAATTTTTAAAAATGGGAACGTTCCCGAAACGCAGCGAAGATCACAAATTAATGCTCAGAAAGCGATCAGGAGAGGGTGGAAGGAATAACGATTTGTCGTGGTTCGCTACGGCCGTTGATCTGTTCGATCAGCTGCGAGGCCGCTTGTCGCCCGGCTTCGGCGTATCCTGGATCGACGGTGATAATTTCCGGATGGAGGAATTTCATCAGCGGCGTGCTGCCCACGCTTGCCAACTGCAGGTTCTCTATTCGCTGCTCCTGCAAGTATTTGCTGACGCCAAGGGCAAGGGTATCCGTCGCACAGACTAAGGCGGTGGTTTCCGGGGTGATGACGTTGGCGGCCTGTTCATAGCCCTGCTTCATGGCCAGACCAGGTAGCGCTGCCACAGGATGCAGTTTATGTTTTTTACAGAATGCCAGGTAGGCCTCATGGCGGCGTTTACCAGTGGTCACATCGCTATGCGGAACACCAAGAAAGCTAATATGGCGATGCTCGCGTTCGTATAAACGCTGCATCAGGGTACGAATGGCACCCTCATCGTCATAGCAGACGGAGGCAAAGCCTTTTGCATCTCTTGCCAGCAGCACCAGAGAATCCTGCCAGGAGGCGAGCATGGTTTCAGTAATGCCGGTAAAACCGAACAGCACCACGCCATCAATGTTACGGCGTCTGAGCATGCCGAGATGTTCTTCAACCAGCCCGGGCGAGAACTGGCTTTCCATCATGATCGGATCGTAGCCCTGTTCATAAAAGGCGGGCAACATGGTCTGCACGGCGAGATTTTCCGAAAGCGAGTCCAGACGCGTGACGATAATCGCCACCACCTTGTCGCTTTGTCCGCGCATGGCGCGTGCGGAGCGGGAAGGGGAAAAACCGTGCTGATTCATCACCGCCTCAACGCGTTCGCGGGTACGTTCACTCACGCCGCTTTCATTGTTGAGCACACGGGAAACGGTTGATTTTCCCACACCGCTTAAGCGGGCGATGTCTTTAATGGTCAGCCGATTTTGCATCCTGTTTTCCCATGTTGCGTGTGAAGTTATGCCAAATAGAGAATAACTTTACTCAAGCACAGTGCAATGGGCAAAGTCTGGTATATGTTTGGTTTAGTTTCCATGGTTTATCATACCGCCATAATTGCCACAAACCTTATGGTTTTCTGCGTATAATCCGCAGCGCAAATCATTCACTTACCGGAGGCTATATGGATCCCGATCCCACCCCTCTCCCGAGATGGAGAAACAACCCTTTCCGGTAAGCTTGTCTTTCACTGTCTTACCGGAACTGTAAGACAGTGACGTTCTGACGTCCCTGTTGTGATTTTAATATTGCCACCAGGCAAGGCTTTGCCACGCCTGAAGGATTTACTGCGCCTGTTTATACTGGTGCAGAGGGACTGCCTATGTTCAAAAATATAACCCGCCAGCTGTTTGCCCGGCTAAACCGCCATTTACCGCATCGTCTGGTGCATCGTGATCCATTGCCGAATGCTCAGACCGTTGCCAGCACGCCGATCCCGCCATCGCTGAGCGAACATTGCCTGAAAATGGCGCTGATGGACGAAGAAGCGCTGTGGAAAACGTTCGGCGCTCATCCGGAAGGCTTAAACGCCGCAGAAGTCGAAAACGCCCGCGAAATACATGGCGAGAACCAGTTGCCGGCGCAGAAGCCGTCGCCCTGGTGGGTGCATCTGTGGGTCTGCTATCGCAACCCGTTTAATATACTGCTGACCATTCTTGGGGCGATTTCCTATGCCACCGAAGATCTGTTTGCCGCTGGGGTCATCGCCCTGATGGTCGTCATCTCTACGCTGCTGAATTTTGTGCAAGAGGCGCGTTCCACCAAAGCGGCTGATGCGCTGAAAGCGATGGTCAGCAACACCGCCACGGTGCTGCGCGTTATCAACGAGAAAGGGGAGAACGGCTGGGTTGAACTGCCGATCGACCAGTTGGTTCCCGGCGATGTCATCAAGCTGGCGGCAGGGGATATGATCCCAGCCGATTTGCGCGTGGTGCAGGCTCGTGACCTGTTCGTGGCCCAGGCTTCGCTGACCGGTGAATCGCTGCCGGTGGAGAAAGTGGCAACCAGTCGCGATCCGCAGCAAAGCAACCCGCTGGAATGCGATACCCTGTGCTTTATGGGCACCAACGTAGTGAGCGGCACGGCGCAGGCCATTGTGATTTCAACCGGCGCCAATACCTGGTTCGGGCAACTGGCAGGCCGCGTCAGCGAGCAGGAAAGCGAGCAGAATGCCTTCCAGAAAGGGATCAGCCGCGTCAGCATGCTGCTGATCCGCTTTATGCTGGTGATGGCGCCCATCGTGCTTATCATCAACGGCTACACTAAAGGCGACTGGTGGGAAGCGGCGCTGTTTGCCCTGTCTGTGGCGGTGGGACTGACACCGGAAATGCTGCCGATGATCGTCACCTCAACGCTGGCGCGTGGGGCGGTGAAGCTGTCAAAACAAAAGGTTATCGTTAAACACCTCGACGCTATCCAGAACTTTGGCGCGATGGATATCCTGTGCACCGATAAAACCGGCACCCTGACTCAGGATAAAATTGTACTTGAGAATCATACGGATATCTCTGGAAAGCCCAGCGAACATGTCCTGCATTCTGCGTGGCTGAACAGCCATTATCAGACCGGGCTGAAGAATCTGCTGGATACGGCGGTGCTGGAAGGCGTGGACGAAGAATCAGCCCGCCAGCTCTCGACTCGCTGGCAGAAAATCGATGAGATCCCGTTTGATTTTGAACGTCGCCGCATGTCGGTAGTGGTGGCAGAAGAAACCGATGTACACCAACTGGTCTGTAAAGGGGCGCTACAGGAGATCCTCAACGTCTGTACCCAGGTGCGTCACAACGGTGAGATAGTCCCGTTAGATGACAACATGCTGCGTCGGGTGAAACGCGTCACGGACACGCTGAACCGCCAGGGGCTGCGCGTGGTGGCGGTGGCGACGAAATACCTGCCAGCGCGTGAAGGTGATTATCAGCGTATTGATGAATCAGATCTGATCCTCGAAGGCTATATTGCGTTCCTCGATCCGCCGAAAGAGACCACCGCACCTGCGCTTAAAGCGCTGAAAGCCAGCGGTATTACGGTGAAAATCCTCACTGGCGATAGCGAATTGGTGGCGGCGAAAGTGTGTCATGAAGTGGGCCTGGATGCGGGTGATGTGGTTATCGGTAGCAGCATTGAAGGGTTAAGCGATGATGAGCTGGCTCGGCTTGCTCAGCGCACCACGCTGTTTGCCCGTCTGACGCCAATGCACAAAGAGCGCATTGTCACGCTGCTCAAGCGCGAAGGCCATGTGGTCGGCTTTATGGGCGATGGTATAAACGATGCCCCGGCGCTGCGCGCGGCGGACATTGGTATCTCCGTTGACGGCGCGGTAGATATTGCACGTGAAGCGGCGGATATCATCCTGCTGGAAAAGAGCCTGATGGTGCTGGAAGAAGGGGTGATCGAAGGACGCCGTACCTTCTCTAACATGCTGAAGTACATCAAAATGACGGCCAGTTCGAACTTCGGTAACGTGTTTAGCGTGTTGGTGGCGAGCGCCTTCTTACCGTTCTTGCCGATGTTACCGCTGCACTTACTGATTCAGAACCTGCTGTACGATGTATCCCAGGTGGCGATTCCGTTTGATAACGTCGACGAAGAGCAGATCAAAAAGCCGCAGCGCTGGAATCCCAGCGAATTGGGCCGCTTTATGATCTTCTTTGGACCGATCAGCTCGATCTTCGATATTCTGACCTTTTGCCTGATGTGGTTCGTCTTCCATGCCAATACGCCTGAACATCAGACGTTGTTCCAGTCTGGCTGGTTCGTGGTGGGCCTGCTGTCGCAAACGTTGATTGTGCATATGATCCGTACCCGTCGCGTGCCGTTCATCCAGAGCCGCGCCGCATGGCCGCTGATGCTGATGACGCTGGTGGTAATGGTGGTGGGCATTGCATTACCGTTCTCGCCGCTGGCCAGCTACCTGCAATTGCAGGCGCTGCCGCTGAGCTACTTCCCATGGCTGATTGCGATTCTGGCGGGTTACATGACATTAACCCAGCTTGTGAAAGGTTTTTATAGCCGTCGCTACGGCTGGCAGTAATCCTCAACGTCTCTGCAGGATGGTGTTAATACCATCCTGCATTTCTCTTTTTCATTCGAAAGATATTCTCCCAAAATATTAGTGTTTTATTTTTATTGAAATGCTAACGGGTGTTATTAGTATCAAATCGCCTTCTTTGCGTTGTTTTTGTATCAATAAAACGATCTGCATTGCAAAAATGAAACAGTGTGCTAAAAATTTTAAGCATCTGCGATTTTTTGTGAACGCAGTCATCGAAATAAATTGTTACACCAGTTAGTCTGCGCAGGTAACGTCGTTAAGAAAGTTTCTCGCTGCCCGTTTTTAATTCCGGCAGTCATTTGCTCTGCAAGCTATTCCTGTTAATGGATATTATGAACTTCTGGAGAAGGACAAATGAAACTGACAAAAAACCTGTTAAGTCTGTGTATTGGCGCGTCTGTATTCCTGGCGAGTCATGCAACGCTGGCACAAACTTTTCGCGCCGCAGATGTGCATCCGGCTGATTACCCGAACGTTGTTGCTGTCAAACATATGGGGGAAAAACTTAGCGCTGCGACCGACGGTCGTCTGGAGATTAAAACCTTTCCGGGTGGCGTGTTAGGCGATGAAAAACAGATGATTGAACAGGCGCAATTAGGCGCTATCGATATTATTCGTGTCTCAATGACGCCTGTTGCCGCTATTCTCCCTGAAATTAACGTGTTTACCCTGCCATATATTTTCCGCGATGAGGACCATCTGCATAAGGTTCTCGATGGCATGATCGGTCAGGAAATTGGCGACCGTCTGACGGCCAATACCAAATCGCGGCTGGTGTTTCTCGGTTGGATGGATGCCGGCACGCGTAACCTGATCACCAAAAATCCGGTGGTGAAACCGGAAGATTTACACGGTATGAAAATCCGCGTTCAAGGAAGTCCAATAGCGCTGGATACCCTGAAAGCGATGGGCGCTAACTCCGTTGTCATGGGCGTCAGTGAAGTATTTAGCGGCATGCAGACCGGCGTTATTGATGGCACGGAAAATAACCCGCCAACGTTTGTTGCGCATAACTATTTGCCGGTCGTGAAAAACTATACCTGGAGCAAACACTTTATTATTCCTGAGCTTTTTCTGTTTTCGAAAGCTAAATGGGATAAGTTGAAAAAAGAAGATCAGGATCTCATTATTAAACTCGCCAAGGAAGCACAGATAGAGCAACGAAAACTTTGGCAGGATTATAATGCGAAATCACTGGAGACCATGAAAGCCAACGGCGTTCAGTTCCACGATATTGATACGGACTATTTCTATAAAGCCACGCAGTCAGTGCGGGATAATTACGGTAAAGACCACCAGGATTTGATCAAACGTATTCAGGATGTGAAGTAATTCATCAGGTGGAGGATATCAACCCTCCGCCTGAATCTTTTGATTAATTCGAGGTGATAATTATGGGTGAATGCTATTCATCGGTAATGGATTTTCTTTATCGGGTGTCAATGTGGATTGCCGGTATCGCATTATTGGTCATGGTCGCCATTATCCCCATTGGCATATTCGCGCGTTATGTTCTGAATAACGCCCTGTCATGGCCTGAACCCGTCGCTATTCTCTGTATGGTGACATTCACCTTTATTGGCGCGGCGGTGAGCTATCGTGCAGGCTCGCATATCGCGGTGAGCATGGTGACTGACCGTCTGGGGGATGCTTCCCGCCGTTATTGCTCGGTAATCGCAGACGTTATGTTGGTGGCGATAAGCCTGTTTATCCTCTGGTACGGAACCAATCTCTGTCTTGAACTGTGGGACCAGCCCGTGGCGGAATTCCCGCTTTTAAGCGCCGGGCAAAACTATCTTCCGTTGCCAATTGGCTCTGCCATAACGCTGCTGTTTATCGCAGAAAAGATTTTCCGTGGACCGCAGTACCAACGTCCCGTTGTTATGCTGGGATCGACCAGCTAGTTACCGCCCCCATTTCAGAAAGGAAAGCAGATGGATGCATTTATTCTCGTCTTTACGCTCGGCATTATGCTGGCGATTGGGGTACCGGTAGCGTACGCAGTTGGCATTAGCGCCATCATTGGGGCCTGGTACATAGATATTCCGCTGGAAGCGGTAATGATCCAACTGACCAGTGGGGTGAATAAGTTTTCGCTGCTGGCGATCCCATTCTTTATTCTGGCCGGGGCTATTATGGCCGAAGGGGGAATTGCGCGGCGACTGGTGAACTTTGCCTATATTTTTGTTGGTTTTATCCGCGGCGGACTGTCGCTGGTAAATATTGTGGCATCAACCTTTTTTGGCGCTATTTCCGGATCGTCCGTGGCGGATACCGCGTCCATCGGTTCGGTAATGATCCCGGAGATGGATAAAAAAGGTTATCCGCGTGACTTTGCCGCAGCGGTAACGGCCAGCGGTTCGGTGCAGGCGATTCTTACGCCGCCCAGCCATAACTCGGTTATCTACTCGCTGGCAACCGGTGGCACGGTGTCGATTGCCGCGCTGTTCATCGCCGGGATCCTGCCGGGGCTGCTGTTAAGCCTCAGCCTGATGGTGATGTGTGTGGCGTTCGCGCACAAGCGCGGTTATCCAAAAGGAGAACGTGTACCGTTTCGCCAGGCGCTGAAGATTTTCGTCGATACGCTGTGGGGCCTGATGACCGTTGTGATCATCATGGGCGGTATCCTGTCAGGTATCTTTACCGCAACGGAGTCTGCAGCAATTGCCTGCCTGTGGGCCTTCTTTGTCACCATGTTTATCTATCGTGACTATAAATGGTCTGAGCTGCCGAAGCTGATGTTCCGCACGGTGAAAACGGTCACGATCGTCATGATCCTGATAGGCTTTGCCGCTGCATTCGGCGCCGTCATGACCTATATGCAGTTGCCGATGCGTATCACCGAAGCCTTCACCAGCATCTCGGACAACAAATACGTCATTCTGATGTGCATTAACATCATGTTGCTGCTGATCGGTACGCTAATGGATATGGCGCCGCTGATCCTGATCCTAACGCCGGTTCTGCTGCCGGTGACCAACGCGCTCGGCATTGATCCGGTCCATTTTGGTATGATCATGCTGGTGAACTTAGGGATCGGCCTGATTACGCCGCCGGTAGGGTCGGTGCTGTTTGTGGCCAGTGCGGTGAGTAAGCAGAAAATAGAGCAGGTGGTGAAAGCGATGCTGCCGTTCTACCTCGTGCTGTTCCTGGTGCTGATGCTCGTGACATACATTCCGGCGATTTCGCTGTTCCTGCCGAAACTATTTGGTGTGATGTGATAAATGCCCGGTGGCGCTCGCGCTTACCGGGCCTACCTAAATTCATTCCGGGCTTCCATGCCCGTTTTTTTGTGTTTCACCCAATACAGCTAAATATTTTCTGAATTATGGCATTGCCAGTGTCTTCCAACAGAATACGCTAGATTATAAATGTTAAAATCTTGTCATGTTAATCATTCTCAGGAGGCATTATGAACGCTTATATATTTGGGAGAGAGGAACCTGAATATAGTATTGATGTTGGAAGTGGTGAATGGTGCAGCGCGGGGCATTTTTCAGATCAATTTTATTATTATAAATATTACCTGGAGCGGTTGATTGATGGGAGCTTATATTTAAAGTATCGATATCCTTTTGCACGAGAAAATTTACTGCACTATTTGCAAAATACGGGTGAAGACATACATATTAACTTAACTGATATGATGGGGAAATCAGCCCAGTTAAGGGATAATTATGTGCAATTATTGGATGCAGCAAAGAGTTTTTGTAAAACATTGCCGCCAGGTCAGCATGAGTTTACTTCTGCACATGTTAATACTGATGATTTTATTTCTAGCGATCCAGACTTGTTTTATGCTATAGGAGGTTATCAATACTGGGGCAAAGGTCGAGTGCAAATTACCGAAGATAAGTATAAAAATACAATGAGCAATGGTAGTAGACTATGTAGTTATAATTTGACATTTCAGTTTAAGTTTTTTGACAGGTATAACTGGAATGTTAGTGTCGCAAATTCTGGAGTTCGTTTAGGTAGTATCGTTCCTGTGAATGATACTTTTATGGGGAGGTTTCATCAGGAGTGTCTGGCCAGAGAGTACAATATTTTTGGTGCCATTGAGTCAGAGGTAAAATGGCATGACTGAGCATGGCACTTTATTTTACATGGAAAAAATACTTACTTTCGCTTTAGTTTGTGCCTTTTGTTATATGCTGTATATTATTTTGGTTTGCTGGTTACCCGTACGTGAAAGTCATTATCTTCTGGTTGTACAATGGTGCCGTAACGATGATTCAAATACCCACTATGCAAAGAATTTATCCTGGCATGGTTTATATGTTTATTTGGAGAAATCGTCTGGGAATATTATTGTAAGGGAAATGAACACTCCTCTACACGATCCATTTCAGCCTTATCGGTACGTTTACCGTAAAATTGCACATGAAAATGATATATCCTTGGTCGCAGAGAAATGGGGGGTAATTAAGTGTCAGGAAAAAAATAAAGCGCTCATTGGTTCATCTGGTTATTCTTTTTTATGGAGACATGGCCAATGAACACTTTTATAAGACGAGCTACTATAAAAATATTTTTTTTACTAATTATAATGTTTATCTGTATTTTTTCTATTAACTCAGTTGAAAGATATAACAATATTGTTAGTTTTAAAATTCACAATAAGATAGTTTATACATTGGAAAAGATGAAGAATGATAGTGATGATGATCTTAAAATTAATATTTATAGTTCAAGGTTGAACTGGGTTTTAGGACAAACCTGTTTCTCAGAGAATATAGAATCACAGCAAAAAGGGGAAATGGAATTATATAATTGGGGTGTGGGGATAATCGAAAATGAAACCATCACCTTAAAGAATAATGGAAGAGAATTGATTTTTTCAGTTATAGGCTGCAATACTTAAGGAACCCTGCCAGAGCAGGGCTCTCTAATAAGACTTAGCGACGAACGGCGATCGCTTCAATCTCGATTTTCACGTCTTTCGGCAGACGGGCAACTTCTACGCAAGAACGCGCAGGGAAGGTCGCGTTGTGTTCGGTGAAGAATGCTTCGTAGGTCGCGTTTACAGTTGCGAAATCGTTCAGGTCTTTAACGAAAACGGTCGTTTTTACGATGTCGCCCACTTTCAGGCCTGCTGCTTCAACGATAGCTTTTACGTTTTCCAGCGACTGACGTGCCTGAGCGGACACGTCTTCCGCTACGGCACCGGTTTTCGGATCGACCGGGATCTGACCGGAAGTGATTACCATGCTACCCAGGTCAACGCCCTGAACGTATGGGCCGATTGCTGCTGGTGCATTTTCCGTCGCGATAGTCTTGCTCATGATTTCTCCTGAATTACAGCGGTAGTAGAATGTTCCCGCTCATTATAGGGAGCCGGGATCTCATAACCAACCCCAATTAGTTGGCCAGCACCACATAATGCGAAAACTCTTTTTCACAGTATTTGCATTTGAGTGCGATGTCATCAGCGCGCTTTTTCACTGCAAAACTGGAAGATACTGGTTCAGCATGGCTGATACAGTTGCTGTTCGGGCAAACCAGTACGTTGTCGATACGCTCAGGCAGGCTCGGACGTGATTTACCCACCACGTCGTAATCGTCAATGCGGTTTACCGTTGCCTGCGGGGCGTACAGGGAGAGCTGGTTTACCTGCTCATCGGTCAGGAACGTGTTTTCAATTTTAATCAGGTCCTTACGGCCCATCTCGCCTGACGGCAGGTTCAGACCGATGGTGATACGTTGGTCGGTTTCCGTCAGTTTGAACAGCGTCAGCAGCTTAAAACCAACCTGTGCGGGAATATGGTCAATCACGGTGCCACGTTTGATGGCTTCAACCTGCAGTTTGTTATCGTGTGTCATCTCTTTTTCTCCCTTACAGTGCCAGTTCGCTATTCAGTACCAGTGCCAGTAACGCCTGGCGGGCGAAGATGCCGTTGCCAGCCTGCTGGAAATACCAGGCGTGCGGCGTCTTGTCGACGTCGGTGGTGATCTCATCGATACGCGGCAGCGGATGCAGTACCTTCATGTTTGCTCTGGCGCCGTTCAGATCGCTGGCGCGCAGAACAAACTGCGCTTTCACGTTGGCGTATTCGGACGGGTCCAGACGCTCTTTTTGTACGCGGGTCATGTAGAGGATATCGACCTCCGCCATCACCTCTTCAATAGTGCCGTGCAGGCTCCAGGCGATACCTTTTTCATTCAACATATCCAGAATATATTGCGGCATGGCCAACGCGTCCGGGGCGATGAAGTAGAAACGGTTACCTTCAAACTTCGCCAGCGCCTGGGTCAGGGAATGGACGGTGCGGCCATATTTCAGGTCACCCACCATGGCGATGTGAAGATTGTCCAGGCGACCCTGAGTTTCCTGAATGGTGAACAGATCCAGCAGCGTTTGGGTGGGATGTTGGTTGGAGCCGTCGCCTGCGTTCAGTACCGGAACGTTACCGGAGAACTCCGTAGCCAGACGCGCGGCGCCTTCCTGCGGATGGCGCATTACGATGGCGTCGACATAGGTGCTGATGACGGAAATGGTATCGGCCAATGTTTCACCTTTTTTGCCCAGAGAGGTGTTGCTGCTGTCAGAGAAACCCACCACGCTGGCGCCCAGGCGGTGCATGGAGGTTTCAAAGGATAAACGGGTGCGGGTTGAGGCTTCAAAGAAGCAGCTGGCGATAACCTTATGCTTTAACAGCTCCGGCTGTGGGTTAGCTTTTAATTTCGCCGCCGTTGCGAGGACCAGATTGAGGTCATCGCGGCTGAGGTCGTTTATGGAAATGATGTGTTTTTGATAGAGCGGATTAGCCATGTTTATCTCCTGACGCCTGGGCAAAAAAAAAGCCCCTCAATTGAGGGGCTCGGAATGGGTGATCAACGGAAAGAAAAACGGCAGGCCAGCGTCCTTTTTCAGACGCGGTAAGACAAAATGTCGTACACACTGAACCATACATCCTCCCGGCAAATTGTCCGCGATTATACTCAGCTCCGTTATGGGATCAAGCGAAAAATGCACAAATTATTCATCGCAAACGATTCTCATGAATATTCATTCACCCTGAATGCCAAACAGTAACAATGAGATAAACATGCGTTGACGCAAAATATCGGCAAATAGCAGTAGTATGGCAGACCATTTTTTCGTATAACAACTAAAATGAAACGATGTTTTAATTAAGGGGTTTGAGATGATTGTCGGCAATATTCACAACCTGGATGCCTGGCTGCCGGAAGAGCTGCGTCAGGCGATTGAACACATTAAAGCGCATGTGACGGATGAGACGGAAAAAGGTAAGCACGACATCGACGGCGATCGTCTGTTTTATCTGATTGCTGAAGATATGACGGAGCCGTTTGCACAGCGCCGCGCCGAGTATCACGCGCGCTATCTGGATATTCAGATCCTGCTCAAAGGTCAGGAAGGCATGACCTTCAGCACGCAGCCTGCGGGCGCGCCGGAAACTGACTGGCTGGCGGATAAAGATATCGCCTTCCTGCCGGAAGGGGTACAGGAGAAAACGGTGGTGCTGAACGAAGGTGATTTCGTGGTGTTTTATCCGGGCGAAGTGCATAAACCGCTGTGCGCGGTCGGTGCTCCAGCGCTGGTACGCAAAGCCGTGGTGAAAATGCGGGTGGCATAAGCGTATTTGCCGGGGGCGGCTTCGCCTTACCCGGCCTACGGGAGCGCGGTTGTAGGCCGGATAAGATGCTTAGCATCGCCATCCGGCATTCTTTTCATCCATGCCCTCACTTCGCCAGCGTCGCCACCATCACCGCTTTGATGGTGTGCATCCGGTTTTCCGCCTGATCAAATACGATACTGGCGGGGGATTCAAAGACCTCATCGGTCACTTCCATTCCGCCGTGCAGACCATATTCCTGTGCCATTTGTTTGCCAAGCGTGGTTTGATCGTCATGAAACGCGGGCAGGCAGTGCAGGAATTTCACCTGCGGATTGCCGGTCAACGCCATCATCGCGCTATTAACCTGGTACTTACGCAGCAGCGCAATACGTTCGGCCCACTTCTCTTTTGCTTCGCCCATTGATACCCAGACGTCGGTATAGATGAAGTCCGCGTCTTTCACGCCAGTGGCGACATCTTCAGTCAGCGTAATATTGCCGCCGTTTTTCTGCGCCAGCGCTTTGCACTCCGCAACCAGACTTTCTTCCGGCCAGCAGGCCTGCGGTGCGACCAGGCGCAGATCCAGCCCGGTTAACGCGGCGGCTTCCAGCATGGAATTGCCCATATTGTTGCGGGCATCACCGGTGTAGACCAGCGTCATCTCATTAAACGCTTTACCCGGCAGGTGTTCCTGCATAGTTAACAGATCCGCCAGCAGTTGAGTGGGGTGAAACTCGTTGGTTAATCCGTTCCACACCGGAACTCCGGCATATTCCGCCAGCGTCTCGACAATCTCCTGACCGTGACCCCGATACTGAATACCGTCGTACATGCGGCCGAGCACGCGGGCGGTGTCTTTGATCGACTCTTTATGACCAATCTGGCTGCCGCTTGGCCCGAGATACGTCACGCGCGCGCCCTGATCGTATGCGGCAACTTCGAAAGAGCAACGGGTACGGGTTGAGTCTTTTTCGAAGATGAGCGCGATATTTTTACCGGTGAGCTTAGCGACTTCAGTGCCGTTTTTCTTATCTGCCTTCAGCTGCGCGGCGAGCTGGAGCAGTGACGTGAGTTCAGCAGAGGTGAAATCAAGCAGTTTCAAAAAATGTTTCTGATAAAACGCAGACATGGTTCCCTCACATGGCTTAGGCCATTTATTGAATTAAAATTCAATTTATATGGATGTTTATTCATTTGCAACCTTGTTTAACAAATCTTTCCTGGAAAGGTGGAGGCAATGACAGCGGTATGTGACAATAAGAGTATCGGCAGGACATTATGAGGAACGAGCCATGGCAAACCCGGAACTACTGGAAGAACAGCGTGAAGAAACGCGCTTGATTATTGAAGAGCTACTCGAAGATGGCAGCGATCCAGATGCGCTGTACACCATCGAGCATCACCTTTCCGCGGATGACTTCGAAACCCTGGAAAAAGCGGCAGTAGAAGCCTTCAAGCTGGGTTATGAAGTGACCGAGCCGGAAGAGCTGGAAGTGGAAGAAGGCGACACGGTTATTTGCTGTGACATTCTGAGCGAATGTGCACTGAATGCGGAGTTGATTGATGCTCAGGTTGAGCAACTGATGAACCTGGCTGAAAAATATGATGTGGAATACGACGGTTGGGGTACCTATTTTGAAGACCCGAACGGCGAAGAAGGTGAAGACGGCGACGATGAAGACCTCGTCGACGAAGATGATGACGGCGTGCGTCACTAAGTCATCTACTGACCTGCGGTAGCCCAGGCTGCCGCAGGCCAAGGACAACGTATGGATTACCTGCAAATACTTTCCCCGATCTACAACTTCCTGCACTGTAAAACGCCCCAGGCCTGGCTTGATAAAGCGCGAGACCCAGCGAATCTGCCTCTGTTATTGACCGATCACCTCGTCTGTGAGCTGAAAGCGGCGCAAACGGCGATGCTGCTGGTGCGTAAGTATGTCGCGGATAAACAGGGATCGCAGGCGCTGCTGGACTGGCTGAAGCCCTATGAAGCGTTTGCTTTCAGAGAAGGGGATGAGCCGGATTTTATCGCGCTGAATAAACAGATAAGCAAAAGCGTGATGCCGCAAACCGACGACCCGTGGGGACGCAAGCTTATCGACAGCATGGTTTTGCTGATCAAAGAAGAGCTGCATCATTTCTGGCAGGTGCGTGAGGCGATGATGAGCCGCAACATTCCCTATATCAAGATTACCGCCAGCCGTTACGCCAAAGGCATGCTCAAAGAGGTACGCACCCATGAGCCTTTAACGCTAATCGATAAACTGATTTGCGGGGCTTACATTGAGGCGCGTTCCTGCGAACGGTTCGCCGCGCTGGCGCCGTATCTGGATGATGATCTGCAGGCGTTTTATCTGTCGCTATTGCGATCCGAGGCCCGACACTATCAGGATTACCTGGCGCTGGCGCAGCAGGTTTCAGCCGATGATATCAGTAGCCGGGTGCGGTTTTTTGGCGAAGTAGAAGCCGCGTTGATCACCTCTCCTGACGATGAATTCCGCTTCCACAGCGGTGTGCCAGTTTAAATCCTTTCTTTGACGCGCGGTGCTCATCGCCGCGCGGTTTAATCCTTCCTGTTTCTGTTAGCAAAATCTGGTGGCTGGAAATCGCTCGCTGCTGCCGTAATAATCAAAACACACGAAGGGGAAATATATCCCCGTAACAGAGATGATTTGGCATAAGGATGGTTAATGAACTGGGCACACGTTTTGTTGGCAGGTTATATCGGGGCGGTGATTGCTATCGTCGTCGGCATGTTTCGCAAAAGAGGCTGGCTGGGCAAGATCTCCGGCGCGGTGGTTTTTGTGGTGGCGATTATCGCGTGGAATCTGTTTGATGTGCATTACCTTATCCCACGCGAAAGCCCGGATTATGGTCTGACCGAAGAGCAGCAGTTTGAAAAGGCGATGCTCTCCAATCCGGCGTTTCAGGTGATTAAGGAGCAGGAACCTGAGCTGACACAAAAAATTATCAGCCAGGCAGCGCAGATGAAGAAAGCAGGGAGTAGCGAACAGCAGGTTATCGACGCGATACAGCCGCAAATTCTTCAGTTGCAAATGGCAAGATTGCAGCAGGCGCCAGATGCCAATGTCATTGAATATATGAAAATTAACCTTGAGCAGATCGCTGCTGTGGCCAAAATCGGTGATGACGAATGCTTCCGCTTTCTGTTTCCGGCAGTGAAAGGGGGGATTAACCCGGCACGTCTGGTTCCGCATGAGATCATGAACCGTCGTATGGCGAGTGATATGAGTATGATGCGTGCTGCCTATGGTCCGAACAAACATACGGTCACGGCAGAAGAGAAACAGCTGGCGTTGCAGGATCTGCAAGCAATAAGCCCTGGGTTAGTACAGCGCTATGGGCCGGATATTCAGATCATGGCCGATCCGACTAAAGCGATCGGCAAAGAGAAGATTGCCTGTGAGATAGTGCAGGATCTCTGGTCTCAGGTGCTGAAGCTGCCAACCGCCCGCGCGGCTGGCGTTATTCGACTGATGCTCTCAGCCGAGATGCAGTAACGCGGCTAAAGCCTCTCGGCGTAAGGTCAGAGGGGCTTTAACATCCGCACTTCACAATCTACGTGCCCGGTACAGCCCAGCGCTTCGCTGATATGCTCAAAGCCTAAATGCTCATACAGGCGGATTGCCTCAGTCAGAAACGCTGTGGTCTCCAGATAGCACTGTTTAAAACCCTGCTCGCGGGCATGTTCGAGCGCTATCAGCGCCAGTTTTTTCGCCAGCCCCTGACCGCGCGCGCTCGACAGGAAGTACATCTTTTGCAGCTCGCAAATGTCTGGTTCACTACATCCTAACGGTGCAACACCGCCGCCGCCCACGACTTCACCGTTTTGCTCAACCACCCAGTAGGCCGCGCCCGGCTGGCTGTAAACCTGGAACAGTTCGTCCAGATTAGGGTCGGCAACGGTATAGCCCTTATCGGCGGTAAGCCCGTATTCAGCGGAAACTTTGCGGATAACACGGGCAATGGCGGCGTTATCATCGGCAGAAATTCGGCGCAGCGTTGCCGCGACGGAGGTAATGGCACTCATAGCGAACTCATGACATAAAAGTGAGACATATGCAGTTAATACCACTGCGGCGAGGGGAAGCGCAAGCGAGGATAATTCAATAAAAAGCCTCTGAGCCTATGCGTCAGAGGCTTTATCGTCTGTGGTGTCGGATGCGCTACGCTTATCCGACCTACGATGACGGTGCCCGTTTGCCGGATAAGCGCAGCGCTATCCGGCATAGGCAATTACAGCGCGGCGATGACCGCCTGCTGTTCAATCAGCTTCGCTTTGGCTTCTGCGTAACCATCCAGCTTCTCACGCTCTTTGGCGATAACCGCTTCCGGTGCGCGGGCAACGAAACCTTCGTTGGAAAGTTTGCCTTCGATACGGGCAATCTCGCCTTCGATTTTCGCCACTTCTTTCGCCAGACGTGCCAGCTCATCTTCTTTGTTGATGAGGCCCGCCATCGGGATCAGCAGTTCGGCGCCGTCGATGATTTTGGTCACGGAGACCGGACCTTTGTCATCGGCTGGCAGCACGGTAATGCTTTCCAGACGCGCCAGGTTCAGCAGGAAGCTACGGTTGTCGTTCACACGACGCATCGCATCAGCGCTGCAACCACGTAACAGCAGCTCCAGCGGTTTACCCGGGGCAATGTTCATTTCCGCACGGATGTTACGTACGGCAACGATCGCCTGCTTCAGCCATTCGGTATCGGCCAGCGCGGCTTCATCAACCTGCGCTGCGTTATATTCCGGGAACGGCTGCAGCATGATGGTATCTGCAGTGTTGCCACAAATCACTTTCACGCGCTGCCAGATGGTTTCGGTGATGAACGGGATGATCGGATGTGCCAGGCGCAGCAGACCTTCCAGCACGGTAACCAGCGTATTGCGGGTGCCGCGCAGTTCAGACTCGGAACCGCCGTTCATGACCGGCTTGGTCAGCTCCAGATACCAGTCGCAGAACTGGTTCCAGGTGAACTCGTACAGAATGCCCGCGGCGATATCGAAGCGGAAGTTGTCCAGCGCTTCGCGGTACGCTTTGATGGTCTGGTTGAATTCAGCGAGGATCCAGCGATCCGCCAGCGACAGGGTCATTTCGCCACCGTTGAAGCCGCAATCCTGATCTTCGGTATTCATCAGCACGAAGCGGCTGGCGTTCCACAGCTTGTTACAGAAGTTACGGTAACCTTCCAGACGCTTCATATCCCAGTTGATGTCGCGGCCAGTAGAGGCCAGCGCTGCCAGGGTGAAGCGCAGGGCGTCGGTGCCGTGCGGCTCGATGCCGTCCGGGAACTGTTTCTCGGTACGCTTGGCAATTTTCTCAGCCAGCTGCGGCTGCATCATGTTGCCGGTACGTTTCTCCAGCAGTTCTGCCAGAGAGATACCATCGACCATATCCAGCGGGTCAATTACGTTGCCCTTGGATTTGGACATCTTCTGGCCTTCGTCGTCACGGATAAGACCAGTCATGTAGACGGTCTTGAACGGAACCTGCGGCTTGCCGTTTTCATCTTTGATGAAGTGCATGGTCATCATGATCATGCGGGCAATCCAGAAGAAGATAATGTCGAAGCCGGAAACCATCACGCTGGTTGGGTGGAACTGACGCAGCGCGTCGGTGTTTTCCGGCCAGCCGAGGGTAGAGAAGGTCCACAGTGCAGAAGAGAACCAGGTATCGAGAACGTCTTCGTCCTGGCGCAGCGCAACGTCGGCACCGAGGTTGTTTTCCTGGCGCACTTCGTCTTCGGTACGGCCAACGTAGACGTTGCCGTCGTTGTCATACCATGCCGGGATACGGTGACCCCACCACAGCTGACGGGAAATACACCAGTCCTGAATATCGCGCATCCAGGAGAAGTACATGTTTTCGTACTGCTTCGGTACGAACTGGATATCGCCGTTCTCAACCGCTTCAACCGCCGGTTTTGCCAGCACGTCGGCACGGACGTACCACTGGTCGGTCAGCATCGGTTCGATAACCACGCCGCCACGGTCGCCGTAAGGTACGGTCAGGTCGTGCGGTTTAATTTCTTCCAGCAGGCCCAGCGCATCAACGGCGGCAACCACCGCTTTACGCGCAGCAAAACGTTCCAGCTTCTGGAACTCAGCCGGGATTTCATTGGAGTAAACGTCGGACTCTTCGCCTTTGGTGTCGTACACTTCCGCGGTTTCACGGATGTCACCGTCAAAGGTCAGAATGTTGATCATCGGCAGGCCGTGACGTTTCCCGACTTCGTAGTCGTTAAAGTCGTGTGCCGGGGTGATCTTCACGCAGCCGGTGCCTTTTTCCATGTCGGCGTGTTCATCACCGACGATCGGAATGCGGCGGTTAACCAGCGGCAGAACAACGAATTTGCCAATCAGATCTTTATAGCGCGGATCTTCCGGGTTCACAGCCACGCCGGTATCACCCAGTACGGTTTCCGGACGGGTGGTGGCGACGACCAGGTAATCTTTACCGTCTGCGGTTTTCGCGCCGTCGGCCAGCGGATAGCGGATGTGCCACATGGAGCCTTTAGACTCGCGGTTTTCCACTTCCAGATCAGAAATAGCGGTGCGCAGTTTCGGGTCCCAGTTGACCAGACGCTTGCCACGGTAGATCAGATCTTCTTTGTACAGGCGAACAAAGACTTCTTTCACGGCATTGGAAAGACCTTCGTCCATAGTGAAGCGCTCGCGCTCCCAGTCAACGGAGTTGCCGAGACGGCGCATCTGACGGGTAATGGTGCCGCCGGATTCCGCTTTCCACTGCCAAATTTTGTCGATAAACGCTTCGCGACCGTAGTCGTGACGGGTTTTACCTTCTTCAGCGGCAATCTTACGCTCAACCACCATCTGGGTAGCGATACCCGCGTGGTCGGTACCGGCCTGCCACAGGGTGTTTTTACCCTGCATGCGCTGGTAGCGAATCATGGTATCCATGATGGTTTGCTGGAAAGCATGACCCATATGCAAACTGCCGGTGACGTTCGGCGGCGGGATCATGATGCAGAAGGACTCTTTGCTTTCATCGCCGTTAGGTTTGAAATAGCCCTGCTTTTCCCAGTGCTCGTAAAGCGGCTGTTCGATATCTTGTGGGTTGTATGTCTTTTCCATTATTTCCAGGTTGCCGTATTCAGGTTAAAACCAGCCACGCGGTAAGCTTTGTAGCGATCGCGTGCCGATTGTTTCAAAGAATCTTCGTAAGGAACGAAGTCTATCACTTCTGTGAAAGCGGTGGCAAAATCTGCAAAGCCAACGCGCAAACTGATGAGCAGGTCGCGCGGGCTGCTATTGCGTTTCTCCGGCCAGGCAATTTCTACCGGCGCGCCGCCTCTGGGACCTTCGCCCGCCAGATTATGCGGAACAAAGCTTTCTGCCGGCCTTGCCCACAGAGCTTCATCCAGTCGAAGAGCCTGCTTTTCGTTTTCACAGGCGATCAGCACGCGCTTGCCAGCACGCCAACGTTCTGCGGCAATTTCACACACCAGTTGTTCAACGGCGCTTAAGCCATCGACGGTGTTGTCATTGTCCAGAATATAGAACGTTGCGTTTCTCATGATATGGGGCTTCTTGTTGTGGATTTAAATGCAAAGCCGGGTGGCGCTATGCTTACCCGGCCTACGGTTGAGTGATGTAGTCGGCCGGGTAAGGCGAAGCCGACACCCGGCGTTTTACATCACTCTTCGCCGTTAAAACCGGCACGATTGAGCAAGAACTGCGACAGCAACGCGACCGGACGACCGGTTGCGCCTTTGGCTTTCCCTGAACGCCATGCGGTACCGGCGATATCCAGGTGCGCCCAGTTGTACTTACGGGTAAAGCGTGACAGGAAGCAGCCCGCGGTAATGGCACCGCCAGGACGTCCGCCGATGTTCGCCATATCCGCAAAGTTGGACTCTAACTGCTCCTGGTATTCATCACCCAGCGGCAAACGCCACGCGCGGTCGCCAGCCTGCTCGGACGCACCGATCAGCTCATGCGCCAGCGGGTTGTGGTTCGACATCAGGCCGGTGATGTGATGGCCCAGCGCAATTACGCACGCGCCGGTCAGGGTCGCAACGTCAATCACTGCTTCTGGCTCAAACCGCTCGACGTAGGTTAACACGTCGCACAGCACCAGACGGCCTTCGGCATCGGTATTGAGCACTTCAACGGTCTGTCCAGACATGGTGGTCAGCACATCGCCTGGGCGATATGCGCGGCCACCTGGCATGTTTTCGCAACCCGCCAGTACGCCGACAACGTTGATGGGCAACTGAAGCTCGGCCACCATGCGCATCACGCCATATACCGCAGCCGCGCCGCACATGTCGTATTTCATCTCATCCATGCCTTCGGCTGGTTTGATGGAGATACCGCCGGAGTCAAAGGTTAACCCTTTACCGACCAGCACAATCGGACGCGCGTCTTCGGACGGATTGCCTTTGTACTCGATGACCGACATCAGCGACTCATTCTGCGAGCCGTGACCGACGGCGAGATAAGAGTGCATGCCCAGCTCTTTCATCTGCTGCTCGCCGATCACGCGGGTCACAACATTTTTGCTGTAGCTGTCTGCCAGCTGGCGCGCCTGAGAGGCCAGGTAGGCGGCGTTACAGATGTTCGGCGGCATGTTGCCAAGATCTTTAGCCGCTTTAATGCCGGCGGCGATTGCCAGACCGTGTTGGATCGCACGCTCACCGCTGGTCAGTTCGCGGCGGGTCGGCACATTGAAGACCATTTTACGCAGCGGGCGACGTGGCTCGCTTTTGTTGGTCTTCAATTGATCAAAGCTGTACAGCGTTTCCTGTGCCGTCTCAACGGCCTGACGCACTTTCCAGTAGTTATTGCGCCCTTTGACGTGCAGCTCAGTCAGAAAGCAGACGGCTTCCATTGAGCCAGTATCATTCAGCGTATTGATGGTTTTCTGAATGACCTGCTTGTACTGGCGCTCATCAAGTTCGCGCTCTTTGCCACACCCAATGAGGAGAATTCGCTCAGACAGAACGTTAGGAACATGGTGCAGCAACAGGGTTTGACCCGGTTTGCCTTCCAGTTCGCCGCGACGCAGCAGTGCGCTGATGTACCCGTCGCTGATCTTGTCGAGCTGCTCTGCAATCGGAGAGAGGCGGCGTGGTTCAAAGACACCCACGACGATGCACGCACTCCGCTGTTTCTCCGGGCTACCGCTTTTTACACTGAACTCCATGCACTACGCTCCTGAATCTTAAAGACAACGGCGGTGGCTACGGATAGAATTGCAAGCTTTCGTAACTCATACCCGCTGTTGCGGTGACTTCGTGTTAATCTTAACGTTATTACGGCATTGGCACGTCAGAACAATTTCTGAGAGGTGGATCCGTTGAGTATAATGATCTTAGCGACGATTTCGACGACTCAAGAGAATAAATGACGTTTAAGCCATGAAACAAGCTAAATTCCGGCAAAAGACGGGTTTTTACGGGCGTATTTAAAGTGATAATCATAAGATATCTGGTTCGGGAAACGCTCAAAAGCCAACTTGCGATCCTATTCATCCTGCTTTTGATCTTCTTTTGTCAAAAGTTGGTCAGGATCCTTGGTGCGGCGGTTGACGGTGATATCCCGGCAAATCTGGTGCTCTCGCTGCTGGGGCTGGGCGTGCCAGAAATGGCGCAACTTATCTTGCCCTTAAGCCTGTTCCTCGGGCTATTGATGACGCTGGGCAAACTGTATACCGAAAGCGAAATTACGGTTATGCATGCCTGCGGGCTGAGCAAGGCAGTGCTGGTGAAAGCGGCGATGGTGCTGGCGTTGTTTACCAGTATTATTGCGGCGGTTAACGTGATGTGGGCCGGGCCGTGGTCCTCCAGACATCAGGACGAAGTCCTGGCGGAGGCGAAAGCGAACCCCGGTATGGCGGCGCTTGCTCAGGGGCAATTCCAGCAGGCGACCAACGGCGGTTCGGTGCTGTTTATCGAAAGCGTTGACGGCAGCAACTTCAAAGATGTGTTCCTCGCGCAAATCCGCCCGAAAGGTAACGCCCGTCCTTCGGTGGTGGTAGCGGATTCCGGACATCTTACTCAGACGCGCGATGGCTCTCAGATCGTGACGCTGAACCAGGGCACGCGCTTTGAAGGTACCGCGCTGCTGCGCGATTTCCGCATTACCGACTTCCAGGATTATCAGGCGATTATCGGTCATCAGGCCGTGGCACTGGATCCAAACGATACCGACCAGATGAACATGCGTACGCTGTGGACGACCGACACCGATCGTGCCCGCGCGGAGCTGACCTGGCGTATCACGTTAGTATTCACCGTATTTATGATGGCGCTGATGGTCGTACCGCTGAGCGTGGTGAACCCGCGTCAGGGTCGCGTGCTGTCGATGCTGCCAGCAATGCTGCTCTATTTGCTGTTCTTCCTGGTTCAAACGTCGCTGAAGTCGAACGGTGGTAAAGGTAAGCTGGATCCAGTGTTCTGGATGTGGACGGTTAACCTGGCGTATCTGGCGCTGGCGATTGTGCTTAACCTCTGGGATACGGTGCCGATGCGCCGCTTGCGTGCCCGTTTTATGCGTAAAGGAGCGGTATAATGCAGCCTTTTGGTGTACTTGACCGCTATATCGGTAAAACCATTTTCACCACCATCATGATGACGTTGTTCATGCTGGTGTCGCTCTCCGGGATCATCAAGTTTGTCGACCAGCTGAAAAAAGCCGGGCAGGGGAGCTACGATGCGATGGGCGCCGGGCTGTATACCCTGCTCAGTGCGCCGAAAGATATCCAGATCTTCTTCCCGATGGCGGCGCTGCTGGGGGCATTGCTGGGATTGGGCATGCTGGCCCAGCGTAGTGAACTGGTGGTGATGCAGGCTTCTGGCTTTACCCGTATGCAGGTGGCGTTGTCGGTGATGAAAACCGCGATTCCGCTGGTGCTGCTGACGATGGCCATCGGTGAATGGGTCGCGCCGCAGGGTGAGCAGATGGCGCGTAACTACCGTGCACAGCAGATGTACGGCGGTTCGCTGCTCTCTACCCAGCAGGGTTTGTGGGCGAAAGACGGTGACAGCTTTGTCTACATCGAGCGGGTGAAAGGCGAGGCCGAGTTAGGAGGGATTAGCATCTACTCGTTTAACGACAAGCGCCGTCTGCAGTCCGTTCGCTATGCCGCAAGCGCGACGTTTGACCCGGAGCAGAAGGTCTGGCGTCTGTCGCAGGTGGATGAATCCAACCTGACCGATCCGAAACAAATCACCGGTTCGCAGACGGTGAGCGGCACCTGGAAAACCAACCTGACGCCCGACAAGCTCGGCGTCGTGGCGTTGGATCCTGACGCGCTGTCAATTAGCGGTCTGCATAACTACGTGAAATACCTGAAGTCGAGCGGCCAGGACGCCGGACGCTACCAGCTCAATATGTGGAGCAAAGTCTTCCAGCCGCTGTCTGTAGCGGTCATGATGCTGATGGCGCTGTCGTTTATCTTTGGTCCGCTGCGTAGCGTCCCGATGGGCGTGCGCGTGGTGACAGGGATTAGCTTTGGCTTTGTGTTCTATGTGCTGGACCAAATCTTTGGCCCGTTAACGCTGGTATACGGCATTCCGCCGATTATTGGTGCGCTGCTGCCAAGCGCCAGCTTCTTCCTGATTAGCCTGTGGCTGATGCTGCGTAAGTCGTAATCACAGTAATCGTAGGCCTGATGGCGTTGTGCTTTTCAGGCCTACTCCGGACCCGTAGGCCGGATAAGGCGTTTACGCCGCCATCCGGCAACGTAACACGGGCTAGCGTTTTCTCCCGCCCATCAAACTCCCCAGCATACCGCGGATTATCTGATTGGTAACCTGTCGCGCCGCGCTTTTCGCCACGCTCTGCACCACGCCATCGCGCTTACCGCCACGCGGTCCGGTGCTGCCAAACAGAATATCCTTCAACCCACCGAGAATACCGCCATCCACATCGACAGCTTTACCGTTGGCGGGGGGCGTATTTTGCTGCTCGGTACTGGCCTGCACGCCTTGCTGTAAACGTTCATAGGCGGACTCGCGGTCGATATCTTCTTCATATTTGCCGTACAGCGAAGAGTGATTAATCAGCCCGTTGCGCTCGTCGTCCGTCACCGGTCCCATCCGTGAGCATGGCGCAATCACCATCGCCCGTTCAACCACCGACGGGCTGCCTTTGGCGTCCAGAAACGACACCAGCGCCTCACCAGTTCCCAGCTCCTGAATGGCTTTTTCGGTATCAAATGCCGGGTTGGCGCGCATGGTTTGCGCCGCGCTTTTCACCGCTTTCTGGTCTTTCGGGGTGAACGCGCGCAGGGCGTGCTGCACGCGGTTCCCCAACTGACCAAGCACGTTGTCCGGAATATCCGACGGGTTTTGCGAGACGAACCACACGCCGACCCCCTTTCGAGCGGATCAGGCGGATCACCTGCTCGATTTTATCCAGCAGCACCTGCGGGGCATCGTTGAACAGCAGGTGCGCTTCATCGAAGAAGAACACCAGTTTTGGCTTCTCCAGATCGCCCGCTTCCGGCAATTGTTCGTACAGTTCGGAGAGCATCCACAGCAGGCTGGCAGCGTACAGTTTGGGCATCTGATAGAGCTTCTCGGCGCTGAGGATATTAATCATCCCTTTGCCGCTGGCGTCGGTACGCATCCAGTCTTTGATGTCCAGCATCGGTTCGCCAAAGAAGTGTGCCGCGCCCTGTTGATCCAGCGACAGCAGCCCGCGCTGGATAGCCCCGACCGAGGCGCTACTGATATTGCCGTACTGATTCTGGAAGGATTTAGCGTTATCGCCAATGTACTGGGTGATGGCCCGCAGGTCTTTGAAATCGAGCAGCAACAGACCCTGGTCATCGGCAATACGGAAGATAATATCCAGCACGCCGGACTGCACGTCGTTGAGGTTCAGCAGACGGGCCAGCAGAAGCGGTCCGAGGTCTGATACCGTGGCCCGCACGGGGTGACCTTTTTCGCCGAAGATATCCCACACCGTGACCGGATTAGCATGCGGTTGCCAGTCAGTAATGCCGATATTTTTCAGGCGGGCGAGCAGCTTTTCAGAGGCTTGTCCTTCCTCGGCCACGCCGGTTAAGTCACCTTTCACATCGGCCATAAATACCGGAACGCCAATCTCGGACAGCGATTCGGCCAGCTTCTGTAGCGTGACGGTTTTACCGGTCCCGGTCGCGCCGGTAATCAGCCCGTGACGGTTGGCCATGCCTGGCAGTAAAAACAGTTCGGTGTCCGGCGTGCGGGCAATTAGCAGGGGTGCGCTCATTGAGATTTCCTCCATTTATCCTGCCTGGAGTATAGGCAACCGTGACGCACTCTTCACCGCTAAATTGCGGAGATTGTGAGGAGAATTTAACCTGTCTGGAATAGCGGGGAGAATAGCCGGGAAGCTTACGCCACCCGGCAAAGACGATCAGAAGTCTGCTTTAAGTACTACGCGGTAGCGGGCCTTACCGTCACGCACGTGCTGGATAGCTTCGTTAATTTGCGACATCGGGTACAGTTCGGTGGTGGGCGACACCTTGCTGCGCCCGGCAAACTTCATCAGCTTGCGCAGCTCGAACGGCGTACCTGTTGCCGAACCGGAGATGCTGCGATCGCCGGCTATTAAGGTGAACGCCGGAACCGGCAGCGGCTTCAGCACCGCGCCGACGGTATGGAAGTTACCGCCGTAGGCCAGCGCTTCAAAATAGGGCTGCCAGTCGAGATCGACGTTAACCGTATTAATAATGAGATCGAACTGGCCCGCCAGCGCTTTTAGCGCATCCGGATCGCGGCTATTGACCACTTTATCCGCCCCCATTGCCAGCACTTCCTGCTCTTTCGCCGGATTGGAGCTGAACGCGGTCACTTCGCAGCCCATCGCGTGTAACAGCTTAATGGCGATATGCCCCAGGCCGCCGATACCGATCACCCCGACGCGGCTGGTGGCGGTGATATGGTGCATCAGCAGCGGTTTGAACACCGTGATGCCGCCGCACAGTAAGGGACCAGCTGCCGCCAGATCGATACTGTCCGGCAGCGGGATCACCCACTGCCAGTCGGCCCGCAGCTTCTCGGCAAAGCCGCCGCGATTAAGAATTGTGGGAACAGACCCTTCCAGACAGTTAATCTGATTACCGCTGATACAGGCATCGCAGTGCCCGCAGCTGCGCGCTGTCCAGCCAACGCCGACGCGTTGACCAACCTTCAGGCCCTTATCCTGTGCCGCGCTGCCGAGTGCTGCCACACGGCCAATCACCTCATGCCCGGCAACCAGCGGATACTGAGAGAATCCCCATTCGTTGTCGATCATCGACAAATCAGAATGGCAGATACCGCAGTAATCGACCTGGACTTCGACATCTTCCGGCTTAAGCTCGCCCGCATCATATTCATAGAGTTCGAGTTCGCTGCCCGCCGCTTTTGCGGCGTAGCTTTTTATCATCGACATCGTGTTTCCCTCAGTATGGTGTTGAACTGGAAGTGTAGAGCATGGGGAAACGGGACGCTTCGCAGAAGGGGGGATTAAGGCGGTTATTGCGTGGGCTAAACCGTGATGTTGATTGCAGGTACGAAAGGTAATGCTGAAATTTTCAACACTTAGCGAGCCAGACACACGCTGGCGCTTGCATGGTGGCGCATGACAGGTATAATCCACAACGTTTTCCGCATCCCTTCCGTGCCGGAGTGGCGAAATCGGTAGACGCAGTTGATTCAAAATCAACCGTAGAAATACGTGCCGGTTCGAGTCCGGCCTTCGGCACCATTAGCACTTCCAAGACCATCCGAGAAAGTCCAATTATCCCTTAAAAATCAATGCTTGCAGCGATTTTTACGTCCTGAGTCGTCCGAGGTCGTCCGTTGAAATCCGGATGCCATTGGGGGCATAATTGGGGGCATCTTAACTTCGATTAGAAATGTGCCCCCAAATGAAGCTCAACGCCAGACAGGTCGAGACCGCAAAGCCAAAAGAAAAAACCTACAAAATGGCCGATGGCGGCGGTTTGTATCTCGAGATTTCGGCTAAGGGTTCTAAATACTGGCGCATGAAATACAGACGCCCCTCAGACAAAAAAGAGGATCGCCTCGCTTTTGGTGTTTGGCCTACTGTGACGCTTGCTCAGGCAAGAGCAAAGCGCGATGAAGCTAAAAAGCTGCTAGTGCAGGGCATTGACCCAAAAGCCGAGCAGAAAGAAGCTCAGGCCGAGAATTCGGGGGCATATACTTTCGAAACCATTGCTCGTGAATGGCACGCCAGTAACAAGCGCTGGAGTGAAGACCATCGATCGCGCGTTCTTCGCTATCTTGAGCTTTATATCTTCCCTCATATTGGTTCGTCCGACATTCGCCAGCTCAAGACTAGCCACCTGTTAGCCCCGATTAAAAAAGTTGATGCAAGTGGTAAGCATGACGTCGCGCAGCGTCTTCAGCAGCGTGTCACGGCTATCATGCGTTATGCAGTACAGAACGATTACATCGACTCAAATCCAGCCAGTGATATGGCCGGTGCGCTATCGACAACCAAAGCGCGACATTACCCCGCTTTATCCTCTAGCCGGTTCCCTGAGTTTCTTGCACGTCTTGCTGCATATCGTGGCCGTGTAATGACACGGATCGCGGTTGAGCTTTCCTTACTAACTTTTGTGCGTTCCAGTGAGTTGCGTTTCGCGCGCTGGGATGAGTTCGACTTCGATAAATCTCTTTGGCGTATACCTGCAAAGCGAGAAGAAATTAAGGGCGTGCGTTACTCGTATCGTGGCATGAAAATGAAAGAGGAGCATATTGTTCCTCTCAGTCGGCAGGCGATGGTTTTATTAGAGCAGCTCAAGCAAATTAGTGGTGATAAAGAGCTGCTGTTCCCGGGGGATCATGACGCAACTAAGGTTATGAGTGAAAACACGGTAAACAGCGCATTGCGTGCGATGGGCTATGACACGAAAACTGAAGTTTGCGGGCATGGATTCAGAACGATGGCGCGTGGTGCTATGGGTGAGTCAGGGTTGTGGAGTGATGATGCTATAGAACGTCAGTTAAGCCACTCTGAGCGTAATAATGTTCGGGCGGCATATATTCATACTTCAGAGCATTTGGATGAGCGCAGACTTATGGTTCAGTGGTGGGCTGATTATCTTGATGCGAATAATAATGTACTAATTACACCATATGATTTTGCAAAAAATAAAAACTCACATAATGTATAAGAATTGGCCACAGCTCCCCTCTTAAAAATAAGAGGGGAGCCATGCATTAAGCTGTTATAATTCTTCTATAACGTTGGCTAAATGCGTCTTTACCTCCCTCCATAATGTCACAAATTGTTTTTCTTACTTCACGTTCTTGTAGACCGCCCAGAGAAAGGAAGTCCGTAGTACCCGATTGCTGACTTAATGAAATGACTAGTTCAGAATCCCCATTAACGACAATGTTAGGATTATGAGTGATGATGAGTATTTGTCTTTTATTTTTACTTTCTTTTATTTTTTTTACAATAAGTTCATAAACCAATTGATTATCCAAATCATCCTCAGGTTGATCTAAAATTATTGGATCATCACCATATGAGAGCAAGAATGCTAAAACAGTTGCTGCTTTTTGGCCAGCAGAGCCTTGTGATAAATCTTTAAATCTTCTTCCATCATTATATTTTACAGTAATTGCATCACTAGGGAACCAGCAGATAAGAGATGTAATTACTTCATCTGTTAGTTCATTTTTAAAATCAAAAAATCGTTTGCTTAATTTTACATCAAGAATAGTATTTGAGCTTTTATCAAAAAAACCATTTTTTAGTTTTTGTATTTTTTGGATTATTCCATCCATATTCTCTGATATTTCTTTGATTTGAGTGTTTAATAAATTTAAAAAACCATTTTCATCCTCATTATAGATTTCATTGCTAAATGTTGTGTCTTTCTTGTCAATGGAGTTCCTGAAACTGCTCTCGAGGAATTGTTTATCTGCACAAAAATCCACACTAACTTTGAAGTTAGTATTGTTATTATTTATATCTATGAGGAACTGTCTTCTGCGAGATGTAAGTTCTTTTCGTAGTTCTACTAATCGTTTGTAACTTTCTGTTGTTTCTGCCTTTTTTGTCTCAATGGTTTTTTCATCAGCACTTATCTTATCTAATCGTTCTGTTAGTTGCTTTCTCGTAGTGATCAGAGAATCATATTCATTAGGGTTATTAACACCGCTGATTTGTAAAGTGGCCATTAGTGCAGAGTATTGGCTTTGATGAGCCGTAACCTCTTGTTTAAGTGAGCAGGAACTATACCACTCAAGTAAATCTGTAATTTCTTTTGTTGTTATTTCGACTACGTTATTAACAGCTTGAATTGCATCTTCAATTTTTTGTTGTATACCAAGGATTTTACCTTGCACTTCTAATTCATTTATATTGCTGAAAAGTAATGGGATTGCACTAAAAGAATTAGGCTTTGATTGTGTAATATGCTCTATTAGACCTTCAAAGAATTCAATGTTTTTTGAAGTGAAGTCATTAATAGTACTTTCTTGATTTAATGTTTTTTGATAGTTTGCGAGAATGCTCGCATGGCTAGATCTCTCAATAGAGGTTATCTTTTGATTAACATCACTTAGTTGTCCAATTAAGTGTGTCTTGGTAGATATATTGGCTCTGAGATCTTTGACCTCTCTTCTTAGCTGAGAGAGTGTGTTAACTTCATTTCCCCAAGTATATTGCCAGTCATTTATATTTACAATGCTAGACTCATCAATAAGATTTAAAAGATAATTTGGGGAGCGTGAGATTTCATATATTTGTTTTTGACTAAATATTTTTACAGGGAATCTAGATATTACATCTCCTTCTTCTGGGATTATATTTTGATCGTCTATACGATTTATGGATACTTGCTGACGAGCATAAGTCCAATCTAAACGATATTTATTCCCCCCCTTTAAATATTCTATTTGAATACTACTGTCATCGAGAAAAACACCATCATCCTCTCGGTTTTTTGCTTTTTTAGCAAGCTTTTGATAAGTGCTGTACATTTCTTTATTGGAAGATAGTTGTTCAAGCTCATTTTCTCTTCCTAAAGCAGTTCTCATAAACTCTAAAACTGTTGATTTACCACTACCTCTCCCGCCGATGATACAGTTTAACCAAGGATGAAATTGTATTGAAAATTCATTTCTTCGGCCACAGTACTTAGTTTTATTAACTTTAATTGATATAATTCGGTTTTCCGCAAAAACATTCGGTGAGTCAGGGAATTGATCAGATCTTTTTAAAGAGTCGATACCATCAAATAAGGCGAGTTTTAATCCTTCAATGGAAGGCGTCCCCATTTTTATCCAAGTAAATGCTCTACCAACTGTGTTTGGGTGATGAGAGTCAGAGCCAAGTATTTCTGAAAGGCTAGTATTCAGTGAAACATATCCTTGTAGCGGGCTCGAACCAGGTTGAATAGTTTCATATTCATCATGAGTTCTAATTACTTCAACAGCAGATGCATTTGTTAAAATTTGCTTTAATGTTGCTCCCGATGAATGAACTGTGCAAAGACCACTAGCTTTATCAATATGTGCTGGAATAGCTACGCCGCCACGATCAATTATTATGTCTATAACTTGCTGCGGGCTACTTTCAGTTACTGCATCACTGTCTCCTTCTGTACCAGTATAATTAATGGCACCGATGAGTTGTGATATATGGCTTGATGTTTTCTCTGGGTCAAAAATGCCTAATATATGTATGTTGCCATGAGCAGTGATTTCTATGCTGGGAAATATATATATTGAATTCCCTTCATCTCTTAATTTCTCTGCCTCTAATTTTAAAAGATCAATCCATGCTCCTGAATTATGATCAGTGACAGCTATACATTCAATACCATGGCTAATGTAATCCAATAACCACCCCCTCGGGGTCATGGTTTGTTTTATTTGGTGATCAGCTTTACCGTAGTCCATTGACGCAGGAGTGTGTGTGTGGAAGTCAAATTTCCACCATTTTGAACCTATTTGCTGCATAGAAAACTCCTTTTCTTAACCCGTTGATAGTATTTATTTTATTTGAGTAGGTACCCTGAGGGTTCACTTGTTATCTACTCTACTCCTATCTACCACTTAATGCTTCCTACCAAAAATATAGAAAAAAAAAGTAATACGCACGTGCGCGCAATGCTCTCCCCGCCACGCCTGCCCGCTTAAGAGGTCGCTTTTAATGCAGGTGCATGAACGGCCTCAGGCCGCGCCGGTACTGGTGTTGCGTGGGATAAAAAATACGGGGATTTGCATGCAAAACCATGCACCTTATGGATGCATGGCTTTTTTCGGGAAAAATAGCGGAATTTTCGGGGATTTTTTTGCGTGCTACCGTGCGGCCAGTTCTGCACGTCGGCGGGTGTAAATCAGGTTCTGTGCCGGGGTGAATTTCTGGCGATTATCATCCCGCGAAGCCGCATCAGGCCTGAATCCGATGGCCGTTAAAATGTCGCTGTCCTGCACGGAATAATTAATTTTTTCACCTGCGGCCAGCCACACCGACAGGGCTTCACGCAGATAATCAACCGAGTGCTGCATGGCGCTCTGTTTTACTGCGGAAATTTGTTCGTGATATCCCATCAGCTCAGGTGCCAGCGTGGCGGTCAGCTCTGCGCCATGCTGCTGCATAAAGTCATGGAGCCGGTTGCGGATGCTGATGTGCTGTACCTCCTCATGTGAGCGGATATAGCGACCGGCGGCCTGATTAATCTCCCACTTTTTCACGTCGATATTGTCGCGCAAATCCTGCATTCTGCGCGGGATTTGTTCGTCACCGGCAAGGAACTGTTCACGGTATTCAAGTTCAAGGTCGGCCAGTTCGGCTTTACGTTTCAGCCAGGTGTTTTTGTTCGTCTGACAGGCCTCAAAGGCCTGCTGCAATGTCACAGTGGTCACGTGTCTCTCTCCTGATTAATGCCGGAACGGCGAGCTGTAGCAGCCCTGTACTTTACGCGGCGGCGGTGGCGTCACCGGTGCGGGGTCGGTTTTTTCCGGTGCGGCACGTATCACACCGTCAACCGACTCGATGGTGCGGAAAGTGGCCGAGCATTCGATATTGGTACACTGGTGATAACGCTGTTTGACGTTTTCCGACAGATACCGGCTGGTACGGACGTGCGCGGTCTTTTTGCAGAACGGACAGTGAAACATAATTCAGCCCTCTGCCTGTTCGTGGTCTTTTGCGGCCAGTTCAGCGGCAAGCTTCATCCGTCTGGCCGGGCTTCTTAACAGCGCCATATCAACCCCGGTTATGACCGGGCGATTCATGCCCGTTACGGACAGGACCGGCTCCTGCTCCATATCAAAATGATACAGGGCTGACTGCATATTCAGGGCATCACCCAGCTCACGGGTCACGGTCGCACGCGGCGAGGTTTCTCCGCTCATTTCCAGCGACCGTATACGCAACAGAAAGGCACGTAACAGTGCGGGGCTGATACCGGTCAGCGCCTTCTTCCACTCGCTGTTGGCGTAAGTGGTGAACGCTTTTTCATGGGCGCTGATATAAGCCGTACCGGAGGAGCATGCACCAAGCATGGCGAGGCTTTTGTCTTTCTCCAGCTCGGTAATCAGACCGGTGAACTCATCAGCCAGTTCGCGGCTGGCGATACGTTTACTGTGTTCAGCTTTCAGTTCAGGAGTGAGGTTGCCGCGCAGAGTTCGAAAGCGGCTGCGCCAGTCCTGTTCGGCCTGTGCACTTTCACTGAGGGCGGTCTGTCGTTCCTGCTCACAACGCTGAATGGAAGCCTCAATGTCGCTGAGTTTACCCATGCTGGTCGTGTGTGCGTCTTTTGCTTCATTAAGTGCGGCCAGCGCACCGGCAATACGTTGTTCCGCGCCTTCATCCTGTTTACTGATAACGGTCTGCATGGCTTTTATAATGAGTTCGGGTTTCATGTTCAGGCTCTCCGTGTGTTCAACCTGAAATGATTCTGACGCCTCCTGCACAACAACACGATTCATTGCCGTTGTCAGAGTGCTGGCACAAACAGACCTTAAAATCAGGCTGGCCAGAGAAAGGTCGCAGGAAAACCTTACTCACCGTTTGTTTTTTTACTTATAACTATTCACCACTGTTCACCTTAAATAAAAAGATAAATAATACAGTAAGTTAAAGGGTGAACAGTTGAAGGTCTGACTGTTCACCGTCTGTTCACCACTGTTCACCCTTCAGTTTTTTCAGCCAGTCAGCCACTTAGACTTTTTAGTGATTAAAAATAATAAATATATAAATAAAAGTAATTATCGGTTTGCCATTTTGTTATCAGAGATTGTCAACAATTGTCACTGTTTGCCACTGTATAAAAATCGCTCTGTTGTGTGGTGGAGTAATACAAAATGACTTGTTGCCCTGAAGGAAAATATTCACAAAATAGAGAGCTACCCGAAGCCGGACGGACACGCCCGGCACTGTATGGACTTTGTGAGGTAGCCCGATGCACACTGCTTTTTCTTCCCCGTCTTCTGCCCCTGCCGCGCCGCTGATGCCGGTTTCTGATACCGTTCACGAGCGCTTTATCCGTCTGCCCGAAGTGATGCATCTGTGCGGCCTGTCCCGCTCGACCATTTACGACCTCATCAGCCGGGAATCTTTCCCGAAACAAATCTCCCTCGGTGGGAAAAACGTGGCGTGGGCGCAGTCTGAAATCACCGCATGGATGGCAGATCGCATTGCCGAACGTAACCGGGGCTATGACGCATGATGATGATCGTTCAGCAAACAGCCCCTTTTTCTGGCTTGCTTCTTTTCGCCGTTTCCAGGTATAGTTTTCCCGCTGTCGCAAAATCGGCAGCCGGGATTTGCAGCCCGTGTAACTTCAAGGCGACACAACACGCGCCGAGCGTGTTTTTTTATGTCGTTGCTCAGGCACACCTATTTTTCGGGCTGTGGTGCTTACACCTTGGCTCCTGTCAGATAATGGTGGTCCGGGCGGGGCAGCCTTCGGGCTGGCCGGTTTCCTTGAAGGCCGGTACTGCAAACCCCGTCCGGGCTACCACCCATGAGATTTGCAGCTCCGGTGGTGGCAATAACCGCTACTTCAAGGAGGTTGCCCTTATGGCTACGACCCTCACCCCGTCACACCCGCAGTTTGTCTTTGTGTTTGCCGCTGTTCGTCGCGCAGACCGTAAACCCCGTATCTGTATGCTCCGCACCGTTGCCGGTGATGAACACGCTGCACGTCGTTCCCTCGTTCGTGATTACATCCTCTCGTTCGCTGGCCGTCTGCCGGTTGCGGAGGTGCGCGCATGAGACACACCACCATTACTGCCCGTGACCTCGAATGTCTGGAGCATATGCGCAACGTCGGCCAGCTCGTCGGCGACCTGATGCAGGTGCAGGACTGCGCCACCGTTCGTCGTGACCCTGCGCAGCAGTTACAGCTCACCTCCGTGATTTACCTCATGACCGCCCAGCTCGACGGCGTGGTCGAACGCTGCAATCAGCAGTGGCTGACCGGGGAGGGTAACGTATGAAAAAGCCATTACCGCCCGTATTACGCGCCGCGCTGTATCGTCGCGCCGTGGCCTGTGCATGGCTGACCCTGTGCGAACGCCAGCACCGCTACCCGCACCTCACCCTCGACGCGCTGGAAAGCGCCATTGCCGCCGAGCTGGAGGGCTTCTACCTGCGCCAGCACGGCGAAGAAAAAGGCCGCCAGATAGCCTGTGCACTACTGGAAGATTTAATGGAAGCCGGACCACTCAAATCCGCGCCGTCGCTGTCCTTTCTCGGGCTGGCCGTGATGGATGAGCTTTGCGCCCGTCATATCACCGCACCGGTACTGCACTGAGGGAGAAAACAACCATGAAAATGAACGTAACAGAAACGGCAAAACAGGCGTGCGGCCACTGGCCGCGCATTCTCCCTGCGCTGGGTGTGAAGGTGATTAAAAACCGCCATCAGTCCTGCCCGGTGTGCGGTGGCTCTGACCGTTTCCGCTTTGACGATAAAGAAGGGCGCGGGACGTGGTTCTGCAATCAGTGTGGCGCAGGTGACGGGCTTAAGCTGGTAGAGAAAGTGTTTGGCGTGACCCCGTCAGAAGCTGCCGGGAAGGTGAACGCCGTGACCGGCAATCTGTCGCCGGTTGCCCCGGAAGTGATTGCGGCCGCAGAGGCCGAAACTGTGGCCGACCGCAAAGCGGCGGCCGCGCTGGCCGTCAGGCTCATGGAGAAAACCCGACCGGCCACCGGCAACGCCTACCTCACCCGCAAGGGTTTCCCCGCTCTGGAATGTCTGACGCTCACCGCCATGCATAAAACCGGCGGCGTGACGTTCCGCGCCGGGGATGTGGTTGTCCCGCTGTATGACGATACCGGCGCACTGGTTAACCTTCAGTTTATCAATGCTGATGGTCTCAAACGCACCCTGAAAGGCGGTCAGGTCAAAGGGGCGTGTCATATCATCGAAGGGAAAAAACAGGCCGGAAAACGCCTGTGGATTGCGGAAGGTTATGCGACCGCGCTCACCGTGCATCACCTGACCGGGGAAACCGTCATGGTGGCGCTGTCCTCCGTGAACCTCCTTTCTCTGGCGAGCCTTACCCGTCAGAAGTCCCCGGCCTGTCAGATTGTCCTCGCCGCCGACCGTGACCTTAACGGCGACGGCCAGAGTAAAGCCGCTGCGGCCGCAGATGCCTGTGAGGGCATTGTTGCCCTGCCGCCGGTGTTCGGTGACTGGAATGATGCGTTTATACAGTACGGCGAGGAAGCCACGCGCAAAGCCATTTATGACGCTATCCGGCCTCCGGCACAAAGTCCGTTTGATACCATGAGTGAGGCGGAATTTACCGCCATGAGCGCCAGCGACAAGGCTTTGCGGGTGCATGAGCATTACGGCGAAGCGCTGGCGGTGGATGCAAACGGCCAGCTCCTGTCCCGCTATGAAAACGGCATCTGGAAAAATATCCCTGCCGCCACTTTTTCACGGAATGTGGCTGATTTATTCCAGCGCTTACGCGCCCCGTTCTCATCCGGGAAAATTGCCTCGGTGGTGGAGACCCTGAAACTGATTATTCCGCAGCAGGATACACCGGCGCGCCGTCTGATTGGTTTTCGCAACGGGGTACTCGATACCCAAAGCGGCGTATTCAGCCCGCACCACAAATCGCACTGGCTGCGCACGCTGTGTGATGTGGATTTCACCCCGCCGGTGGAAGGCGAAATGCTGGAAACCCACGCGCCGAACTTCTGGCGCTGGCTCGACCGGGCGGCCGGTAAAAATCCACAAAAGCGCGACGTGATACTCGCTGCGCTGTTTATGGTACTGGCGAACCGTTACGACTGGCAGCTCTTTCTCGAAGTCACCGGTCCCGGCGGGAGCGGCAAAAGTATTCTGGCCGAAATCGCGACCCTGCTCGCCGGGGAAGATAATGCCACGTCAGCCGATATCGACACACTGGAAGACCCGCGCAAGCGTGCCTCCCTGATTGGCTTCTCGCTTATCCGTCTGCCAGACCAGGAAAAATGGAGCGGTGACGGCGCAGGACTCAAGGCCATCACCGGCGGCGATGCAGTTTCAGTTGACCCGAAATACCAGAATCCGTACTCAACGCATATTCCGGCGGTGATTCTGGCCGTGAACAATAACCCCATGCGCTTCACCGACCGCAGCGGCGGCGTCTCCCGTCGCAGGGTGATTATTCATTTCCCGGAGCAGATTGCCCCGGAGGAACGCGACCCGCAGCTCAGGGATAAAATTGCGCGCGAGCTGGCCGTGATTGTGCGCCAGCTTATGCAGAAGTTCAGCGACCCGATGACTGCACGCGCACTGCTCCAGTCGCAGCAGAACTCCGACGAGGCGCTCAGCATTAAGCGTGATGCAGACCCGACGTTTGATTTTTGCGGCTATCTGGAAATGCTCCCGCAGACCAGTGGGATGTTTATGGGGAATGCCAGCATCATCCCGCGTAATTATCGTAAATATCTCTATCACGCGTATCTGGCCTATATGGAGGCTAACGGCTACAGGAACGTGCTCAGCCTGAAAATGTTCGGGCTGGGGCTGCCCATGATGCTGAAAGAGTACGGCCTGAATTATGAGAAGCGGCACACCAAGCAGGGGATACAGACTAACCTGTCGCTGAAAGAGGAAAGCTACGGCGACTGGCTGCCTAAGTGCGACGAACCCACAGCGATATAACCTACCTCAGACCGGCAACAGCCGGTCTTTTCCTTTCTGGCCATTGCCACAGGGTGAACAATCCACTGTTCACCCTTCACCGTATATTCACCCTGTATCACCATGAAATTATTGATAAAAAAACAGAGGTGAACAGTGTGAACAGTAAAACCTGAAAAAACTTTTTATCACCCCTCACATCGCCTGAGCGGACGGTTCCAGAACGAGCACAAATCACAAAGGTGAAGAGTCGACTGTTCACTCTTCACCAACCATTCACCACTTATCGTTATGATATTAAAAAGAAAAATGAAAAGGTGAACAGTGTGAACAGTTATATGGAAAAAAAGAATTTTACTGATGTTCAATATTACCCCGGTTAGGATCCGTATATCGGAACCTAACCGATGGGGAAAATATCAATTTCCTTTTGAATACCAATCAGTTGTGAACTTAAGGGGCTTAAAAAACCATGGGGGCACAAAAGGGGGCACATAAACATGTGTTCTTTTTTATTTTCTTTGTTTTCAGTTTATTACATTGTGTTTTGAGTCCGGCCTTCGCACTCACCCTCTAAACACCTCCTTCCTGTGCCACTCCACAAAACCTTCTTTTGGATAATTCTCGCGCATCATTGGCAGCGCTATCGATTTACCGTCGAAATCCCAGAATAGTCTGCCCACCATGCCGCTGCCATTTACTGCGGGTGACACCTGAACTCGCATACTCTCATCCAGCCCAATCGAACTTTTATCAAATGCTTTATGGTGGATTGCACACAGCGCCAGGCCGTTTGAAATCTCGCACGGACCGCCGTGCTGTTTCCATTTAATATGGGCGGCCTCCAGGGCAACCGAAGTGCTGTCGTGGCGCATATTGAAGCCACAAATGGCGCATTTATAGTTATAGGCACGCAGAACCTGCTGGCGGAACAATGGGTCCCGCTGTTTGCGGATTTGCAGGATATCAAACCCCAGTTCATCCGCGATCTCTTCCTGGATGCTTTCGGTGAAGTGAGCCTCGAGAATTTGCTGTGCCAGGGTGTTAATGAGGTTTTTGCTCTTTTTCAGTAGGGCAAAATGCTGTTCATCAAAACCTCCCGCAACGTTATGCGTCACCAGTTCTCCGGCGGGGGGCTGTTTGCTGCTGCCGGATGTTGAGCAATGCTCGGCGTTTTGGAGCTCCCAGAATCCATCGCCCTGTAAGCGCCAGAAGGGCATATCCGGGCGGTACTGCGCGCGCTGTGGTCCAAATTGCTCCAGCAGGCTATGCAAGGGGTCGCGAACTTCTGAACCGTAATCAAACAGGCGGTCATGGCCTTGCTGATACCCCGCCAGCACGTGAAGCAGCAGTAGGGGCTTGTGCGGCGCGCGTTGTTCGCCTTTACGCCAGATGGTGATGTCAGCAATTGCCTGTTGCAGGGATTTACTGGAAGTCATTGATTTCATTTTCGGGTAAATAATTGCGATGATGCTCGCAAAATATCACTTAATCAAGCGTTGCTGTGTCTATTACGGCCAACACTAAAAATAATATTCATTATCGAATTCGCAGATTAAATAAAACACTTTTTTCGCCATATTATTTTAAAGTTATTCATGCTCATTCATAGGGGTGTTTTATAAAAATAAACCTTGCTTTAGTAAGTGTTATTTTTTCTAACTATATGGAAAGAAAAGGTTATTTCCTGGGGTGTTATGCTGGTTTCTGCTTGTTAATAAAAGCAATATCGGTAATTTGAAGTGTTGGGTTTATCATATTTTAAACATGCATGACATTCCCTTTATATTTTTGAATGTTTGGCATAAATAGGACGCTCGGTTCCCAATACACAGAGCGAAATAGATATGGGTGAAGATAAAAATTATTCCCTTTGACGAAATGGTCTACGGATACACCACATCAAAAAAGGCGCCAGTGGGCGCCTTTATACCTGACCATCACCCCTCAGGTTTTGCTAGATGGATAAGCGTGTCGATACGCGCAGGGGAGAGCGGTTCGCGCGGCTGCGGCAGCGGCCAGCCGTACAGCCAGCGGGCACTGGTGGCGCAGACTTTCCCCTGACAAGCCCCCATTCCACAGCGTGAAGCGAGCTTTGCCGCCTGCCAGCTTTCGGCGTTTTGCACGTCGCCACAACGAATATCCTCACAACGACAGAGCAGCGTATCTGCGGTGGTCGCGGCTTTTAGCGACTCCGGCAATGCAAAAGTCGTATGCAGCGCGTGGGCAAAACGCTGCCAGCGGGCGCGCGCGGAGATGGCGCTTTGGGCCTTTTGCGGACAATTTGCGGCGGCATAGCCAGCAATCTCTCCCTCGGCTAACGCCAGCTCGCTGCCGCCAAAGCCCGTGCATTCTCCTGCCGCATAGATATCCTGCACGCTGGTGCGTTGCTCCGCATCGACCCAAATAGCCTGATTTTCTGTTTTGCAGCCAAAGATTGCGCCAGGTTCTATATTCGGTACCAGCCCATAGCCAATGGCCAGCCTGTCGCAGACGATCTCCCGGGTTTGTCCCTGGTGGCGCACGGTCACTGACTGAAGACAGGGAGTACCCTGCGCTTGGATGACCTGGCTTGCCGGATGATAACGGGCTGGAAAGAGCTCGCCGAACTGACGCAATTTTTCAGGCCAGCGCCAGAGCCCGGTTGCGAAACGGGCCAGTGCGGTTATCGGGGCCTGTTCGATAATGGCGACAATATTCCCGCCAGCGCGTTTCACCGTACTGGCGACCGCCAGCAGAAGAGGACCGCTGCCTGCAATGACCACGCGTTCCCCCTTGAGTTGTAGGCCGTGTTTTATCTGCGCCTGCAGGCCTCCGGCCCCCGTCACATTGGGTAGTGTCCAGCCGGGAAAAGGCAGCGAGAGTTCTCTGGCGCCGCAGCATAAAATCAGCCGCTGCCAGCGGATTTCGCCGCAGTCGTCTGCGGTTTCGAAGACTACGGAATGTGGGGTGGGGCGGGCAATTAGCCGGGCACCGCTCAGCAGTGTGATGTTGGGATGTTCAGCTACCGCCTGACGAAGCCGTCTGGCGTGCCGGGGGAGTGAGACCTGCGGCCCGTCGCGCCAGATTTGCCCGCCGGGGCGCGGGTTATCATCAAGGATTATCACTGATTTTCCACAGCGTGCGGCAGCCAGTGCCGCCGACAACCCGGCTGGCCCTGCGCCAAGGATCAGGATCTCACAGTCAACGCTTTGCATGATGGCTCCTTTCAATCACCATTTCGGGCTGGCATTCCGCCTGGCAGGCCAGCACCCGGTGTCCGTTCACCGTGACGCGGCACTCCTGGCACACCCCCATTCCGCAGAAGGGTGCGCGCAGTTGACCACTCACCGAACGACGGGTCACGCCGTTGCCCACCAGGGCCAGTGCTGCTGCAATACTCATTCCGACGGGAACCTCACAGGTCTGGCCGTCGATAATTACCTTCAGGGTTGTCATGCGATGGCCTCCTGCTTGTGCAGGCGAGAGGGGAGCCAGGCATCCGGGGACACCGCCGGACGCTCGCCAAGGATCTGGGCGCAAAGTAACTCGGCGGTTGCTGGCGCGGTTGTGACGCCCAGTCCTTCATGTCCCAGCGCCAACCAGATACCCGGACGCGCAGGATGTGGGCCAATCAGCGGGTTGCCGTCAGCCGATGCCGCGCGAAAACCGCTCCAGCAACGAATGATATTAAGTGCCTCAAGAGAGGGTAAAAAATGGCGCGCGCGCGCCAGCATCTGTGCCAGCAGAGGGAGGTCAACCTCGCGGTCGGTGTTATCAAACTGGCGAGAGGAGCCAATCAGCAACTGTCCGGTGGGGCGTGGCTGAATGTTAAAGGCCACTGAGGTGCCGCCTGCATGGGCGCTGGCACCGTACCCCAACTCTACCAGCTGGTGGCTGAGCAAGGGGCCGTAGCGGTCGGTGATCGCCAACTGGCCTTTTTTGGGTCTGAGCCAGTTTTCACCCAGCAGCGTATTGGCCCCCAGACCGCTGGCGATGACGATGGCGCGTGCGCGCAGTCGTTTGCCGCTGTGTAGGGTGACGTAAGGGGCATCAACAGAGAGGGCGCTATCCCGAAGATGCGTTACATCGGCATCGTTAATAAACCAGCGGGCGACGTTTGGGGCGTAAACTATCCCGTCACCGGGGACCCACAGCCCGCCAGTGAGTCCGGTGGTGAGCAGCGGTTCGCGCGCGGCAAGCCGATCGCGGGTCTGCATTTCGCTGATAACCTGGTATTGTGCCATTCGTTGTTTTTTTTCTTCTGCCAGCGCAAGCTCTTGCGGCGTTTCCGCCAGCCACAGCGTGCCGCATCCGCGCCAGGCACAGCTTTCCGGCATCCGGGGCGTCAGTTTGCGCCAGCTCTCCAGAGACCAGGCAGAGAGTGCGAGCTCCGCAGGATCGTCATCCATGCACACCAGGTGACCCATACCCGCCGCCGTCGCGCCCGCATTGCCGTCATCGACCAGCGTGACTCGCTGCCCGCGAGCGGCCAGTTGCCAGGCGCAGGCGGCCCCGATAATCCCGGCACCGATGACGATGACGTCACTTTCGATCACAGCGAGATCCCCCAACAGAACGGATCTTCAGGATTGAGGATCAGCCGGTTGTCGCCACAGACCCATGCCTCTCCGCGGATCGTCGGGACGATCTTGTCGCCATGCGGCACGAAATGCGCCGTAAATTCGCTGCCGATGATGCTCGCCTGCCGCCAGGATTCTCCGGATTTGAGTTTTCCGTCCTCTGCCAGACAGGCCAGTTTGGCGCTGGTGCCGGTGCCGCAGGGCGATCGATCCCAGGCTTTACCGGGGCAGAGTACAAAGCTGCGGCTATCCGCGCGATCATCTTCTGCAAACAGTTCGATGTGATCGATAATGCCGTCGTGTTCGCCACGGATGCCTGCACGATCTAACCCTTCACGGATTGCCCATGCGTACTCCGTCAATTCAGGGATCTTTTCCGGCGAGACCGCGAACGGATGATCGTTGACGAGGAAAAACCAGTTGCCGCCCCAGGCGATATCACCCGTTACCGTACCGTGGACGGTTTCAACCTGTACCTGCTTACGCCAGCGGTAGGCCGGCACGTTTTCGACCGAGACGCTGCCGTCTTCGTGCAGCGTGGCGGTCACATCGCCCACCGGCGTTTCAATCAGATGTTTACCGGGTTGAATGCGCCCAAGCCATGCCAGCGAGGCAATCAGCCCGATGGTGCCGTGACCGCACATGTTCAGAAAGCCGCAGTTGTTAAAGAAGATGACTCCCGCCGTGGCCTGTGGCGAAACCGGTTCACAGAGCAATGCACCGACCAGAACGTCGTTACCGCGTGGCTCAAGAATAATGGCTTTACGCCAGTCGTCGTAGTCGCGGGAAAAGCGCTCCCGACGCTCGCTCATGCTCCCCGTACCCAGATCCGGAAAGCCGTCGATGACCAGGCGAGTGGGTTCACCGCCGGTGTGAGAATCAATCACTCTCAGTTCACTGTACTGCGCTGTCATAGGATCTCCGGAAAGTTAATATTTTGTTGCTAAATGCTGACGCAAGCCTTGCGTCCCGGCTTGATCGCTTTCGTCACCGCAAATGACGAAATCAGCATAATGGCCGCTGTCATCGTTAAGTCGGTATCATATTTATTTGTTATTAATCATTTCGTTAGTGGTGTGGTAAACCAAAAAAGGCAACCGCGCCAGTGGCTGGAAAAGGGGAAGTTATAAATCTACGGCAGGATCGCAAAACGCAGTAAGGATGCTTGCTCGGTTAACAAAAAGTTAATAAATATTCAGGTCACTAATCGGGAGGAAGCATGATGTCCTGTGTGATTAATGATGTGCGGGCCCCGTCGCCGGTGCCGGAAGTGGCTGAACTTAGCCAGATATGTGAGGGGTTGGCGCGTCAGCGTCCGGACAATATCCAGACGTTGCTCCATGCGATGGCATTGATTGCGCCGCTGCTCAATGCCATTCCGAATGTGGTTTTTTTTATCAAAGATGTGCAGGCCCGCTATTTGATGGTCAATATGACCCTGGCACGACGCTGCGGGTTTAAGACGGTGGTTTCTCTGCTGGGTAAAACTTCTGCTGATGTTTTCCCTTCAGCGCTTGGGCTGGGCTATACCGAGCAGGATATGCGGGTGCTGCGCGAAGGGGTAACGCTACGCGATCAGCTGGAAATGCATCTCTACAACGGTCGTGAACGCGGCTGGTGTTTGACCCAGAAGCTGGCGCTGCGGGATGCGCAGGGCCAGGTCATCGGTATGGCGGGGATTTCACACGATCTGCAGGAAGCGCAGGCGCGTCACCCGGCGTGGCAGCGGCTGGCGATCGTCGACGATCATATCCGCAACCATTATCACCGTCCCATCGCGATGGAAGAACTAACCGCCCTGAGCGGCATGTCGGTGGCGCAAATTGAGCGCTACTGTAAGCGTATTTTTCATCTCACTCCGCGCCAGATGATCCACAAAGTTCGGCTGGAAAAAGCTACCGAACTGCTGGCGGGCGATACGCCGATTACCGATATTGCGTTGCAGTGCGGTTATACCGATCACAGCGCGTTTAGCCGCCAGTTTAAGGCGATGACGGGCTCTACGCCGCGTGATTTTCGCATTACGCTTGCCGGGTAAGACACACTCACTGTGCTAATTTCGTCATCAAAGAGGAAGAAAACCACCAAGCAGTCGGTCGCCTGAAACGTCAATCTGTCAGTGAATATTCACCATTCATTCACTTTCAATTAACAAATTGACGACAAGGAACCGAACATGAGCAAGAAAGCCATTCACTGGAGCGGTGTATTCCCGGCAGTCAGCACCCAGTTTCGTAGCGATTATTCCCTGGATCTGGATGCCACCCACACGGTGATGAAAAACCTGGTCAAGGATGGTGTTTCTGGCCTGGTGGTGTGCGGCAGCGTGGGGGAGAATACCTCTCTGACCACGCAGGAAAAGCTGCAGATCATCGAAGTAGCGAAAGATGCTGCGGGCGGTCAGATCCCGGTCATTGCGGGGGTGGCTGAATTCACCACCGCGTTTGCACAGAAGATGGCGAAAGAGGCAGAGCGCGTGGGCGTCGACGGTATTATGGTGATGCCTGCGCTGGTGTATTCCTCAAAACCGCATGAAACAGCGGCCCACTTCCGCAGTGTGGCTACAGCTACCGACCTGCCTATCATGGTGTACAACAACCCGCCGATTTACAAAAACGACGTGACGCCGGATATCCTGGCGACGCTTGCCGACTGCGACAACATCGTCTGCTTCAAAGACTCCTCCGGCGATACTCGCCGTTTTATCGACCTGCGTAACTCTGTTGGCGACCGCTTTGTGCTGTTCGCTGGGTTGGATGATGTGGTGGTCGAGAGCATTGCCGTTGGGGCGGAAGGCTGGATCTCCGGAATGTCGAACGCCTTCCCGCGTGAAGGGGAGACGTTGTTCCGCCTGGCGAAACAACAGCGTTATGAGGAAGCGATGGCGCTTTACCGCTGGTTTATGCCGTTGCTGCATCTGGATGCGCGCCCGGATCTGGTGCAGTGCATCAAGCTTTGTGAAGAATTGCTGGGGCGCGGCAGCGCCATTACCCGTCCACCGCGTCTGGCGCTGGAAGGGGATACCCGTGCGCAAGTGGTGGCGATTGTTGAGAAGGCGCTGGCGACCCGTCCACAGCTGCCGGATGTCGGCCTTTAAGTAAAGGAGTGATGATGACGCTACCTCTCTCTGTTTCGGGTCAGCAGTTTATCGCCGGACGTCGCGTGGCAAGCGGTGAGGCGACGCTGCCAAGCCTGCGTGCCGCTGACGGCAAGCTGACCGGATACCATTTTTACCCGGCCTCTCGTGAGGAGGCCGCCGCCGCGGCGGAGGCGGCTGACCAGGCGTTTCCTGTTTATTCGCAGACAGCGCCGGATGTACGAGCCCGCTTTCTCGACACCCTTGCCGACGAGCTGGATTTGCTCGGCGAGGATTTTTTCGCCATAGCCCACCAGGAAACGGCGCTGCCGCTGGCGCGGTTACAGGGAGAGCGTACCCGTACCAGTAATCAGCTGCGCATGTTTGCCGGGGTGCTGCGTCGGGGCGATGCCTTTGGCGTACGTATTGATACCGCACTCCCTGACCGCCAGCCGCTGCCGCGCCCGGACCTGCGTCAGTATCTGACCGCGCTTGGCCCGGTGGCGGTGTTCGGGGCCAGCAATTTTCCGCTGGCCTTTTCTACGGCAGGGGGCGATACCGCATCCGCGCTGGCGGCGGGTTGTCCGGTGGTAGTTAAGGCCCATCCCGGGCATATGGCGACGGCGGAATTGACTGCCCAGGCGATGGTGCGTGCGGTCGCGGCATCTGGCCTGCCTGCGGGCGTTTTTAACATGATTTTCGGCACCGATATTGGCGCGGATCTGGTTCGCCATCCGGCGATTCAGGCGGTGGGTTTTACCGGTTCGCTGCGCGGCGGTAAGGCGCTCTGGCAGCTGGCGCAGCAGCGTCCGCAGCCGATCCCCGTCTTTGCGGAAATGTCGGCCATTAACCCGCTGATTATTCTGCCGCAGGCCGTCGCCACGCGGGCAGAAACGCTGGCCAATGAGCTGGTGTCCTCTTTCACTCTGGGATGTGGACAGTTTTGTACCAAGCCGGGGCTGATCCTTGTCTTACGCGGCGAGGGTATGTCCCGCTTCACGCAGGCACTGAAGGTCGCGGTTGACCTGGCACCGGCACAGATCATGCTGAATGCCCCAACGCTTGCCCATTATGAAGAGGGTGTCAGCGCGCTTGAGGCACATCCGCATATTCAGCGTTTGGCAGGGTCTGATGAATCGGTTATCGGCCGCGCGCAGGCCCGGTTGTATCAGGCTCCGGCTTCGCTGCTGCTGGCACAGGATCCACTGCTACAGCAGGAAGTGTTTGGCCCGCTGGCGGTGTTGGTCGAGGTGGCCGATGAGGCGGAGTTGCAGTCCATTTTGCGCGTGATTCCAGGCCAGTTGACGGCAACCGTGCACGCCGAATCTGATGATGGGCCGCTGGCACAGCGCCTACTGCCAGCCCTCACTGAAAAAGCGGGACGCGTTTTGTTTAACGGTTATCCGACCGGCGTTGATGTCTGTGATGCCATGGTGCACGGCGGTCCGTGGCCTGCCACCACCGATGCTCGCGGTACTTCGGTAGGGACGCAATCCATCGACCGTTTTTTACGCCCGGTATGCCTGCAAAATGTGCCTGCCGCGCTGCTTCCGCCTGCTGTCCAGGATGACAACCCTCTGAACCTGCTGCGCCTGATTAACGGGCAGTGGACCCGGGAAGCCATTTCCCCCTCTGTTGACTGAAGGGCATGACCATGACGATTCACTCTACGCACCAAACACAGGCCCGCGTTGCTGAGGTGGGTAAATTTAAAAAGCAGCTAACGCTAACCGACCTGACGTTTATTGGGCTTGGGGCTATCTTCGGTTCCGGCTGGCTGTTTGCCGCAAGCCATGTGGCATCGATTGCCGGACCTGCGGGCATTGCCTCGTGGGTCATCGGCGGAATTGCCGTTTTGCTGTTGGGGATTGTCTATTGTGAGCTGGGCGCGGCACTGCCTCGTGCCGGGGGGATTATCCGTTATCCGGTCTTTTCCCACGGTGAGTTGATGGGGTATCTGCTTGGATTTATTACGCTGATTGCGTTTTCAAGCCTCATCTCCATAGAGATTGTTGCTGCACGGCAGTATGCGGCAGCATGGTTCCCGATGCTGACTCAAACTGGTTCAAGCGACCCAACGTTGCTGGGATGGGTAGTGCAGTTTTTGCTGCTGTGTTTGTTCTTCGGGCTGAATTACTACAGCGTAAAAACGTTTGCCCGTTCCAATAACATCATCAGTATTCTGAAATTTTTGGTGCCGTTAGCGGTCGTTGTAACGCTATTTACCTTTTTCAAACCTGAGAACCTGCACGTTCAGGGGATTGCACCCTTTGGTATGTCGGGCGTTGAGGCTGCGATTAGCGCCGGTGGGATCATCTTCGCCTACCTGGGGTTGACGCCAATTATTTCTGTGGCGAGTGAAGTTAAGAATCCGCAGCGTACCATCCCGGTGGCGCTGATTTTATCCGTGGTGCTGTCGACGATTATTTACGTGCTGTTGCAACTGGCATTTCTTGGCAGTATTCCGACCGATATGCTGGGTGGCGGCTGGGCGGAGATCAGCAAGCAATTCTCGCTGCCGTACCGGGATATCGCCATTACGCTCGGTATGGGCTGGCTGGCGTTTATGGTGGTGTGCGACGCGATTGTCTCCCCAAGTGGTACCGGCAATATCTACATGAACGCCACGCCGCGCGTGATTTATGGTTGGGCGAAAGCAGGCACCTTCTTTAAGACGTTTACCCACATCGATAAAGAGTCTGGCATTCCGCGTCCGGCGCTGTGGCTGACCTTTGCATTGTCTATCTTCTGGACATTGCCGTTCCCGTCATGGGAACAGCTGATAAGCGTGGTGTCGGCGGCGCTGGTACTGAGCTACGCCATTGCCCCGGTCACGGCGGCGGGGCTACGTCGTAATGCACCGGATTTGCCGCGCCCATTCCGTGTGCGTGCCTTCGGGATTATCGGTCCGGTGTCGTTTGTGATTTCGGCACTGATTGTATTCTGGTCTGGCTGGGGCACGCTGTCATGGCTGCTGGGACTGCAGATTGTGATGTTTGTCGTCTATGTGCTTTGCAAATCAAAAGTGCCGGTACACACCGTGAGTCTGGCGCAGCAGGTGAAATCGTCTCTGTGGCTTATCGCCTTCTACGCGCTGATTATGCTCTTCTCCTGGCTGGGTAGTTTTGGGGGCACAGGGGTGATTGGTCATCCGTGGGATACGGTGGTGGTAGCGGTGATGTCGCTGGGAATTTACTACTGGGGTGAGCGAACCTGTCTGCCGCGGGCTAACTTTACCGGTGATGAAGAAGAGTAAAGGAGTCGGTCATGGAGATGGTAAACCTCTCGTTAACAGAGGCTTATGCGCTGGCATATAAGGTGCTGCGCGGGAACGGATTCAGTGAAGCGCATGCCGTGGCGATCGCGACAAACGTGACCCACGGTGAGCGTGATGGCTGTGCCTCGCATGGTTTGTGGCGGTTGCTGGGGATTGTGGAGACGCGACGTAAAGGAAAGGTGTCACCTGACGCTGAGCCGGTTATCACCGATACCGCGCCGGCCATTGTGAAGGTGGACGCCGGTGGGGCATTTTCCCTGCTGGCATTCGAGCGCGCGCTTCCACTGCTGATAGAAAAGGCGCGCCACAGCGGTATTGCAGCCCTGGCGATTAACCGCTGTGTGCACTTTTCGGCGCTGTTTGCCGACGTTGAGCCGCTCACCGAGGCAGGGCTGGTGGCGCTGGCGACGACGCCCAGCCATGCGTGGGTTGCTCCCGCAGGCGGGACGCAGCCGCTTTTTGGCACTAACCCAATAGCATTTGGCTGGCCGCGTGAAGAAAAAAAACCGTTTATCTTCGACATGGCCACCAGTGCGGCGGCACGGGGAGAGATCCAACTCCATCAACGGGCGGGAAAAGCGGTGCCGGAAGGATGGGGGATTGACGGTGACGGTCAGGCCACCACCGACGCGCAGGCGATCCTCGACGGCGCGATGTTGACGTTTGGCGGGCATAAAGGGTCGGCACTGGCGGCAATGGTGGAACTGCTTGCCGGACCGCTCATCGGCGATATGACCAGCGCGGAATCGCTGGCGTGGGATAAGGGGGCTGGCGGGTTGCCCTATGGTGGCGAGCTGATTCTGGCCCTGGACCCGGCCCGCTTTCTGGGACTGGAGGCTCCGCAGCATCTGGCACGTGCCGAGAGACTCTTTGCCGATATGCAGCGGCAAGGGGCGCGTTTACCGGGCGAGCGCCGCTACCATTCCCGTACGCGTACAACTCGTGATGGTGTGGAAATAGCCCATTCTCTGTTCAAGGATATATCCGCGTTAGTGAAATAATTATTGGCATTATCGCGATAACAGGAGGGATGATGTCCCTCCTGTTATACGTTTATATAAATAGTTACTGCGATTAGCGATGCGCAGGTGTTGGCGCACCTTCGCATCGCGCTAATAAAACCCCTGTAAATTACGCCAGTAAACTGGGGGAAGTCCAGATGTAAATAAGATGAAATAAGCGCGAATAGCACGCTTTCGGAATAAATAGAAAACGCCTTCACCCCAATAAATCCGGTATTATTCACCGTATAAATCCATTCCCCTCCAGTCCGCCAAATACGGCCATTTCCAGAAAATAGCGCTCCTCTGCATCAGACCAAAAATGCGATCTAACTCACTGAAGCAAATAGCAAACTCTGAAACAACACCGTTTTGTACACTTTGCTTTACACTTTTAGTGATGTAAATCACAAATGTCACTCCATGAAGTGATCCGACTCTCACAAAATGAGGTGTACTCATTCAGCAATACATTACGAGCACAGCCTGGAAAGTTAAGTTTTCAGTATTTCCACTCTCCGCAGACACACTACGCCGAATGGCAAATCGAAACGCAAAAAAAAACTTGTTGAATATGAACGGGTAAAAAAAAGACGTGTGATTTGCATCACTCACATTTACAGCTTTTTAAATTATTGCCAGTGATTAATGTTGACCGGGCTATTTCCATAATCAATCAAATCTTGCATAGTGCCTCCACATTATTTCTCCCCCTGGATCAGGAGGCGAATAGTTATATTTCATCAGACTTTATTGATGAACCAGGTATGATTTACTTCACATTAATACGTACATGACCACTGTTACTGGAGAAACAAAATGAATTATCCGGCAGAACCCTTCCGTATTAAAAGCGTTGAAACTGTATCTATGATCCCGCGTGATGAGCGCCTTAAGAAAATGCAAGAAGCGGGTTACAATACTTTCCTGTTAAATTCGAAAGATATTTATATTGACCTGCTGACCGACAGTGGCACCAACGCAATGAGCGACAAGCAGTGGGCCGGAATGATGATGGGTGATGAAGCGTACGCGGGCAGCGAAAACTTCTATCATCTGGAAAGAACCGTGCAGGAACTGTTCGGCTTTAAACATATTGTTCCGACTCACCAGGGCCGCGGCGCAGAAAACTTATTATCACAACTGGCTATTAAACCAGGGCAATATGTTGCTGGTAATATGTATTTCACTACTACCCGTTATCACCAGGAAAAAAATGGTGCGGTGTTTGTCGATATCGTTCGTGACGAAGCGCACGATGCCGGTCTGAATATTGCGTTTAAAGGTGATATCGATCTTAAAAAATTACAAACGCTGATTGATGAAAAAGGCGCAGAGAATATTGCGTATATTTGCCTGGCAGTGACGGTTAACCTCGCGGGCGGCCAGCCGGTCTCGATGGCGAACATGCGTGCGGTGCGTGAACTGACGGCAGCACACGGCATTAAAGTGTTCTACGACGCTACCCGCTGCGTGGAAAACGCCTACTTTATCAAAGAGCAAGAGCAGGGTTTTGAGAACAAGAGCATCGCCGAGATCGTGCATGAGATGTTCAGCTACGCTGACGGTTGTACCATGAGTGGTAAAAAAGACTGTCTGGTGAACATCGGAGGCTTCCTGTGCATGAACGATGACGAAATGTTCTCTTCTGCCAAAGAGTTAGTCGTGGTTTACGAAGGTATGCCATCCTACGGCGGCCTGGCCGGACGCGACATGGAAGCCATGGCGATTGGCCTGCGTGAAGCCATGCAGTACGAGTACATCGAGCACCGCGTGAAGCAGGTTCGCTACCTGGGCGATAAGCTGAAAGCCGCTGGCGTACCGATTGTTGAACCGGTGGGCGGTCACGCGGTATTCCTCGATGCGCGTCGCTTCTGCGAGCACCTGACGCAGGACGAGTTCCCGGCACAAAGTCTGGCCGCCAGCATCTATGTGGAAACCGGCGTGCGCAGTATGGAGCGCGGAATTATCTCTGCGGGCCGTAATAACGTGACCGGTGAACACCACAGACCGAAACTGGAAACCGTGCGTCTGACTATTCCACGCCGTGTTTATACCTACGCACATATGGATGTCGTGGCTGACGGTATTATTAAACTTTACCAGCACAAAGAAGATATTCGCGGGCTGAAGTTTATTTACGAGCCGAAGCAGTTACGTTTCTTTACTGCACGCTTTGATTACATCTAAAAAATAGTTATGGCCCCATCACATGATGGGGCTTTTTTGTATTCCTTTTCCATGAACAGGAAGCCTTTGCGGTGCTCGTTACCGTGACATAACTAAAAAAAAGTTAACCCTGACTCCGACATTTTTATTATCCGCATGATGTACAAATGACAGCTGTAATTATAACGAATAGTCTACAGGAACATTTATCATGGATATTAATGCCATTGAGCGACAGAGTAGTACCCCCGGACTGATTAGCGGAACCATGTTGGTTATCGCAACCGTAGTGGGTGGCGGGATGTTCTCCCTGCCGATTGCGATGGCCGGCGTATGGTTCCCCGGTGCGTCTGTTATTCTTCTGTTTATCGCCATCATGATGTTATTAACCGGTCTGATGCTGGTTGAAGTCAACCTGCATTATGGTGCTGGTGCCAGTTTTAATACTTTTACTCAGGATTTATTAGGCCGTAAGTGGAATATCGTTGTCGGTATCGCTTTCGGCTTTGTGCTGTATATTCTGACCTATGCCTATATTTCCGGATCGTCAGCGGTGATGGCGCAAACCGTGTTCAAATACAGCGGCGTGCGCTTTCCGGCGAATATCTCGGTGGTGATCGTCAGTATGCTGGTCGGCGCGATTGCCTGGTATAGCTCCTTGCTGGTCGGACGTATCACTACCGTGTTGATTATCGGTAAGTTTATTGCGTTCTTTGCTACTTTCTCCGGGCTGGTTGGTCATATTGAGGTGGCGAAACTTGTCGACAGCGTGGCGGTGGCGCTGCCCAACTCACAGTACCTGCCTTACATTCTGATGACGCTGCCGTTCTGTATTATCTCGTTTGGTTTTCACGGTAACGTGCCGAGCCTGGTCAAGCTGTATGGCAAGAGTGGGGTCCCGAATATCACGCGTTCGATTATCATCGGTACGCTGTTTGCCCTGCTGCTGTACATCTTCTGGCTGGGCGTCACGATGGGTAACATCAGCCGTTCCGCGTTCCCGCCAATTATCGCCAAAGGCGGCAATATCGACGTGTTTGTTGAGGCCATCAGCGAGCTGTTCACCAGCCGGTATATGGATCTGATCCTGACCTTCTTCGGCAACTTCGCAGTAGCCAGTTCTCTGCTGGCGGCGACGCTTGGCTTGTTCGATTACATCGCCGACCTGTTTCACTTCCCGGATGACGGCATGGGCCGACTGAAAACCGCGCTGGTGACCTACTTCCCGCCAGCCGCCGTGTGCTTCTTCTTCCCGAACGGTTTTGTGCACGCGATTGGCTACGCCGGTCTGGCCTTTACCATCTGGAGCGTGATCCTGCCGCCGTTCCTGGTGAAAGCCGCGCGGAAACGTTTTCCGACCGCCAGCTATACCGCGCCCTGTAATAACACCGTACTTAACCTGGTGATTGTCTGTGGGGCGGTTGTCTATCTGACGGTTGTTCTGGACGTATTTGGTCTGCTGCCAACGTTTCGTTAGACGGAGTCAAAATGAAAAACGTGTTGTCTGTTCAGTCGTCAGTCGTTTATGGCTATGCCGGAAATAAAGCCGCTGTGCTGCCGATGCAGCTTTCGGGGATCGATGTCTGGCCGTTTTACACCGTACAGTTTTCCAACCACACCCAGTACGGGATGTGGCAGGGCATGGCGATGCCGCACGGCGAGCTGAGTGCCATCATCAGCGGGCTGGATGACCTGCAAAAGCTGGCGCAATGCGATGCCGTGCTGTCCGGGTATCTCGGGGATAAACGGCATTGTGAAGAGGTGAAGCACGCGGTCACCACCATTCGTCAGCGTAATCCGCAGGCGCTCTATTTTTGCGATCCGGTGATGGGCGCCCCGCAAAAAGGCTGCATTGTCGCGCAGGGCGTAGAGTCCTTTTTTGTCGATGATGCCATTCAACTGGCCGACATCATGGGACCGAATCTCTATGAACTGGGCGTGCTGACGGGCAGACAACTGCGTGGTTTTGACGAGGTGGTGGAAGCTGCGCAGCAGCTGGTGTCGTGGGGTGTGAAGAAGGTGCTGGTGAAGCATCTCGGCGACTGTTCGCGGGACAAACAGGCGTTTGAAATGCTGCTGGTGACGCCGGAACAGACGTTACACATTGCCCGGCCGCTGTATACCTTTGCCAAAATGCCGGTGGGCGTTGGGGATCTGATTTGCAGCGTGATGCTGGCTTCACTGCTCAATGGTTATGAGGACAAGCAGGCGCTGGAGCGGACCACCAGTGTCGTCGATGCGGTGATGCGACTGACAAAAGAGCATGATTCGTATGAACTGCGGCTGATAGATGCGCGTCACCAGATAATGGATCCGCAAATTCGCTATCGGGCAGCGGTACTGTAGCGCCACGAGGGGGCTCTATGTTTCTGACATTGCTGCGGCTTCAGCATCCTCTGGTCTACCGTTTCGCGTGGCTTCGTCTGTGGGTGGCGGTGTTAAGAGCATGCGGTCTGCGTAAGAGGAAGGGGTGAGTATTATACGCTGCTGTTGCTGCCGGATGCGGCTCGCGCCTTATCCGGCCTACAAATGAGCGTGAAACGCAGGCCTACAAATGAGTGTGAAATGTAGGCCTGATAAGCGAAGCGCCATCAGGCATAAGCGCCAGGTATTACACGCGGAAGTAGCGTGGTGGAATCAACGCGGAAAAGGCGTCGAACTTCTTCACCATCTTTTTCCAGAACAACATAACAACAATCCTCGATTTGAAACATCGGCGCTATTTTAGTCAGCGCCGACAAATCGTAAAGCCTGTCGCCTTGTTCCGTTCCTGGGACGGTGTAAACCTTTTTGGTCACTGTGTCGTCAAATACGATTGCCGCGAATTTGACGGGGTTGACAATGGCTTACGCCATAAACCAGTAATAAAAGAGACCGACTTTCAGGCCGAGGATCACAATGTAGGCGCAGCAGTATTTCATGGTGCCAGACATAATCTGGTTGGCCTGACCGTCCATTTTGGTGGCAGAAACCGCGATGGCGATGCTTTGCGGCGAAATCATTTTGCCCCCCGTAGCGCCAGAGGTATTGGCCGCCGCCAGCCAGTTGGGATCGATATGTAACTTGCTGGCAGCTATGGTTTGCAGCTTGCCGAACAGAATGTTCGAGTTGGTATCGCTGCCGGTAACGAACGTGCCCAGCGCGCCAATCACCGGGGCGAGGAAGACGTACGAGCTGCCGGTCAGATCGACAATCGACTGCGCCAGCGTGGAGATAATCCCGCTGAGATCCATCACCGTGGCCAGCGCGACGATCGCCATAATTGCCACGATAGAGTTTTTAAGCTGGAAAATCGTTTTGATAAATACTTCCAGCATCCCGCGTGCGGACGCTCCCTGAATAAAACCGCCGATAATGGTCGCAAAGATAATCAGCATCCCTGGTGTGGTCACCCATTCAACTTTCAGTGCCATCGTTTTGCCGTCAGCCAACGTGAAATGCAGCACCGAAGCCAGTTGGGACGCCGCGCCTTTTATTGTCGGGAACAGCGGCGAACACAGCAGGATAAACACAAAAATAAACAGATAGATAGAGCCCACGCGGAACAGCACTTTTGCCGAGCGCGGCGTGGTTTCGCGGGTATGGCTGACCTCAATGCGCCACTCTGGATCGGTTTTCCCTTTGCGCAGGCGACTGACCATCGCCACGGCAAACAGGCTGACCAGGCTACCGGCAAAAGCGGGTAATTCCGCGCCAAGATGGATGGCGACAAAATATTGCGGAATCAGCGTGGAAATGCCGCAAATCAACGTGATCAGAAATACGCCGCGAATGGCTTTCAGGCCACCGCCAATAATGCAGACAATCACAAACGGCAGCAGGATATTAAACAACGCGAGCTGCAAAATAATGGTTCCGCCTAAGGTATAAACCGGCAGATTAACCTGTTCAGCCAGAATAGAAACCGGGATCCCGACCGCGCCGAATGCGGTAGGAACTGTATTTGCCACGAGAGAGGCAATCGCCGCCTTCAACGGGTTGAATCCCAGCGCAATGAGAATGCCGATCGGAATAGCGACCGCCGTGCCATAGCCCGCTGCGGCTTCAAGAAATCCACCAAAACACCATGAAATCAGCAGCACCTGAATACGCTTATCTTCGCTAATGCTGGCGAGAATATCGCGCAAAATATCCAGCGCTTTGGTCGCCTGCATGACGTTATAACTGAAAATAGCGCCGAGGATCACAATCACGATCGGCCATAGTCCCTTCAGTGCGCCATACCCTATCGCGGCTTTCAGATTTTGTACGGGCATTTCCCAGAATATTGCCGATAGTGCAGCGGTGAATACCAAAGAGATCAGTACGGAATAATGGATGGGCATTTTTAATTTCAGTATTAAAAATACCATCAGCAGCAAAGGAGAGAGTGCCAGAGCAAACATTAAATATTCGTGCATTACAATTCCCGATTTACTTTTTTAGACTGAACTATATTTAGGGGGAAGGAAGCTACCTGAATAATAAAATAAAAAATGCAAACTGAATCGCTTCAGTGAAATAAAGTTATAAAGGTTAATAATTGTATAAATAATGTTATTTTTTTATTAAATATGAATAACCACTAAATATTACAACACCCATTAGAGTTAATCATTAATAGGTATGAGATGATCTTTGCAATAAATGAAATAAGTGTTTTGGCATCCCCTCAAAGGGCGAGGTATGAATTATATGGCGGTGGTAATTTCATTAAAAAAATGTGAGCGGTACCGAAAGAAATAAAATGGGGTATTGCATGTGGATATTGATTGAGGGAATATTCTGTTTTGTCATACAAATGAACTTATAGCCATTTTCACTGGCCCTGATATAAGGAGCGGAGAGCCGCCCTCCATGAAACATACTGATAATAAGACCTTTTTGACGACTCTTACCCAATTGGTTGGCCCTGCTCATATCCTCACCGAACCGTCAAAAACTGCGCGTTACCGTAAGGGATTCCGCTCGGGTCAGGGTGATGCTCTGGCGGTGGTTATCCCCGGCTCTTTGCTTGAACTCTGGAAAGTCCTCAGCACCTGCGTTGAGGCCGATAAAATAATCCTGATGCAGGCGTCGAACACAGGCCTGACCGAGGGTTCGACGCCAAATGGTAATGACTACGACCGCGAGATCGTCATTATCAGCACGCTGCGGCTGGACAGTCTGCATGTGCTGGATGAGGGCAAGCAGGTGCTGGCTTATCCTGGCACCACGCTGTACTCGCTGGAAAAGGCGCTGAAGCTGTTTGGCCGTGAGCCGCATTCGGTGATCGGCTCTTCGTGCATCGGCGCGTCGGTTATCGGCGGTATCTGTAATAACTCGGGCGGTTCTCTGGTCCAGCGAGGCCCGGCTTACACCGAGATGTCGCTGTTTGCCCGCATTGATGAACAGGGACGCTTGCAGCTGGTCAATCACCTTGGCATTGAGCTAGGTCAGACGCCAGAGCAAATCCTTGCCCGGCTGGATAACAATGCGATTGAAGCCGCGCTCGTCAACCATGACGGGCGTCACGCGCACGATCACGACTATGTTAGCCGCGTGCGGGACATCAATGCCGACACGCCAGCACGTTACAACGCTGACCCGGATCGCTTGTTTGAATCCTCTGGCTGCGCGGGCAAGTTAGCGGTGTTTGCCGTACGTCTGGATACCTTTGAAGCCGAGAAGAACCAGCAGGTCTTTTATATCGGTACCAATCAGACTGATGTCCTGACCGAGATTCGCCGCCACATCCTGGCGAATTTTACAAACCTGCCGGTAGCTGGGGAGTATATGCACCGCGATATCTATGATATTGCAGAGAAATACAGCAAAGATACCTTCCTGATGATCGACAAACTTGGTACGGACAAAATGCCGTTCTTCTTCAACCTGAAGGGGCGTACCGAGGCCATACTTGAGAAGGTGAAGATTTTTCGTCCGCACTTTACCGACCGCGCTATGCAGGCTTTTAGCCATCTGTTCCCGAGCCATCTCCCGGCGCGGATGAAGACCTGGCGCGATAACTATGAACACCATCTAATGCTGAAAATGTCAGGCGATGGTGTGGCCGAAGCCCAGGCATGGTTAACGGACTATTTTAAATCGGCCGAGGGCGCGTTCTTTACCTGTACCGCGGAAGAGGGCAGTAAGGCGTTTCTGCATCGTTTTGCCGCTGCGGGCGCTGCCATTCGTTATCAGGCCGTTCATTCCGATGAGGTTGAGGATATTCTCGCGCTGGATATTGCATTACGCCGTAATGATACCGAATGGTATGAGCATTTACCGGCAGAAATTGATAGTCAGTTGGTGCATAAACTCTATTACGGTCATTTTATGTGCTATGTCTTCCATCAGGATTATATCGTTAAAAAAGGCGTAGATGCCCACGCGTTAAAAGAACAGATGCTGGAATTACTGCGCCAACGCGGAGCGCAATATCCGGCGGAACACAATGTCGGTCATCTGTATAAAGCGCCGGAAAATTTGGCGCGTTTTTATCAGGAGAATGATCCGACCAACACTATGAACCCAGGCATTGGTAAAACCAGTAAACAGAAAAACTGGGCATGAAATATGAATGAACATTTGTTTGATATCGCGATATCAAGCGCAATAAACAGAAATGAAGCAATGGAGTAGTTATTGTGAATGTAAATTTCTTTGTTACCTGCATTGGTGACGCACTGAAATCACGGATGGCACGAGACTCCGTATTGCTGCTGGAAAAACTGGGTTGTCGCGTGAATTTCCCCGAGAAGCAAGGGTGTTGCGGTCAGCCAGCCATCAACAGCGGTTACATCAAAGAGGCGATCCCTGGGATGAAAAACCTGATCGCCGCGCTGGAAGACAACGACGATCCGATTATCTCCCCTGCGGGCTCCTGCACCTACGCGGTAAAAAGCTACCCGACGTATCTGGCCGATGAACCGGAATGGGCGCTACGTGCTGAGAAAGTTTCCGCGCGTATGCAGGATCTCACCTCCTTTATCGTCAACAAACTGGGCGTGGTGGACGTTGGCGCCAGCCTGCAGGGGCGCGCTGTGTATCATCCTTCCTGTAGCCTGACCCGCAAACTGGGGGTGAAGGAAGAGCCGCTTACGCTGCTGAAAAACGTGCGCGGACTGGAGCTGTTGACGTTTGCCGATCAGGATACCTGCTGCGGCTTTGGCGGGACGTTCTCGGTCAAGATGGCCGAGATATCCGGTGAAATGGTGAAAGAGAAAGTCTTACATCTGATGGACGCAAAGCCGGAATATTTGATTGGCGCAGACGTCAGCTGCCTGCTGAACATTGGCGGCCGACTGCAACGGGAAGGCCAGCCGGTCAAAGTGATGCATATTGCTGAAGTGCTGATGAGCCGCTGAGGGGAAAGAGATGTCGATAAAAACCAGCGATGTAGAATTTAAACTGCGCATTCGTCAGCAGATAGAAGATCCGATCATGCGCAAAGCCGTGGCTAATGCGCAGGAGCGTATCGGCGCAAATCGGCAAAAAATGGTCGATGAGTTAGGCCACTGGGAAGACTGGCGCGATCGTGCCAGTCAGATCCGCGATCACGTTCTGAGCAACCTCGACGCTTACCTGTACCAACTCTCCGAGAAAGTGACGGAAAACGGCGGACACGTCTATTTCGCCAAAACCAAAGAAGACGCCACTCGCTACATTTTGCAGGTTGCGCAAAGTAAAAATGCGCAGAAGGTGGTGAAGTCCAAGTCGATGGTGACCGAAGAGATCGGCGTCAACCATGTGCTGCAGGATGCCGGAATCCAGGTGATCGAAACCGATCTCGGGGAATATATCCTGCAACTGGATCAGGATCCGCCTTCGCACGTCGTGGTCCCGGCGATTCATAAAGATCGCTATCAGATCCGCCGCGTGCTGAACGAACGTCTGGGGTATGACGGCCCGGAAACCCCGGAAGCCATGACCTTGTTCATTCGTCAGAAGATCCGTGAGGATTTCCTCAGTGCCGAAATCGGTATTACCGGCTGTAACTTTGCCGTGGCGGAAACCGGCTCGGTGTGTCTGGTGACCAACGAAGGCAACGCGCGCATGTGCACCACGCTGCCGAAAACGCACATTGCGGTGATGGGCATGGAGCGTATCGCGCCGACCTTTGCCGAGGTGGATGTGCTGATCACCATGCTGGCGCGCAGCGCCGTGGGTGCACGTCTGACGGGCTACAACACCTGGCTGACCGGCCCGCGCGAGGCGGATAACGTTGACGGACCGGAAGAGTTCCATCTGGTGATTGTCGATAACGGTCGCTCGCAGGTGCTGGGCTCAGAGTTTCGCGATGTGCTGCGCTGCATCCGCTGCGGAGCCTGTATGAACACCTGTCCGGCATACCGCCACATCGGCGGACACGGCTATGGCTCTATCTATCCAGGACCTATCGGCGCGGTGATTTCTCCGCTGCTCGGCGGCTATAAAGATTTTAAAGACCTGCCGTACGCCTGTTCTTTATGCACGGCCTGTGACAGCGTCTGCCCGGTGCGCATTCCTCTGTCAAAACTGATCCTGCGTCATCGCCGGGTGATGGCCGAGGAGGGCATTACGCCGAAAGCTGAGCGACGGGCGATCAAAATGTTCGCTTATGCCAATAGCCATCCGGGGCTGTGGAAAGTGGGGATGATGGCGGGCGCGCATGCGGCGAGCTGGTTTATCAATGGCGGCAAAACCCCGCTCAAGGTTGGCGCGATTGGTGACTGGATGGAGGCGCGCGACCTGCCTGATGCTGACGGCGAGAGCTTCCGTAGCTGGTTTAAAAAACATCAGGCGCAGGAGAAAAAGAATGGATAACCGTACCGCGTTTTTAAACACCATCGCCCAGGCGCTGGGTCGCCCGCTGCGTTTCGAACCGCAAGCGGATGCCGCGCCGGTTAACAACTATGCCAACGAGCGCCTGACCGAGCTTAGCCCCGAGCAGCGCTGCTCTGCATTTATCCAGTTCGCCAGCGAAGTGATGCTGGCTCGCTGCGAGCTGACTCGCGAGGACCTGGCCGCAGACGCGGCGTTACGCCTGTGTGAAGAGTTGGGTCGACAACCAGTGATGTTGAGCGGCGACAGCCGGCTGGTGGAGCTGGGTATCACCGAACGCTTGCAGCAGGAATGCAACGCCGTGGTCTGGGATCCGGCGCGTGGTAGCGAAAATATTACCCAGGCCGAGCAGGCGAAAGTCGGCGTAGTGTATGCCGAATATGGCCTGACCGAGTCCGGCGGCGTGGTGCTGTTTTCCGCACCGGAGCGCGGGCGTTCCCTGAGCCTGTTGCCGGAGTCCTCGATTTTCGTGCTGCGTAAAAGCACCATCCTGCCGCGCGTGGCGCAGCTGGCAGAAAAACTGCATCAGAAAGCACAGGCCGGTGAGCGTATGCCATCGTGCATTAATATCATCAGTGGACCCAGCTCGACGGCGGATATTGAGCTTATCAAGGTGGTTGGGGTACATGGCCCGGTGAAGGCGGTGTATCTGATTATTGAGGATTGTTGAGGCAGGATGGAAAACCGCTCTGGCGCTATAGGCCAGAGCGGTATCGACGTTATGCAATCATGCTGATGATCAACACGATAATCAGGCCAACCACGGAGTTTACCAGCTCCAGCAGACCCCAGGTTTTCAGCGTATCCTTCACCGACAGGTCAAAGTAGCCTTTGAACAGCCAGAACGAAGCATCGTTGATATGGGTCAGTGTGTTGGAACCCGCCGCTGTTGCCAGTACCAGCAACGCCGGGTCGACGCCCACCAGTTGACCGGTTGCCGGGTCGAGGATTGCTGCGCTAATAATCCCCGCGGCCGTCATGGCTGAGACCACGCCCTGACCCGTTGCCAGACGAATCAGCACGGTTATCAACCACGCCATGATGTAGGGAGAAATATTACCGTGCGACATCAGCATGCCGATGGTATCGCCGATACCGGTATCGATAATGGTTTGCTTCAGTACGCCGCCCGCGCCGATGATCAGGATCACCATGGCGATGCTTTTCACCGCGTTTTCAAAGGCGTTCATTACCCACTGCATGTCATGACCGCGCGCGGTACCAAACAGCACGAAGGCGACAACCATGGCGATAAACATTGCAATCGGCGAGGAGCCTAAGAAGTTGACCACTTCCCACGCCTGCGTCCCTTTCACCAGCCAGATGTTGGCGATGGTGGTGGAGATCATGATGATCGCCGGGATCAGCGGCACCAGGATAGAAACTCCGAAGGACGGCAGGTTGTTCTGGTCAACCGGTACGTCGGCCTTCATGAATGACGGCGTTGGACGATCGAGGTTGCCGAGGAATTTCGGCAGAATAAGCCCGGCGCAGATCACGCTCGGAATGGTCACCAGGATACCGTAGATGTAGACCATGCCCATGTCAGCGCCGTAGGCGTTAACCAGCGCGACCGGACCCGGCTGCGGTGGGAACAGTGAGTGAGCGGTGGTGGCGGCGGCAACCGCAGGAATCGCCAGCTTGAGGAACGGGATCTTCGCTTCCGCGGCAATGACGATCACCAGCGGTGCCAGCATAATAAACGCCACTTCATAGAACATCGCCAGGCCGAAGATCAGACCAATAATGATCACCGACAGCTGCACGTAACGTAGACCGAGTCGCGCCAGCAGCGTATGGGCAATCTGATGCGCCGCCCCGGAGTCAACCATCAGCTTACCGATGACTGCCCCGAATACCACGATAATCGCCAGCTCACCCAGCGTGCTGCCAAAGCCGGATTTCATGGTATGCAGCAGTTCCATTAAATCCATTCCCGCCAGCATACCGACCGAGAGTGCCGCCAGCAGCAGGGCGACCATCGAGTTTATTTTGAATCTTAAATTGAGCACCAGCATCAGGCCGATGCCGAATACAACCCACAGAATATTGAGAACGTGCATATAACGTCTACCTTACTTTGGTTGAACTATTATGGTTTTGGTTGAGATGTTACATATATTGGTCAACCTATGATGCGATGGATGTCACATTGCGTTACATGTTTACATTAATACTGGGTTGTCTGGACGTAAAAAGGCGATCTAATCAGCAAGTATCGTGATTTGGTTAACCAATTTAGCGCTTCAGGTTGACATGTAATACCAAAAGGAGGAATTTATGTGCCATATCGTCGAGTCCATAACGTAAATGAGGAATAAAACATGGAACAGACATGGCGCTGGTATGGTCCTAACGATCCGGTCACCTTAGCGGATGTACGTCAGGCGGGTGCTACGGGCGTTGTTACCGCCTTGCACCATATCCCGAACGGGGAAGTGTGGACGGTTGATGAGATCCTAAAACGCAAAGCCATTATTGAGCAGGCGGGCCTGGTATGGTCGGTCGTCGAAAGCGTACCGATCCACGAAGACATTAAAACCCGTTCCGGCAACTATCAGCAGTGGATTGCCAACTACCAGCAAAGCCTGCGTAACCTGGCCGAGTGCGGCATTCGTACCGTGTGCTACAACTTTATGCCGGTTCTCGACTGGACCCGTACCGACCTGGAATACGTCCTGCCGGACGGCTCCAAAGCGCTGCGTTTCGATCAAATTGAATTTGCCGCCTTTGAGCTGCATATCCTCAAACGCCCGGGCGCGGAAGCGGACTACACCGCCGAAGAGATTGCGCAGGCGCATGAACGCTTCACCACCATGAGCGAAGAAGACAAAGCACGTCTGACCCGCAATATCATCGCCGGTTTGCCGGGCGCGGAAGAGGGCTACACGCTCGACCAGTTCCGCCAGCATCTTGAACGCTATAAGGATATCGATAAAGCTGCGCTGCGTGAGAATTTTGCCGTCTTCCTGAAGGCGATTATTCCTGTAGCAGAAGAGGTCGGTGTGCGCATGGCGGTACACCCGGACGATCCGCCGCGCCCAATCCTTGGCCTGCCACGCATTGTTTCCACCGTGGAAGACATGCAGTGGATGGTCGATACGGTCAACAGCATGGCGAACGGTTTCACCATGTGTACCGGCTCCTACGGCGTTCGTGCGGATAACGACCTGGTCGACATGATCAAACAGTTTGGCCCGCGCATTTACTTCACCCATTTGCGCTCCACGCTGCGTGAAGATAACCCGAAAACTTTCCATGAAGCGGCGCATCTTAACGGCGACGTCGACATGTACGAAGTGGTGAAAGCGATCGTTGAGGAAGAACAGCGCCGTAAAGCCGAGGGCAAAGAGGATCTGATTCCTATGCGCCCGGACCACGGTCACCAGATGCTTGACGACCTGAAAAAGAAAACCAACCCAGGTTACTCCGCGATTGGTCGCCTGAAAGGCCTGGCGGAAGTACGTGGCGTTGAGATGGCTATCCAGCGCGCTTTCTTTAGCCGCTAAAGCAGTGTTGCCGGTCGCCTGTCTGGCCGGCTTTTTTCTTTTCTCTCCGTTGGTCTTTCCGACGGGATCTGGAGTTCACGATGACAACGACAATTGCCAATAGCAACCTGCCGGTTGCACGCCCCGCATGGGACAGCTCTCGTCTGCAATCCCGCATTGTTCACCTGGGATGCGGCGCTTTTCACCGCGCGCATCAGGCGCTGTACACCCACCATCTGCTGGAAACCACCGACAGCGACTGGGGTATCTGTGAAGTTAACCTGATGCCGGGTAATGACTGCATACTGATTGAAAACCTGCGCAAGCAACAATTGCTGTATACCGTGGCGGAAAAAGGCGCGGACAATACCGTGCTGAAAGTGATTGGCTCAATGAAAGAAGCCCTGCACCCGGAGCTTGATGGCTGTGATGGTATTTTACAGGCCATGGCGCGCCCGCAGACGGCAATTGTCTCGCTGACGGTCACGGAAAAAGGCTACTGCACCGATGCCGCCAGCGGCCAGTTAGATCTCAATAACCCGCTGATTAAACACGATCTGGCGAATCCGGCCGCGCCGAAATCGGCGATTGGTTACATCGTACAGGCGCTGCATCTGCGTCGTGAGCAGGGACTGGCGGCCTTTACCGTGATGTCCTGCGATAACGTGCGTGAAAATGGGCATGTGGCGAAAGTCGCGGTGCTGGGCCTGGCGCAGGCGCGTGACCCGCAGCTGGCGCAGTGGATTGAAGCAAACGCCACTTTCCCTTGCACCATGGTCGACCGCATTGTTCCGGCGGCAACGCCAGAAACGTTGCAGGAGATTGCCGACCAGTTGGGCGTTTACGATCCGTGCGCTATCGCCTGCGAACCGTTCCGCCAGTGGGTGATTGAAGACAACTTTGTTAACGGTCGTCCTGACTGGGACAAAGTCGGCGCACAGTTTGTTGCCGACGTAGTACCGTTTGAAATGATGAAACTGCGCATGCTCAACGGTAGCCACTCTTTCCTCGCTTATCTGGGCTATCTTGGCGGTTATGAAACCATCGCTGACACCATGACCAATCCAGCGTACCGCAAAGCGGCGTTTGCACTGATGATGCAGGAGCAAGCGCCAACGCTGTCGATGCCGGAAGGCACCGATCTCAGTGCCTATGCGACGCTGCTGATCGAGCGTTTCAGCAACCCGTCTCTGCGCCACCGTACCTGGCAGATTGCGATGGATGGCAGCCAGAAACTGCCACAGCGTCTGCTGGATCCGGTGCGTCTGCATCTGCAAAACGGCAGCGGCTGGCGTCATCTGGCACTGGGCATCGCGGGCTGGATGCGCTACACCCATGGTGTGGATGAACAGGGGCAGGTCATTGATGTTGTCGACCCAATGCAGGCCGAATTCCAGCGCATTAACCAACAGTTCCAGGGAGCCGAACGGGTGACGGCGCTGCTGGGGTTAAGCGGCATTTTTGGTCACGATCTGGCGGAAAACGCCGATTTTGTGGAAACGATTATCGCGGAGTATCAACAGTTGTGTGAACACGGCGCACGTGAGTGCGTTGCAGCGTTAAGCGCTGACGCATAACCTTCCAGGTATGACGGGTCAATCAAAATACTAATTTGGTTGACCCGTTTTCTGTTTTTGGCTTCCCGCAAATGCTATAGTTCAGGCGAAAAAAACGTTATTGGTAGGCCGGATAAGGTGTGCGCAGTCATCCAGCCTCCGGATTCTGAATTGACGCATCTGACGGACATAACACGATGAAATCGAACACTTCTCAGCAAAGACCCTACCAGGAAGTGGGTGCAATGATCCGCGATCTGATTGTCCAGACGCCGTACCAGCCCGGTGAGCGTTTGCCGCCAGAACGTGAAATCGCCGAGAGACTCAATGTTACTCGCACGGTGGTGCGCGAAGCGTTAATCATGCTGGAAATTAAAGGTCTGGTGGACGTGCGTCGTGGCGCCGGGATCTATGTGCTCGACAATGCAGAAGCTCAGACTATCGACAGTTCGGATGTGAATCATTGCAATGATGCTGGCCCGTTTGAACTGCTCCAGGCGCGACAGTTGCTGGAAAGCAACATCGCAGAATTTGCCGCGCTGCAGGCCACCCGCGAAGATATCGTCAAAATGCGCCAGGCGTTGCAACTGGAAGAGCGGGAGCTGGCTTCCAGTGAACCGAACGGTTCTGAAAGCGGTGACATGCAGTTCCATCTCGCTATCGCCGAGGCCACGCATAACAGCATGCTGGTGGAGCTGTTCCGCCAGTCATGGCAGTGGCGCGAGAACAACCCGATGTGGATCCAGCTTCATAGCCATCTCGATGATACCCACTATCGTAAAGAGTGGATGGGTGACCATAAACAGATCCTGGCGGCGTTAATCAAAAAGGACGCTCGCGCGGCCAAGCTGGCGATGTGGCAGCATCTGGAAAACGTCAAACAGCGCCTGCTGGAGTTTTCAAATGTTGATGACATCGACTTCGATGGCTATCTGTTTGACTCCTGGCCGTTGGATAAAGTTAACGCCTGATTTTACCACCTCTCACGCGGGCTGTTCCGGCCCGCTCGGTATTGCATAACAACCTTTCTTTTCACGTCTTAAACCTCATGTAAAAAATGGTTTCCATAGTCTTCAATGATCATTTTTTTCGCCGCTCCTGTGTGATGTAAATTGATTTTCATCAATTAAAAACAACTTATTTTTGCTTGCGAAAAAATGCGCTATTTACCTTATTTTTACCTTTTTGTGCTTATTTTTAGACAATACAGGTCTGTATTAAGTGAGAATCAAAGTGATTTCCGCTGCAGATAGTGCAGGGCCGCCAGGCATAACAGCGCATAAAAACAGGTGATTTGCGTAAAAGTAGGCATTAATAACGGCATGTAACTCATTGTCTGTAGTGATGTTTTGATTGCGTATCATTATTAACGTGAGTGATTCGTGGCTTTTTAATCATATGAATAAAAACGGATATATGTAAAGCTAACATTACACATTATTCTATAATCAAGTTATCTTTCATTTGAAATGACGTTCCAGTTTTTTGTTCTTTATTAACAGTTTTATTACTATTGTGACTGTATTTTGCCGTTGACATGTTTTTACACTGACTGCATATTTCATCGCCATAAGCGTGTTTGCGTTCAGGAGATGACTATGCCCTCTCGAGATTACCCTGATATCCGAAAAGCCAGGGGAACCCGATCAAAAGATATGGTTCTATTAAGTGCCCGTGTCGATACTTCTCTATGGGAATATGTTCGGACACTGGCATTTGAAACCCGTAAAAGTAAACAAGACATTATTGCCGAGGCATTAATGTTGCATCGCTCTATTAATGAGAGCACAAACGAAGAACCTAAGTAATTACTCTCTGTTCGGGTTTTATTTAAAACCCAAAGTTGAAATATATCTTGCCACTTCATTATTGCCTTTATTGGTATATTTTTTTGGTGTGTTATTGGTGTTTCCCCTTATCTGGAGGGGACTTTTTTATGTGGGCATTCCGCCTTCATAACAAAGTTGATAGCAAAATTCACAATTAAAAGTGAGTAACAACATGAAAAAGACAGTAGTGGCATTAGCTGTAATGGCATTAGGGGTAACCTCCGTTCATGCAGCGGAAATTTATAATAAAGATGGCAACAAACTGGATCTGTACGGCAAAGTAAAAGCGGTCCATTCATGGACTGACGGCACCGATGCCGATGGTACCTACGCGCGTCTGGGTTTTCGCGGTGAGACACAAATCAACGATCAACTGACCGGTTATGGCCAATTTGAAAGTCAGTTTGATGCCTCTAAAGCAGAAGGTTCTCAGAATGGCGTTAACACACGTCTGGCGTTTGCTGGCCTGGATTACGGCCATGACGTTAGTTTTGACTACGGTCGTAACTACGGTATCGCTTACGACGTGGGAGCTTACACTGACACTCTTTCAGAGTTCGGCGGTGACTCCTTTGAAAATACTGACCGCTTCCTTACTACACGCACTTCTGGCGTTGCAACACTCCGTACCAAAAATCTGTTTGGTGCCGTTGATGGTCTGAACGTTGGTGCGCAATATCAGGGGCAGGACGATACCAATACTGATCCGACCAAACAGCACGGTAATGGCTACGGCTTCTCGCTGGGCTATGACAATATTGCAGATTCTGGCGTATCTGCCATTGCGGCCTACACAACCAGCGCGGTGACTGCTCAGCAGAAAAAAAATGGCTGGGATGGCGAAAACGCAGAGTTCTGGGGCGCTGGCCTGAAATATGATGCGAACGCTATTTACGTAGCGACCATGTACGGCGAGTCCCACAACCTGATTCAGGATGCGGACAAAGCTGAGCACTTTGAAGCGATGGCGGCCTATGTGTTTGATTTCGGTCTGCGTCCGAACGTGGCTTACGTCCATACGCGTGACAACAACAATAACGATCTGACCGAATACGTTGCGCTGGGCACAGACTACTACTTCAACAAAAACATGGTTGCTGATGTGGGTTACAAAATTAACCTGCTCGATGGCAAAGACGGCGACAATCAGGTTGTTGCGGGTCTGACCTATCAGTTCTAAGTAGTTATACTAGTACGAAAAAGGCGTCTTGGTTAAGACGCCTTTTTTACATCTGCTGGAGTTTAAACCGGCTGACTCTCTTTCATCTGTACACCGCTAAACAGCCATTGCCAGATGCCCACTTTTACCCATGCGACCACGCAGAGGATCAGATAAAAAAGCGGATTATGGGTAATGGTAACGCGCATGACTTCCATTAAATCCACATGCAAATTTCCGGCAATTGCCATATTGATAACAAAAATAGAGGCCACCGCGCTGGCCAGTAAAATAAGTATGGCATGTAACTTTGTTATCTCCGGTAACTTGCCAGAGGCCCATTGCCATAAGAATGTTGTTGATAACAGGAAGATAATAAACAATCCCAGTGCGCCAAACAGGCCAAAGTCTTTATAATCCTTTAGCGTGCCAATTAAACCCGCCAAAATAATTAACCCCAGTAGTATTTTTTTAAACCACGACATGTGCCTTTCCCGAAGATGGTGTTGATGTTGAATTAATATGTCCATTTTTACGCATTTTAAATTGAGTTCATAAATGAACTGCCGGGAATTATAAATTGTCTGACGGGTAATTGCCGATTATTTGCGGTTTATTAAATGCTGACATTTAATTGTGGACTAATCCGAATATATCTTCTTTAGACGTTAGCCGGTTATACCCTTTTGGGCGAGGCGAAACGCTGTTTGTATAATTGCGTGAGGCTGATAATTGCCGCAATAAACAACGCGACCGCGCCGCACACCGTGGCGTTAACGATCGCCTGTGCGCCGCTTCCCAGCAGGCTGGTTAATAGCGGACCAAGTATTTGCCCAATGCCGTAAGTCAGAGTGACCAGGCCCAGCAGATTAATATTGCGCGGTACGCTAAGTTGTCGGGCAAGCGGCATCACCAGTGAAGTGGTTCCCATAAACGTTGCGCCAAACCCCATGCTGCTTATCACCAGCAGCGGCAAGGAGCCGCTGGCGAGCGTCATGACCACGCAGGCGCTTTGAATCAGCAAATTCGCCGTCAGGCATTGCAATACACCCCAGCGTCGGGCGGCCCACAGCCAGGCGAAACACCCCGGAATTATTGATATGCCGACCAGCGACCACAGATGGGCAGTCAACAGCGGCGAACCGGCGCTTTTCGCCATCAGCGGCAGGTAGGTGGCGACAATGATGTAGCCAAATCCGGCCAGCCCGTACAGCAGCGCCAGCAGCCACCAGGACATAGGCTGATGCTCTGTTTTTACCGTGGCCGCGGCGGGGAGCACGTGGTCGCGAGATGGCAGGAGTATAACCAGTAGCACAAAGAACAGAGCCGAGGCTGCCGCCGCGCCCAGCCAGAGCGTATGTGAGGACAGCGCAAAATGCAGACCGCTAATGACATATTCATTGCCCAGCAAAATGCCTGCGCCAACGCCGGAGAACAACGCCGCGATCACGAAGGGGTGCCGGGTATGATGCAGAACGATCATTGAGCCAAAGATCATCATACCGGCACTGGCGACGCCTGCCAGAAAGCGGATCAGCATCACCAGCGCGGGCTGCGTAAAGCTGGCCATCGCCAGAATCAGCCCTGCGGTAGCGAGCGCGGACGTTAGCAGCATCGGGTGTAAGCGTGAGGGAAGATGGAAGAGCCCGAAGGAGAAGAGCAGGCTTCCTGCCAGATACCCGGCGTAGTTGGCGCTGGCAATCCAGGAGAGTTGGTCAAACGTAAATTGACCTTCCGATAGCAGCACCGGCAGCATTGGTGTATACAGAAAGCGCCCAATTCCCATACCCAGTGTTAAGACCAGCATGCCAAAAAGCGCGACGCTGATGGCATGACGATTTGAATCTGGGCTTCCCTGGGACATACGGACTCTCATTTCGCGCTGTTAGCTGATAATTGTTATATTACATGTGTAAATGATAATGAAAAGTAAAATAAAACTAAGTCCCCTGACACGTTCAGGAAGGAGGAAAAGTGGCAAGGCAGCGCCAGTCTCCGTTTTCAAGACGGTAGATAGATTCGGTATGACCCGGAATTATCCACTCATCCTCCTTGCCAGCAACACAGTCGATGTAAATGCACAGCCCGCAGCCACCGCGTAGCTCGCGGGGAATATCTGCCACCCGAAAGCACATACCCGCAGCCTGTAGCGCTTTACGCGTTTTGATGACGCCGAGGGTAGTATGAAACAAGAACAGTGTTTCCTTCACTCACGTTTCCCCTGACGCTGACCAATTAACGCGGCCCCAATCGCCCCAGCAAACTGCGCGTCGGGATGCGTGTGTACGGGAATGCCAATGTGGCCTTCAAGCATACGAGCAAAGGCGTGACAGTGGCTTACTCCCCCGGTAAATAACAGTGGAGCCTGCCCTGAAAGCCGTCCGATGAAATTCGCGCTGCGTCGGGCCATCGCGTTGATCACACCTGCTAAAATGGCCTCCGGCGCGACACCCGCAGAGCGCAGGCTGATAACCTCTGACTCGGCAAAAACCGTACACATGCTGGTGATGGCATGTGGTTCGACGCCAGCGGTAATCGCATCTAGCTGCTCTACGCTGGCGCCGAGCGTGCGTGAGATGACTTCCAGAAATCGTCCGGTCCCTGCCGCACATTTGTCGTTCATCAAGAAATCGCTGAGGTTGCCATCATCATCTAACTGGATGACTTTACTGTCCTGACCGCCGATATCAATCACTGTGCGGGTGCCGGGAGCCAGCAAGCGCGCCCCCAGCCCGTGGCAGGAAATTTCAGTGACCTGTTTGTCGGCATAATCCACGAGCTGCCGTCCGTAGCCAGTGAGGGTTAAAAATGGTCTATCGTTCAGCCCCGCTTGCAGCGTTTCCCATGCCTGCGCGATCGCTTCGGCAGGGCGAAAAGGTGTTGGGCAAAGGAAGCGACGTCTGATGACGTTCCTTTCCAACAAAATACCTTTAGTCGCCGTGGAGCCGGAATCGATCCCTATTGAGTATGTCATCCCTGTTCCTCACAACATTTCAATGAACGCGGCGACACGAGTGCTAAGTTGGCCGATATCCGCGCTGGAGTAGTCGGTTTCAATAGCGATATAGGGAATGTTGTGCTGCTGGCGGACGTGGCGTTTAATGGCCAGTGATTCAACGGCGTAAGTGTGGCAAGCCTGTAAAATGACATCGACGACGCCGTCAGCCTGGTACTCTTCAACCATTTGGCTGAGCATTTTCAGACGTTGATCGTTAGGGGAAATACATGAGCAGCCGATGGCGAGGTATTTATCGGTCAGCGCGTCGTAGACGTCGCCAGTTTCCTCCACGCACTGTTCAGTGGCTTTCGCCCCGGTGCAGTTTTCATAGCCCACCACCCAACCGCCGTTTTCTTCAATGGCACGAACCACTTTTTCTGCCGCGCCGCCGATGGGGCAGCCGGTTATCAGTATGCGTGGACGCGATGCCAGACGTTTCCCGGCCTGCCATTCCTGATGTACCCGCTCGGCCATGCTATTAAGCTCGTCGATCAGCGCTGCTTTATCAAAGCGGAAGGTTGCACCGTAGACGACTTTCAGAATGTCACTGCCGCTGAGTGCGGGTGGGTTGAGCTGACCAACGCGGTAGAAGTTTGCCAGTGCACGACGTTCCTGGTTTTTTAGAATGACGGCTTCACGTAGCGCGGCTTCGGTTATCGGGGTGCCAAAACGGGCTTCGATTACCTGCTGCAAACGCAGGATCTCGGCTTTCCACAGCGCCCGCGAAGCCGCATCACTGGCGCTGTTGGGCAGTTGCATCACATGTACCGCTTTAAATTCAGCCATGTACTCGTACATCTTCTTTTTACCATCGCAGGTCGTTTCGCCCACCACCAGGTCAGAGAAGTAGAAGTACGGACATTTATCCGTTTTACCAAACCCGTAGCTGCTTTTGATCAGTGGACACAGGTTTCGTGGCAGATCTTTTTCGGCCTCTTCAATCGTTTCATCAGAGGTTGAGCATAGCGAAACGACGACCGCGCCTGCCGCCATCGCTATCTCCTGCGGCATAAAGGTGCAATAGGTCCCAACGAGCGGGATACCCTGCTCTTTAAGATCCATTACGGTGAGAAAACCTTTCTGACGGGCGTCGGAGAATTGATTAAAAATGGCGGGTAAATCGGTGATTAGCGACATGATTTTCCTTCCCCGTAACACGGGAGACAGTAAAAAGACGTCGCATTATAACCATGCAATTTATCTGGCTTTATTGATGTACAACAATTGTGCGCTTACAGATTACGACTGTAGACCCGTGAGACTTCCCCCCACGGATGATAGCCCGGCCCGTCAAAGTAAAATCCCGCTTTCTCGTATAAGCCTTCCAGGTCAGTACACAAATGGAGCTGCATAAAGCCTAACTGTCTGGCCTGTTGCGCAAGATGTTCAATCAGGCGAAATGCCAGACCGTGACCACGATAGCGAGGATCGATATAGAGTGCGCATAGCCACGGCCACAGTTCGCCGCGACTGATAAAATCATTAGTGATCAATCCGGCGCAGCCAACAATGCTGTCGCCGTCCTGCAGCCAGTACCACTGCGGTAGCGGGTTCTTTGCGCCAATGCAACGATGCAGCGCATCTTCGTATACCTTCACGGAGTCTTCTGAGGCCCATTGTTGCTGAAAGTAAGCGGTGACCTCGTGCAGTTTTTCCGGTGTTTCGCGCAGGGAAAAAATGCGGATGTTCATCGTCATTGAATTTTTCTCCTTAAAAATTCGCCAGCGTCAGCAGGGAAGGAATTTGCGACAACAGATATAACACCAGCCCAATAGAACCGCCAACCAGCGTGCCGTTGACGCGGATAAACTGCAAATCTTTACCGATGTTCAGCTCGATTTGCTGCGACATATCGCGTGCATCCCAGCTTTTCACCGTGTCGCTGATATGGCGCGTCAGGAAGGTGGCGAACTCTGGCGCTACTTTATGCGCGGCCTGTTCCAGATGCCCATTCAGTGAGGCGCGCAGGGCGCTGTCGGCTACCAGCGTTTCGCCGAACCACTGCCCGGCGCTGGCGATGCGCTGCTTCACGCGGGAATCATCGGCGTTAATGTCGGTTTTCACCCACTGACGCAGGTCTGCCCACAGCTCGCCAAGATAACGGTTGAAGGCTTCATCTTCCTTCAGATAGCTTTTCAGACTTTCGGCCCGCACGGCCATCTCCGGATCGTGTTTGAGCTTATCGATGAGCTTAAACGTGGCGCGATCGAAGGCATGGCGGATCTGATGCGCGCGATCGTGGCTGATGTCATCCAGCAAGGAGTTAACGGCATCAGACACCAGCTCGGCACTGTGCTCGCCCAGCCATTCGGTCGGCAGGATCTTCGCTTTCAGTGGATGTTCGGTTTCCAGCCAGTGCACGACCTGTCTGGCGATAAACGCTCGCGAGCTGTCGCGCTGAAGCAGGGCGATCAGTTGGGCGATGAGCGTGTCGAGCAGCACCTGATGGCGATTGTTTTTGGTCATGCTTTCCAGCATCAGCGCACTGGTACCTGAGAGATCGACCTTGTCGATGGCCTTGTGCACCGCCCGCTTGATCAGCCGCTGAATGCGCGAGTCGTCGGTCAGTTCGAGAAAACCGCTCATAATTTGCAGCAGATGCTGGCCGATGCGCTGGGCGTTTTCCGGCTGGCTGAACCAGTTGCCGATCAACAGCGCCGGTTCATGGCGGCGGATCAGCGCGACCAGCGACTGGGTATCGAGAAATTTTTCCTGCACAAATTGCCCGAGATTTTCGCCGATCCGATCCTTATTGCGCGGGATAATCGCCGTGTGCTGCGAGATAAACGGGATCGGCACCCGGCGAAAAAGCGCCACCACGGCAAACCAGTCCGCCAGCGCGCCGACCATCGCCGCTTCGGCGATCGCTTTGATCCCAAGCACCCAAAAGTTAGCCGGCAGAAACAGCGTGATGACGAAAGTGGCAGCGGCAATCAGCAGCAATGAGAGCGCCAGTCGCTTGGCGCGTTTGAGTTCAGCAATTTTATTCATAGGCTTAAGGATAGAGCCAGACGGGGGGATCGCGCAAAAAATGTGGAGCGCCTCCCATTTTCAGGTGGGCTGGGCTTACTCCGGGATCCAGTTGTCCCAGGCGGGTAAGGGGCCGAGTTCCGCCACCAGAAAATCGATAAACGATCGCACCTTCGGATTGCTGTACTTGCTGGGAAAGTACAGCGCATACAGGGCGTGAGTTTCACAGGTGATAGTGCCGTCGAGCATCAGCGGCGTTATCTCTTCTTTTTGAATATGATCGCCAATCAGATAGGTGGGCAAATACGCCACTCCCTGATCTTCTAACACTGACTTCAGCAATACCAGACTGCTGTTGGCCTGGATCGGCATATGCAGTTTCAACTGATGCAGACGATCCTGTTCATCCGCCACTTTCAGCACCGGTGTGAGGCCGGGATAAACCAGACAATCATGATCCACCAGATCGCTTCGACGCTGGGGCATGCCTTTTTTGGCGAGGTAGCCGGGTGAGGCACAGTACGCCCAGCGAACAGGCACCAGCTTGCGCATCGCATAGTTTTGTGGCGGTGCGGTGGAGATGCGCAGGGCGATGTCGAAATCTGTTTCGTTCAGATTCACAAAGTTATCGTTGAGATCGATATACAGATTCACATCCGGGAACTGGGAGCGATATTTATCCACCAGGTTCACCAGCCGGGAATAACCAAACGCAATTGAGCAGGTTATGCGTAATTCACCCTGCGGGCTGTGGTAATAACCGGAAGTGGTATTCAGCGTTTCATCGAATTCTTTCAAAAGCTTATTAGCGCGGTTGAAGAGATATTGCCCGGCGTCGGTCAGGGTAATACTGCGGGTGGTGCGTTTAATTAATGTCGTGCCCAGCGTGTCTTCCATCGCGGCCAGGCTTTTGCTGACCGCAGACGGCGATACATTGAGCTGTGCCGCGGCTTCTGACAATCCTCCGCAGTCGACGATTTTAGTAAAAAATTCCAGATGCTTGAGTGAAATCGGCGTACTCATAGTTTCCTTTAATTCACAAGTGATTTGCAAAAACGGTACGAATAGGCCGTTACATTCGCGTTTTAAACATGCAACTATTGAATCACAGGAAACAACTTGCTGGCAAAATGAAAAAATAACAACTTAGGTGAGTTACGTCACAAAATAAAAGGAGGCGAAACGGAAACTCATCACATTGTGAATTTAATCTCATTAATTATTATTCTAAAGGTACCGATTATGTGGTCACGACTCGAACCCTACAGATCGTCGATTATTTTATTAGTTGCTCTGGTGATTGGCGGCTTATTAGGTATTTATGCCCCATCGTTTGCAAGTAAACTCCAGCCAATAGGTCAGATTTTCCTGAACCTGTTATTTATGATTATTGTGCCGCTGGTGGGGATCAGCGTTATGTCTTCGATCGCCAGTATGACCGATCTGAAAAGGCTGGGGCGCATTATGGCGATTATCTTTATTGTTTCGATCGCCATGGCCTTTATTCCGGCGGCCGGGATCGTCGCGCTGGCGCTCTGGTATAACCCGGCGCAGGGCGTCACTATCGATCTCTCGCAGTCGGTGCAGGCGGGCAGCGGCAAGATGGATTTTGTCAGTATGATCACCACCAGCGACTTTATCGGACTGTTTTCTAAGTCCAATATTCTGGCGCTGATCGTGATGGCGATCATCGCCGGTGTGGCAATTGGTCAGTCGGATCAGGCCGGTAAACGCATTGCGTCGCTGCTGGAAGACGCCAATACCGTGATCATGAAGATCGTGTCGATCATTATGAAGGTCGCGCCGATTGGTCTGGGCTGCTACTTTGCCGCCACCATGGCCAGTCAGGACTCTGCACTACTGTTAACCTTTGCCCGTGCTATCGGCCTGTTTATGGTTGCCACGTTGGTCTATTTTGTTTTTGGCTCGATTCTCTATTCATATATTGGCGGCGGTGTTCCGGCGGTCAAAGCCTTCTGGCGTAACGCGATTGAACCGTCTGCGACCGCGCTAGGGACCTGCTCTTCGTTGGGGACGCTGCCGGTGACGCTGCGTGCCGGTAAGGCGATGGGGATCAACCCGGAAATCGTTGATGTCTCTATTCCGCTGCTGGTTAACCTCAACAAAGGCGGCGTGGCGATGATTGCCGCGCTAAAAATTGTTTTTATCTATTCCGTACTGGGCATGGAATTCACCACCGAAACCTTCTTCCTGACGATGCTGATTGCGGTGCTCTCCGCCATTATCGTTGGTGGCGTACCGGGCGGGGCGTTCCTCGGTGAAATCTTTATCGTCACCACGCAGGGTCTGCCGATGGAAGCAATCCCGATGCTGGTGGTGCTGGGCACCATTACCGATGCGCCGGCCACACTGATTAACGTTATCCATGATTTGAATGCGGCGCAGATTGTTGAACGGTTCGCTGGAAAAAAGCAGACCAACACTGAAATAAACTCTACTGCTGCGGTGGTATAGGTCTCACACGGATTAAGAACAGGAGATGTTATGAAAGACGCAATGAAGCTTGAAACGCACCTGGTTGTTGCTGGTCGTGACAAACGCTACACCCAGGGAGCGGTGAATCCGGTTATCCAACGCGCCTCTTCACTGGTATTTGATACCGTGAAGGACAAGAAATTTGCCACCGCCAATCGCGCGAACGGCGAGCTGTTTTACGGTCGTCGCGGAACCTACACCCACTTTGCCTTTCAGAAGGCAATGAGCGAGCTGGAAGGCGGCGTTGGCTGCGCGCTGTACCCGTGCGGCGCTGCGGCGGTGACTAACGCGATTCTGGCGTTTGTTCAGGGTGGTGATCATATTCTGATGACGGGCGCGGCCTATGAACCAACCCAGGATTTTTGCAATAAGATCCTGAGTAAATTCAAAGTGGAAACAACGTATTACGATCCGCTGATTGGTGCAGGTATCGTCGATCTTCTGCGTCCGGAAACGAAGGTGGTATTCCTTGAGTCACCAAGTTCTATCACCATGGAAGTCCAGGACGTGCCGGGGATGGTGAAGGCTATCCGCGCGGTGAATCCGGAGATTGTTATTATGATCGACAACACCTGGGCGGCGGGCGTGCTGTTCAAAGCGCTGGATTATGGCGTGGATATTTCCATTCAGGCGGGAACGAAGTACACCATCGGTCATTCGGACGGCATGCTGGGCACGGCGGTGTCGAACGCCCGTTGTTGGGATCGTCTGCGCGAGAACTCCTATCTGATGGGGCAAACGCTGGACGCCGATACGGCCTACAATGGCAGTCGCGGATTGCGCACCCTGGCGGTACGCCTTAAGCAGCATCAGGAGAGCAGCATCCATATTGCCCGCTGGCTGTCGGCAAGGCCGGAAGTGGCACGGGTGAATCATCCGGCATTACCGGAATGTCCGGGCCATGAGTATTTTCAGCGTGATTTTATCGGAAGCTCAGGCCTGTTCTCGTTTGTGCTGAAAAAGAGATTGACCGACGAACAGATGGCGAATTTCCTCGATAACTTCTCGCTGTTCCATATGGCCTATTCGTGGGGCGGATTTGAATCGCTCATTCTGGCGAACCAGCCGGAAGAGCTGAACAGCATTCGCCCGGCTGGAGAGGTGGATTTCAGCGGTACGCTGGTCAGGGTGCATATCGGCCTTGAGGATATCGACGACCTGATTGCCGATCTGGAAGCGGGATTTGCACGCATTGCGTAAGGTGAGGTGAGCGTAGCCGGATGCGGCGCAAGCGCTTATCCGGCCTACATAGTTGTCGTAGGCCGGATAAGCGGGCAGGTTAGTTTTCAGTGGCTAACGTCGTTGCCTCATGCTGGCGTACCCGTTTGAGTAAACCTGCCAGCGTGAACACGACAGCGAGCCCTGCCGCAACCGCCAGCAGATGAAACGAAATCCTGCCGCCGTTAAACCATAGCCAGCGCCCAATTTCGACAGAAACCGCCATCACCGTCAGGATCACCATATTCAACGATGCGGAAACCGTACCCTTCGGTAAGTTGTTGGAAAACAGTGTAAAGCGGAACAGCGTCGGGAAGATCATCCCAATACCAAACGCATACAGGCTGGTCCCCAGCACCGACCACAGCCAGACGTGCGGCCACAGTAAATTGCCGACAATCAGCACTGCCAGCCCGCTCAGCTGTATAGGTGCGGCCCGCCAGATGAAGCGTGGTTGGGTCGGATCTTTCACGAAACGAACCACCACCATATTGGCGACGATCACTGCGCCGAACACCGGGGCCTGTGCCCAGGCAAACTCCGATGTGGTCATGCCGCCAGCATCGATCAGAATAACCGGTGAGACCGCCACCCAGCTCATCATCGGGATATAGCTTAACGACAGCGTGGCTGCGCCAAACAGGAACACCCGGTTGCGGAAAACGTCGCGGAAATCACGCACTACGTCGCGGGCACTGAACGGCACCGCGCCGCGCTGGACGGTTTCCGGCATGGCTAACATTAACCCAATCAGGGCGATAAGCCCCATGACGGCAATGATGGCAAACAGGATCTTCCAGTGTACAAAGTGCATCAGCGCGGCCCCGGAGAGCGGGCCGATAACCGGTGCAACCAACACAATGGAAGTGATTATCGCCATTAACTTAATGGCCTTCGTTTGCCCAAACGCCTCCTGCACCGTGACATAGCCAACGGTCGCGATAAAGCAGATGCTGGTGCCCTGCACAAATCGGGCTACCAGAAATTGCGTCATTGAGGTGGTGAACAGCGTGGCAGCGCAGGCGAGGGTAAAGATTAACGCCCCCGCAATCAGCACGGGTCGACGGCCAATTCGGTCGGAAAGCGGCCCCAGCAGCCATTGCAGCGCCATGCCGCCCGCCAGATAGAGGCTCACCGCGGCGGGTGCCAGGCTAACATCGGCGTTGAAATCACGTACCACATTGATGATGCCAGGCTGGATCAGGTCCGTCGACAGATAGGCGGCGAAGTCATATAAAATCAACGCGACAGGAAAAAATAGCGTTGTGGCGCGTTGGGAGAAAAACGCGAGAATCCGTTGCATAAAACAGCTCCTTGTCGGGAGAAAACCCTCAACGGGAATAGCGAAATTCAATACCGTCTTTGAGACGTCAGACCGATGACAGAAAAAAGCAGACTGCAAATGTACTGAATTTCATGTAATCAAAAACGCTGTCTGCGCGAAGCGCAAACAGAAGATACGCTCACTGACGCGGGGTCAGAAAACGTAACGATTACAGGTAACAATCAGCACATCGCACCTCAGGAAGAGTAAGTTGAACGGGTAATAACCATCCGCAGTGTAATGCGGATTGGATATTAATTAAACGAGTTTATCCGGTTTATGTGCAGAAAATCGCCCTGGAAATCAGACTACGATGCTCGGCAAAAACCGCAGCGCGATGGCACAACCGAAGATAATCAATACACCCCCAGCGATACGTTCTACCCATAATATCCCTCTGGATAACCGTCGCTGGATCTGCGGTAAACCGATGAACATCACGATCAGCAGATCCCAGCACAGCACTACGCTGGTCATCCAGATCCCGCTCATGGTTTGTTGCAGCAGCGTCACCGACGGGCCGAGCAGGGCGGTCATTAGCGCCAGATAGAACAGCGCATTTTTTGGGTTGAGCAGTGACGAACCCAATCCCAGCAGTAGCTGTTTGCCAAATCCTGGACAGGTAGACTGGGTGTCTGTTCCGGTCAGCGTTTGCGGGCGGCTGCGTACCAGCAGGCTGCCAATCCACAATAAATAAAGCGCGCCCAGCAGCTCAATAACCGTAAACAACAGGGGAAGCTGGCGCAGGATCCCCCAACCGATAATTGCCAGCAGAACATACAGCCCGTTGCCGAAAGCGATCCCCACGCACAACCCGGCGCTGCCGCGCATCCGGTATCGTGCGGCGTAACCGACCAGTAAAAAGAAGTCCGGCCCGGGGCTAAGCAATGCGACGAAATGCGCCAGCGCCAGCGCGGGAAAAGCAGAAGGAAAAAGTACAGAAAGCAGCGACATAGCGACCTCAGAGAATGAATCTGAGAGCACCGTACGCCTGACGCAGCGCTAATTATTGTCTGATATTGATCGTCCCAACGCGTACTGGCGCGGTGTGGCGGCGGTGTAGCGAACAAAGGTGCGATGGAAATGGCTCTGGTCGGCAAACCCGCTCTGGTATCCGACATCGGCAATTTCGTCTCCGGCCCGCAGCCGCTGGCGAGCATAGTCAATCCGTATGATGTTCAGATAACTTCCTGGCGTCAGCCCGGTGTCTTGCTTAAAGGTACGGATCAGCGTCTCTTTACGCATGTGACACTCATGTGCCAGCTCATCGAGTGAGGGCGGCACGAGCAGGCTGGACTGCAACCGTTCGCGCAGATACTGGCTGGTGGCGCTTGAGTTTTCTGGTGCGACCGACTGCAACGGCAGCGAGTGAAGCAATGCTTGCGCGGCATCCGTTATTTGCGCGGTTTGGCGTTGCAGCATGAGCGTCACAAGGTGCATATAACGCTGGAATAATTGCGCATCGCGGATAACGCGAGCAGGCGTGCAAAGCCGCTGATTGGTGTTCTGTGCAGGGAGATTAGCAAGACACCACTGGGCATCAAGATAAAGCATATGATAGCTACGAAACTGTCCGTTAACAGGATTACAGCTGTGAGGTGCCAGCGGCGGTATCACAATCAGGTCGCCCACCTGCAGATGGTATTCCTCGCCATCGCACTGACAGCACGTTTCCCCCTCGAGAATTGCCCCAATCGAGAGCTGAGAGTGGTGATGCCGCTTATAGGCCTGCTGGCTCTGCCAGGTGCTGCGCAGTTCCAGCCACGGCAACTGCTCATCACGCCAGAACGATTGTGGAATATTCCGGGTATGCGTCACATCGTGTCCTCGCTGAAAGTGATGATTTGTTATAGCACAGGCCGAGTGGTGAAAAAGTGGGAATGCGCATTGAGATGGCGATTTTGCGTGACGTGTTCCAGACAAATGCAGACGTTACATAAGGGCGTTGTTATCCCGGAAATCGCCTCGTAAAGAGAGAAAATTGCAGGTGAGGATGTGGTTTTCCGGCGCTACTGTCATGGCATCTTATTTTCAGGTGAAGGATCGCCATGAACAAAGCTTCCGCTTTAACACCGCATGATGCGGTTTTTAAAACATTTTTACGTCACCCTGAGACTGCACGGGATTTTCTGCAAATACATCTTCCCGCTTCGCTGCGCGAGCTTTGCGATCTTCGGACGCTTAAACTCGAGTCAGACAGTTTTATCGAAGAGAATTTACGTGCGTACTATTCCGATGTGCTGTGGTCGGTGAAAACGACGGATGGGGATGGATATATTTATGTAGTGATTGAACACCAAAGCACACCGGATGCGCATATGGCATTCAGACTGATGCGCATATGGCATTCAGACTGATGCGCTATGCGGTAGCGGCCATGCAGAAACATTTAGATGCCGGGCATCAGCAGTTGCCGCTGGTGGTGCCGATGCTGTTTTATCACGGCGCTAAAAGCCCGTACCCTTATTCGCTGTGCTGGCTGGATGAGTTTGCCAACCCGAAGCTGGCTCGTCAGCTGTATGCTGCGGCGTTTCCGCTGGTGGATATTACGGTTATTCCGGATGACGAAATTGTGCAGCATCGACGTATGGCGCTGCTGGAGTTAATCCAAAAACATATCCGTCAACGCGATCTTATGGGGTTGGTCGAGCAAATTGTTTCCCTGCTACTTACCGGACTGACTAATGACACTCAGATAAAGACGCTGTTTAATTATATTTTACGAACTGGCGATGCACCTCGATTCAGTGAGTTTATTCGCGGGGTTGCCGAACGTTCACCGCAGCACAAGGAGCAATTGATGACGATCGCGGACAGATTACATGAGGCAGGACTACAAAAAGGCAGGCTGGAAGGGCTTCGAGAGGGGCGACGTGATGAGGCACTGCGTATTGCCCGCACCATGCTGGCAGATGGCATCGATATCAGCACGGTACAAAAAATCACCCGACTTTCCGCTGAAGATATTCAGGGTTTAAGACATTAGATATAGCTTAAACTGCCTAATTGCCTGCCCGGAAGCGCCGGGCAGCTCGATCTACTCTATTGCCGTTTTTACCGCCTCTCCGAGCTTCTGCATTACTTCCCGATGCTTATCGTTTGGCGGCAATGCGCAGTTGATGCGCACACAGTTGCGATACTTCCCCGATGCGGAGAACAGAGAACCCGGTGCAACCTGGATTTTGAGGCGACAGAGCTGCTTAGCGACACAGACCATATCGACCTGGAGCGGCAGCTCGACCCACAGCATAAAGCCACCTTTTGGTCGGGTGACGCAGATCCCGCAGGGGAAGTATTCCCGTACCCAGCAGGTGTAGATCTCCATATTGCGCTGATAAATCTGGCGCATACGACGAATATGTCGATGATAATGACCTTCGCGCACAAAGGAAGCCGCTGCCAGTTGCGTAGCGGGAACGTTAGTTCCAATGACGGCGTACTTCATGTGCAGCAGTTTGTTGTAATAACGACCGGGCACCACCCAACCCACGCGCAGACCGGGGGCGACGGATTTGGTAAACGAACTGCAGAGTATTACGCGGCCGTCGCTGTCCCAGGAGTGGATCGTGCGCGGGCGCGGGTACTCTGTGGCCAGCTCGCCATACACATCGTCTTCAAAAATGACGATGTCGTGACGCTGGGCGAGGGCGAGCACCGCCCGTTTACGCGCATCCGGCATAATGAATCCGAGCGGGTTGTTGCAGTTGGGAACCAGCAGCACACCTTTGATCGGCCACTGATCCAGCGCCAGCTCCAGCGCTTCAATGCTGATCCCGGTATCCGGATCGGTTGGGATCTCAATCACCTTGATCCCTAAGCCGCGCAGTAGCTGCATCGTGCCGTAGTAGGCCGGTGATTCAACGGCGACAATATCTCCGGGCTGGCAGACCGTCAGCAGCGCCAGCGACATTCCGCTCTGACTACCGCTGGTGATCACAATATCATCTGCATTAACCACCGAACCGCCGTCCAGCATCAGCCGCGCAATCTGCTGACGCAGTTCACGGCATCCGGAGATTTCATCGTAGCCCAGTATCGCGCGCAGATTATGCTGTGCCACGCGGCTGAGCTCGCGCCACAGCGGCTTCAGGCTGGGTTGATTAATATCGGGCACGCCGCTGCTAAACGGGATTATCGATTTGTCCGCGTTGCCCTTTAGCATATCCAGCACCTGATCCCACTGTGTTATTTCGACCGGACGCTGTACCGGACGCGACATCGGTGGCACGGGTGGCTGCGCTTTTTGTGGCGCGACAAAATAACCGGAACGTGGTTGGGGCGTGATCAGCTGGCGCTGTTCCAGCGTCTGATACGCCTGCTGGACGGTGCTGATGCTGACCCCATGCTCCTGGCTCAGGCTGCGAACCGAGGGCAGTTTTTCGCCATGGCGATACAGCCCCTGCTCAATGCGTTCGGCCAGCAGATTGGCCAGATGTTGGTAACGCGTCATGCTGTATCCCTCATGGGTACCATACAGATTAAAAAATCAGTACAGATTGGCGTGAAAAAAGCGATGCAGAACTCTTTTTAACCAATCTGTATGTTAAATAAAAGTACTTTGTGAGTCTGTATTGTTTTAGGCCAGATCCGTGAAGATAAAGCCTCTGGCAAGGCGGGGAGGCAAGGTATGGAATTTCACGAGAATAAAGCAAAACAGCCGTTTATTGGGTTTGTACTGATCTGGCGGGCATACAAGGCGTGGCGGCTTCGAGCGCAAACGCGGCGCGTATTGCAACAGATGAGCGATGAGCGGCTGCGGGACGTCGGGCTGCGACGCGATCAGGTGGAGTGATTTTCTTTCATCGACAGAGGCTGGGGGGTTATCGTCCCGGCCTCTTTTATATTCACGATATTTATCAATTCATGCTTCTGGATAGCCTGTTCCTTGATACTTATCCTGATAAGTATTATTTTCTTTTCAGCGATGAGGGGAAAATAAGATGACTGAAGATGAACTGTTTGCCCGCCGACCAATGGGGATGCGCATGGCAATGGTGGTGCGCCAGTGGCGGGCCATTATTGATGCTGCCATCACCGATACAGGCCTGACGCAGTCCAGCTGGACGGTACTGATGCAACTGTATCAACTGGGAGACAACGTCTCAGTCAGTGAACTGGCACAAATGCAGGGCATCGAACTGCCGCCGCTGATGCGCACCCTCTCGCAGCTGGAAAAGCAGTGCTATCTGCTGCGTTCCACATCGCCTTATGACAAACGCATCCGCCTGCTAACGCTGACCGCGCAAGGCCGCGCAAGGCTGGACGAACTCAACCGGGTGATAGAGACATACCAACATCGCGTCACCTGCACCATCCCTGAGGCGGAACTCGCTTCCTTCAGCGCCACGCTCAATCAAATCGCCTGCAATCTGCGGACAATCCGCGAAGAAGATAACAAGATCTAAAAAACTATGATGACCCCAGAACAAAAATTTGCCCGTTGGGTAAGGGTGAGTATTGCCGCTTTCCTGGTAATATTCGCCTGGTTTATCGTTGCCGATATCTGGATCCCGCTGACGCCGGACTCCACGGTGATGCGTGTGGTAACGCCCGTTTCCTCACGCGTTTCCGGCTACGTCTCGCAGGTGCATGTACACAATAATAGCCAGGTGAAGAAGGGCGATTTGCTGTACGAACTGGATCCGACGCCATTTATCAATAAGGTCGAGGCTGCGCAAATTGCCCTTGAGCAGGCGAAGCTGAGCAATCAACAGCTGGATGCGCAGATAGCTTCCGCGCGCGCCAACCTGCGCACTGCGCAATTCAACGCCCATAACGATAAGACCACCCTTGACCGCTATCAGCGCCTGAGCGCCATGCAGAACGTGTCGCAATCCGATCTCGACAAGGTGCGTACCGCCTGGCAGACCAGCGAGCAGTCGGTGGCGGCGCTGAATGCCAGTATTCAGAACCTGCTGATCCAGCGCGGCGAGCGCGATGACAAGCGTAACGTGACGCTGCAAAAATACCGTAACGCGCTGGAAGAGGCGCAACTGAACCTCGGCTGGAGCAAAGTATATGCCCAGACCGACGGTACGGTGAGTAATCTCCAGCTTAGCCCAGGGCTTTACGCCACCGCGGCCACGCCGCTGCTGGCGCTGGTCAGCCATCAGACCGATATCGTGGCCGACTTTCGCGAGAAAAGCCTGCGCCACACTCGGGTAAATACCGATGCCGCCGTGGTGTTCGATGCCATGCCGGGCAAGGTCTTCTCTGCCCGCGTCACCAGCAGCGATGCCGGTATTCTGGCGGGTCAGGAGCTGGTTAACGGCCAGTTGTCGCAACCGGAACAGTCTACCCGCTGGGTGCGCGATGCCCAGCGTATGCGTATTCACGTCGCGCTAAACGAACCGCTCGACACGCCGTTACCGACCGGGGCGCGCGCCACGGTACAGCTGTATAACAGCGAGGGGATGTTCGCCCGCACCTTTGCCGGAGCGCAGATCCATCTCGTTAGCTGGCTGCATTATGTCTATTAACACGCTGGCCCACGTCTTCACGCCGCACGGGAACATTGTCTACACCGCCAATGATTTTCGCCAGACCCTGCGTATCTCCGTTGCCGGGACAATCGCGCTGAGTATCTCGACATTCTACAACGTGCAGTACGGCGTATTTTTTGTGGTTTATCCGCTGATGCTGCTGTCGCTGGTGCCAGTATTCAACCGCCATGTGGCAACACAGTTTGTGTTCAGCGCGGCGGTGAACTGTGTCGAAATGGTGCTGATCGTCGGCTATCTGTCGCAGTGGCCGCTGGTTATGACACTGGTGGTGTTCGGCCTGTACGTGATGCGTTTTAGTTTTATGAGCAAAGGCCCGCTGTTTCTGCTCGGTTCGATGGGCGTGGTGTGCCAGAGCACGATGCTCAACTTTATGAGCTATCCCACCACCAACTGGCATACGCTGATGTTCTCCAATATGGAAGCCTGCGTCATGGCGGTGGCGCTGAGCGCGCTGCTGCATTATCTGATCCCGGACGTGGAACCCCGCCAGCCACCGCCGCGCATTGAGAAAGATGCCGCCCGGGTTCGCCACGAGTCGCTGCTTTCCGGTACGGTGGCAACGATGATTTTTGTGGTCTTCCAGATCTGCGATTTGAGTGATTCGCTGTCGGCGCTGATGGCCGGCATTTTGATCCTGTTTCCGATGCACTACCGCGGCGCGGTGATCAGCTCGATTTGGCGCGTGGTCGGCGTGGTGCTGGCCTGCCTGTATATTCTGCTGGTGCAGCTGCTTATCTATGATTTCAGCAACCATATGCTGTTGATGATGCCGCTGATTGGCCTCGGGCTGGCGTTCAGCGCCCGCCTGCACGTAATGGAAAAAGTCGGCGCGGGCGTGGGTTTTGCCAGTATCACTACTATCGGCATTATGTTTGGCCAGAACCTGCACCCGGATCAGGACCTCGTGTTCAGCGATCTGTACCGCATCACCTCCGTCACCGCCGCGCTGGTGGCAACGCTCACCATGGTGTTTCTGGTACACCGGGTGTTGAACTGCTTTGCCGCGACGCGGTTTGTGATTACCGAATGAGTGGGGGCAAGTGCCGGATGGCGGCGTAAACGCTTGATCCGGCCTACGGGAAAGTGCCATTTGTAGGCCCGGTAAGCGTTGGTGCCACCTGGCATCAGAACAATATTGCCTGTGTCCGAGGCTTGGCCTATCTGGTGAAAACGGGCGTTCAATGTGGCGATGTATTGGGTAAAGTCGCTTAATTTTCCTGATATGCTTTCTCAACCAAAAGCTTAGCTTTATCAAGATCGTATTCATTACGAATGATGAGTTCCACATCACCAGTTCCCCAATGACCAATATTGGTCACATCCCGACTAAATCCCTCTTCAAACTGGACATGTTGCGGGCTTATCTTCAGCCACAGGCGAAGGTGGGGATCGGTTATTGGGTAAACCGCAACGCACAGGAAGTTACGGATACGACGGAAGGCATCGTAGAGTTTTAACTCTTTATATTGGACTTCATCGCCAAGCGACAGCACATAGCTTTTTAGGTGCTCGTGGAGTGAAAGTAGTGCTGGAGAAGCAGAAGATAGCTGTTCGCGCTGTGTGCGAGTATGACGCTTCCCATTGCTGCTGGCTGGGATGTCCTGCACGTTATGCTGAGGGCTATTTTCTACCACGGCATTCACCAGTTCCAGCATCAACAGATCGCTGGAAAATAGCTTGTAGCGAATCAGACTGATATTACGGTTAATTTGCTGAACAGCATGTTCATCGTATTTATTGAAATCAGCAGCAATACAGATTAATCGCGTGCCTGACCAATCGATGGCTTCGGCCGTAGTTTTACCCATTTTCTCCATCACCTGCCAGCGAAACTCCGCTTTGTGGTCGAGTAGCCAGTCGAGATAAAATAGGCCCTGATTGATCACGTTTTCATTGCTATGTCGTTTATATTCGATAATAACCGGACAGCTATTTTCATCGAGACCTAATGTATCAATCCGGCCACGGTGTGTTTTACCCGTACTGTATTCAGTGTCGAGAAACCGAACGCCAAGAAAGGTCTCCATATGTGATTCAATCAGCCTTTGCAGATCTTTTTCGACAGCCGCGGCCTTGCCCGGTAGTTCTTGTACTCTTCCAGCGCAGTGGCGGAACAGTTGTATATCGCTCATGGATCCTTCCTGTTATTTTTCTGCATATGCTATCGCTTACTCGCGAACGGCTTACACATTATAAACACCTTATGCAGGCAACGCTAAATGACCCGTCGCCATATCAAACATCAGGCGGGCAAAGCCCTTAGCGCACTGCGGGTTTGATAAATACTGCAGCATAAATTCTTGTCGCGCTTCGTCGCTGTCCATCACCGCATCGTCCACCGCTTTGAAAAAACCGCCTAATATTGCCTGCTCAGGGCTGTTATTTTTTATTTGTTTCATCACGGTTTCATTCTCAGTGATTTTATTAAACACGGTCATTGCGCTGCTGAGCATATCTTTATCCGTCAGATGATCGGTGATAAACAGCTCATTCATGCGCGACAAAATATGCGACAGAAATTCCTCTTTCTTGTCTTTGGGTTTTGCCGTACCCACGTCGTTACTGGGATCGAGCGTATATTCCGCAGCATCTTCCTGTAATTTCAGATGCTGTTCGTGGATCTTCGATAAGCGATAGTGGCTCATCTCCACGTTGCTGAGATCGATCTCATCTTCCTCCAGTCGCTGTTCGTGCAGCAAAGGTCTTAAATGGCGGGCGAACAGGCTGAGCTTTTCCAGATCTTTGTCATCGTACTCGACGATCTGCGACATAAACTCGTAGAAGCGCACAAAGCTGCCGAGATCCTTCTTGAAAATCTCCAGCCGATCTTTTTCCTGCTTGCAGGCTTTGAAGCTGTTTTCGGCATTGGTGATTAGCACCACATCACCGGTTTTTTTGGTTCTTTCAAACATCTCTTTGGCGGTCAGATAAGCGTCGACGGCGAGGGCATAACGCTTCTGCCAGCGCTCGACGGCCGGGCGGCAGATATTACTGATGGTGGCGTTGGATTTGTTTTTCGTAAAAAACGCGTCACAGAACTGGTCCACCTCGTTCCACTGGAAAATCTGGCTGGCACGCAGTTTCTCAAACAGATCAAATACCTGCTGGGGATCGCTGACGTCGGTCAGCTCGGCGGTCTGATAATAGGGCTGGAAGGCATCCAGAATATCCTGCGGCTCGTTATAAAAATCGAGCACAAAAGTACCTGATTCCGCTTTGCCCGGGTAGGTGCGATTCAGCCGCGAAAGCGTCTGCACGCACTCAACGCCGCCGAGGGCTTTATCGACATACATAGCGCACAGCTTAGGCTGGTCAAAACCGGTCTGGAACTTATTGGCGACCAGCATCACCTGATAATCATCGCTATCGAACGCTTTGCGCATATCCCGGCCTTTCAGCCCCGGATTCATGTTGGTTTCGGTGAATTTCTGGTTCAGTAATGCGTCGCTGTTAGGGTCGCTCTCCTGAAACTCGACTTCGCCGGAAAACGCCACCATGGCGCTGATTTTTGCATAGCGGTTTTCGGTGATGTACTTATCAAATGCCTGTTTGTAACGTACCGACGCCTTGCGTGAACTGGTGACCACCATCGCTTTTGCCTGCCCGCCGAGCAGGTTCATCACATGCTTACGAAAGTGCTCGACGATCACTTTCACCTTCTGCGAGACGTTGTAATCGTGCAGCGTCACCCACTGGTTCAGCCTGACCTTGGCTCGATTGCTGTCCACTTCGCGGTCTTTATCTTCCAGCTTTTGCAGCAGCTGATACGCCACTTTATAGCTGGTGTAGTTTTTCAGTACATCGAGAATAAAGCCTTCCTCGATGGCCTGACGCATGGTGTATACGTGGAATGCCGCTGGTTTGTTGGTGGCCGATGCCGGTTCGCCTGGGTGCGGGAGGCGACCAAAAAGCTCCAGCGTTTTGGCCTTCGGCGTGGCGGTGAACGCATAATAGTTCAGGTTGCCGCTGTTGCGACGTGCAGCAATGGTAGCGTTGAGACTGTCTTCTGACGACAGTAGCGTGTCGTCAGCCCGCTCTTCGCTCATCAGCACTTCTTTTAGCTGCCGCGCCGTGGATCCGCTTTGTGACGAGTGTGCTTCATCGGCAATCACCGCGTATTTACGCTGTTTCAGGCTGACGCTGTTTTCAATCGCTTTCAGCACGAACGGGAAGGTCTGAATGGTGACAATGATAATCGGCTGCGAGTGTTCCAGCGCGCTGGCCAGCTTTTCCGACTTGGATCCATCGCCTTCTTTGTTATTAATGCGCCCGACCACGCCGTCGGCATGTTCAAACTGGTAGATGGTGTCCTGCAGCTGATCGTCGAGCACCGTGCGGTCGGTGACCACAATAACCGAGTGAAACTGTTTCTCGCCGCTGTCATCATACAGGCGAGAAAGCTGGTGCGCGGTCCAGGCGATGGAGTTCGACTTACCGGAACCGGCGCTGTGCTGGATCAGATATTTATTGCCGGTCCCCTCGACCGTCGCGGCCTGCAGCAGTTTGTTGACCACATCCCACTGGTGATAGCGCGGGAAGATCAGGCTCTCTTTTTTGTACTTCTGTCCGTTCCAGTCCTCTTTCTCTTCGATTTGCAGATGCACGAAGCTGGCGAGGATTTTCAGCAGGTTATCCGGTTGCAGCACTTCGTTCCACAGATAGTCGGTCGCATAGCGGCCCGCGTCTTCCGGGATATCATTGCCCGCGCCGCCTACTTTTGTGCCTTTGTTGAACGGCAGGAAGAAGGTGTCGTCGCCCGCGAGTTTGGTCGCCATATAGACATCGAACTGGCTGACGGCGAAGTGCACCAGCGCCCCGCGCTTAAAGGTTAGCAGCGGCTCGGGTTTATTGGTGGCCGGGTCTTTCGGCAGCCGGGTTTTCTTATATTGCGTGATGGCGTTCTGCACCGCCTGCTTAAACTCGGATTTCAGCTCCAGCGTGGCAACCGGCAGGCCGTTGATAAATAGCACCAGATCGATACGCCAGCGTTTCGCTTTCAGTTCATTGTCATTGGCTGTGCTGGCGTACGGGCTGTAGACCAGTTCCGGCACGATACGGCAGATATTCTGCAGATAGCTTGCGAGGGTGTCCGGGTTGAGCGTGTGCTCTGGTTTAAACTGGCAGAGAAAAAAGCGGGCGTTGCGGATCTTCAGGCCATGGCGTAGTACGCCGAGCGTGCCCCAGCTGCGCGACAGCATATCAGTGGCGTTGATGTCGGCTTTTTGCAGTTGAATAACCAGGTTATCGAGAAAATGACGTTCGGTGTCGTTGGGGTAAACCTTCGCGAATTTTTCCCACTCCTGCGGCTGGGTGGTTTGCACAAATTGCAGCATATCCTGCACGTAGAGCGCTCGTTCGCGATCGTAGCCGTCGCTTTTGCCGACAACCCAGCCGTTGACGGACATCTGGTGGATGATGTCGTTTTGCAGGTTGATTTCGCGGGTGATGTCGGAGGTCATTGGGCGGCCTCCGCTTCGTCTGTGGTTTGCTCATTGGGGGCGCGCCAGTGACGGACGTCGATTTTGCCGGTGACGGCGGCGGAGATAAGGGCGGTGCGGCGTTCTTTGAGGAGGGCGATTTGCTGGAGTTGTTTTTCGATTAGGATGTCGATTTTGATGATTCTTTTATCAATGAAAGTGACGATACTCTCTTGTTCTATTTTCGATGGTATTAGCAGTGGTAATCTACGAAAATCTTCAAATTTCATTGATTGTCTCAGGCCTCCGCCCATGCCATAAAACACTTTAAAAATATCATAGGTATGAAGTAGGTAATATGAAAATGATGGTGTTATAGCGTGTTTTACGCTAAGCTTTAAATAAGCCGGTGTAATAATTCCACTCTGGGTCACTAGTCCAACCCGTAAACTATTTTTATCATTTTGTAAGTCAGTTAGCCTTAGTATTATATCTCCATCTTTTACTATCTGATAAGTGTTAAATGAGTCAGGTAATAATCCGAAATTTGTATCAGTTTTTCTTTTTATAATATTGCCATAACTTAATGAAAGTACATTATTTTCTAAACCATCAGTGTTTTTTTCGGTAGAAGCTGAACATATGGCATACGTTGGTTTAACTTCCCATGACGAGGGGATAGAATCCAACCACTCAATACCTGAATCTTTCATCGGCACATCAGGATTTAGCCCTTTGGTTACAGCATGGCTAATCACTGCCTGACGTTTTTCTTTTAATAGTTCAATGAGTTGTTGTTGTTTTTCTATAAGATTGTCGATTTTTGCTGTTTCGTAATTGAGGAATGTAGCAATTTTTTCAGACAATGTATAAGAACATGTTGGTACAGGTAATAAACCAATAAACTCCCAACTTGCTCGCGGCATTTTTGAACCATAGGTCGATGAATTAACCTGTTCTATAAATTTATTTGTTAATGAATAGTAATTCAGAAATTTCGGGTGTGATTTAACTGTGCGAAGAACTAAAAACTCGGAAGAACACACTCCCGAAAATGTTGCCAACCAAGATTTGGCGAGATAAGGGCGTAATTTTCCAAATAAAATGTCATTTTTTTTGAATGTTATAGCTACGCAATCGGCTATAGTTTCCTCTTTGGATATATATTTTCCATCTCCGCTCGATATGTTTTCTAATCCGACAAATAATTCGTCTGGATGAGAGGGCTTTGCAGTTAATAAATCTGCCATATATTTTAACTTAATAATATGCCAATCATTGGGAACTGCCCCCAACCACTCCACCCCAGAATCTTTATATTCCGAATACGCCTTATACTTCGCCATCAGGAATGTACCTCCCGCAGCAACTGCATAATCTCGGCGCTTACTGCATCCAAATCAGCATCAATCTCTTCCAGCGATCGTGGCGGCGTATACACATAGAAATGACGGTTAAACGGGATCTCGTAGCCGATAATGCCGATCTCGCCGTCAATCGCATCGCGCTTATCGGCGTTGATCCACGCGTCCGCCACGTGCGGCAACACTTCCGCCTTGAAGTAGCCCTCGATCAAATCGCTGGTGGAAACGGCGGGGTTGAGCGGCACGTTTTCGTTATCACGCAGATCGCCGTCCTGCTCAAATTCGACCACCTGACCATGATAGGCAAACGCGCCGTAGAGCGGCTGGGCGTCTTCTTTTAATATCTTCTTCACCACTGGCTCGGCGTCCGGGTTTTTGCGGGTCACGGCATCGATAAACTGCTTGTTCTCTTTGGCATCCAGCTTCACACCGGCGGTTTTTAGCGCATTTTTCAAGTCAATCTGGAACTGATTGAAGTCATTGCTGACGCTGGAAATGCCGCCAGACTTGTCGCCAAATGCGGCCTGAATATGCCGGGCTTTTTCCATTAATCCGCGCTGCGCCAGCCACAGTTTGCTGTCGAGCAGATCTTTGATTTGTTTTTCTTTCAGCTCGGCAAATTCGGCTTTGATAATCGCTCGCGCTTCGGTTTCTAACGCAGAGAAATCACCATAACTATCTGTCTGCCACTGGGCGGCAAACGCATCAAACAGGCATTTCATCGGCGCTTTAAACGGCTTAGGCGCGAAACGTAAAGTGGCGATGGCCTTATCGGTAACCTGTGCCGACAGGCGTAGCGGGCGTTCAATCGTCAGGCGACGATAGCCAAAATCGGTGCTGTTGAAGAGTTTGCTGGCGAAGGTTTTCGGCGCTTCGCTTTTCGCGGTTGTAGACTGACGACCACGACCAGATTTTTGCTCTGGTGCTTTTTCCAGGCCCAGTGCTTCCAGCGTGGTGGTCTCTACCGCCTCAAAATCGCCGAAGGTTCGGGTGATGAGCCGGATATCGTCTTCGCCCATCAGATTACGCTTTGAACCCAGCGACTTGCGCATTTTGCCGCACAGGTTGCTGCCATCAATGAGCTGGACTTTGCCTTTGCGCTCCGGCGCTTTCTTGTTGGAGAGGATCCACACGTAGGTGGCGATACCGGTGTTGTAGAACATATCGGTTGGTAGGGCGATGATGCTTTCCAGCAGGTCAGCTTCGAGGATGTAACGGCGGATCTCGCTTTCGCCGCTGCCCGCGCCGCCGGTAAACAGCGGGGAGCCGTTAAGGATGATGCCGATGCGCCCGCCGCCGCTGTGGGCGTCGCGCATTTTACTGATCAAATGTAGCAGGAACAGCAACGATCCATCGGAGACGCGCGGCAGGCCGGGGCCAAAGCGCCCGTCAAAACCTTTCTGTGCGTGCTCGTCGCCGATTTCCCCTTCGATCTTTTTCCAGTCCACGCCGAACGGTGGGTTGGAGAGCATGTAATCGAATTTCTCGGCGGGTAACTGATCGTTTGAAAGCGTATTGCCGAGCTTGATGCGGCTGACGTCCTGGCCTTTGATCAGCATGTCGGCCTTACAGATAGCGTATGACTCCGGGTTTAGCTCCTGGCCAAAAGCGCGCATCACCGCATTGGGGTTCAGCTCGTGCAGGTATTCCATCCCGGAGGAGAGAAAGCCGCCAGTGCCCGCCGTTGGGTCGTAGATGGTGCGGATGATACCGTCTTTGGTGAGCGCATCGTCGTCGCCGATGAATACCAGCGAAGTGGTCAGGCGCACGATATCACGCGGGGTAAAGTGCTCACCGGCTGTCTCATTCGAACCTTCGGCAAAGCGGCGGATTAACTCTTCAAACACCAGCCCCATATCATGGTTGGAAATGGCGTTCGGGCTTAAATCCACCGTCGCAAACTTCTGCACCACCTTATACAGCAGATTGGCTTCTTCCAGTTGACTGACAAACTCGCTGAACTTGAAGTGGTCGAAAATCTCACGGGCATCGGTTGAAAAGGATTGAACGTACTTTTCCAGGTTGGCTTTGATGCCGTTTTGCCCCATCTTGCTGAGATCCATAGGCGAGGTGTTAAAGAAAGTCAGGCCATCTGCGGCGCGCAGGAGCATCTTCTCTTGCGCTTCTTCCGGCAAATTGAGTGCTTTAATTTTTTCTGCCTGAGCAAGTACGGCCTCTATGCTGTCTTCGAGCACACACTCCAGTCGGCGCAGCAGGGTGAAGGGGAGAATAATGCGGCCATACTGTGATTGTTTAAAATCGCCGCGCAGCAGGTCGGCGACCGACCAAAGAAAAGCGGCCGTCTGGGTGAAATTTCCTGATGTCATAAATACTGTCCTGGCCTCTGTGAAGAGGCTTATTTTTTCTTCGGGTAGATAGTCTCCTTTTTACCAGAAATTTGTAAGTTGATCATTTATAACGAGTTTTTATAATTTATAGTGATCATTTACCGCTAAAGATCATTTTAATGAATGTTTTTGGGAGAGAGGAAAAACAGCATTCTCGCTCTGCAAGAATGCGATAAACGGTTGGGGAGATATGCCGGATGGCGGCTGTGCCTGATCCGGCCTACAAAATTCAATTCCTGATCGTCAAATTGTGAAGCTATTTCCAACAACCGAGGTATAATTGCAAGATAATTGTATATACGTTTTTGTATATACAATTAGGGATGAAATACATGCCAATGGAGTTTGAATGGGATGCAAACAAAGCACAAAGTAACCACCGTAAACATGGTGTTCGCTTTGAGGACGCAGTATTGGTTTTCGACGATCCCCGGCATTTGTCCAGACAGGATCGTTATGAGAACGGTGAGTATCGGTGGCAGACCATCGGTCTCGTTCATGGCATTGTGGTTATTCTGGTTGCCCATAGCGTTAGGTTTGAAAGTGGCTTTGAAGTCATTCGTATCATCAGTGCCAGAAAGGCAGACAGTAAAGAGAGGAATCGTTATGAGCATGGTTAAACATAAACGCGGCAGCGTATCCGCGCTGAGTGCTCAGCATGAGGCTGAACTGAAGGCGCTGGCGAATAAACCGGATGATGATATTGATTACAGCGACGTTCCCGTGACCGAAGATGAGCAGTGGTCAGAGGCTCATCGCGGTAAGTTTTTCCGTCCGTTGAAAACGCAGGCATCGGTGCGCATTGATGCCGATGTGATGGAGTGGCTAAAGCGCCCCGGGAAGGGTTACCAGACACGGCTGAATGCTATTTTGCGCGAGGCTATGCTGAGAGAGCAAAACAAGAAATAGCCTTATACTGGGGCAGTAAGTGCCGGATGGCGGCTGCGCCTGATCCGGCCTACGGGAAAGTGCCATTAGTAGGCCCGGTAAGCGTAGCGCCACCGGGCAATTCAGCAGGGGATTACTTCTTCAATCCCGCAAATGCCGCTCTGATCTCGTCTTCCGGCAAATTAATGCCGATAAACACCAGTTGGCTGTGCGGTTGCTCGTCGCCCCACGGGCGGTCCCAGTCGGCGCTGTACAGGCGCTGGACGCCCTGGAACAGCAGGCGGTTCGGCTCGCCTTCAATCCACAGCATGCCTTTATAGCGCAGCAGCTTCTCGGCGGATTCCAGCAGCAGGTTTTCCATCACTCGCGACACGTCGCTGATGTTTACCGGGTAATCCAGCTCGACGACGATCGAGGAGATATCGTTTTGCTTGTCAGCAATAAAGTGGAAGCGCGGTTTGGCGCTGACCACGTTCTCTTCCAGCATAAAACCGTTGGTATCGAACAGCAGGGAGAGGTCGATATCGCCATGCGTCACGGTATACACCGGGGCGCGGGCGTTGATGCGCGCCAGGCGCTCACGCAGTTTTTCGCTTTCTCCCGCGACGTCGGTTTTGGTCAGCAGGATGCGGTCGGCATAGCCCACCTGCGACTGGGCGATGGTGAACTGGTTCATCTGCTCGTCGGCATGTACCGCGTCAACCAGCGCAATTACGCCGTCCAGCAGGTAGCGTTCGCAAATCACTTCATGGGAGAAAAAGGTCTGAATAATCGGGCCGGGGTCGGCCATGCCGGTGCACTCGATCACCAGACGGTCGAAATTGATGGTGCCTTTGTCGAGGTTGTCGAGCAGGTCTAACAGTGCGTCTTCCAGCTCACTGGAGCGGGTACAGCAAATGCAGCCGTTGGTCAGGGTTTTGATCTGCGTAGCGCGATCGCCAATCAGCTGATCGTCCACCGAGACTTCGCCGAATTCGTTTTCGATAACGGCAATCTTGTAACCGTGCTGCTCGTTGAGAATATGGCGCAGCAGGGTGGTTTTACCCGCGCCAAGAAAACCGGTGAGTAGGGTAACTGCAATCGGGGTCATTCACTTCTCCTTCTAACAGCAACTGCTTCCGCCGCTACCGTAGCGGGCTTCCTGGCGCTCGCGGAAGAATTCTTCGTAGGTCATGTACGGCTTATCGGGATGGTTGGTCTTCATGTGCTCGACGTAGTTGTCGTAGTCCGGAATACCAATCAGCATTTTCGCCGCCTGACCGAGATATTTTTTTGCCTGACCTAAAGTACCAAACATGGAACGCCCTGTTAATGAATAAAGCCGGATGGCGGCTTGCGCCTGATCCGGCCTACGTTAACTTTACTTTGTAGGCCGGGAGCGCAGTTCGCCACCCGGCTTCAGGTTAGTGGTGTGAAGAGGTCTTCACGCCGCCTTCCGGCACCGGTACATACGGTGTCTCTTTATCAGAGCGACCGTTGATGGCGCGGGCTTTCTGCCAGGTACGGAACCCGTAGAAAATGATGCTGTACACCACCACCAGGAACAGAATACTCAGACCTGCGTTGGTGTAGTTGTTGACGACGATGTGGTTCATGTTGGCAATCTGCTGTGCGGTCAGTTCGCCGCCGTTAGCAATCTTCTCTTTGTACTGATTAGCCATGAAGAAGAAGCCTTCCATCTGCGGGTTGGTGCTGAACAGTTTCAGACCCAGCGCCCAGGTGGTGCAGATAAGCAGCCATACTGCCGGAACAACGGTAACCCAGATGTATTTGGTGCGCTGCATTTTAACCAGTACCACTGTGCCGAGAACCAGTGCCACGGCAGCCAGCATCTGGTTAGAGATACCGAACAGCGGCCACAGGCTCTTAACGCCGCCCAGCGGGTCAACAACGCCTTGATACAGCAGGTAACCCCACAGGCCTACGCAGCCCGCAGTACCGATGATACCCGCAACCAGAGAATCGGTTTTCTTCAGGAACGGCACGAAGTTACCCAGTAAATCCTGCAGCATAAAGCGGCCAGAACGGGTACCGGCATCCAGTGCGGTCAGGATGAACAGCGCTTCAAAAAGAATACCGAAGTGGTACCAGAAGCCCATATCAGCCATCGGCAGCACTTTGTGGAATACGTGAGCGATACCAACGGCCAGCGTCGGTGCGCCACCTGCTCGGTTCAGAACGGACGGTTCACCGATGTCTTTCGCGGTTTGCAGGATCTGCTCAGGCGAAATGACGAAGCCCCAGGAGCTGACGGTCGCTGCCGCATGTGCGGTGACGTCTTTCAACTGCGCCATAATCAGCGGTGCGTTTTCGCCGCTCATTTCATGCAGGTTCGGCATGGTGATGCCAAGGCCCGCAGGCGGGGTGTTCATCGCGAAGTACAGACCTGGTTCGATGATAGACGCGGCAACCAGCGCCATAATTGCGACGAAGGATTCCATCAGCATCGCGCCGTAACCGATAAAGCGCGCATCGGTTTCACAGGCCAGCAGCTTCGGTGTGGTACCGGAAGCAATCAGCGCGTGGAAGCCAGATACCGCACCACACGCGATGGTGATGAACAGGAACGGGAACAGAGCGCCTTTCCACAGCGGACCGGTACCATCAACGTACTGGGTCATCGCTGGCATTTTCAGTTCCGGGTTGAGGATAACAATCCCCACCGCCAGACCGACGATAACGCCGATTTTCAGGAAGGTAGCCAGATAGTCGCGCGGGGCGAGGATCAGCCATACCGGCAGCAGCGCAGAGATAAATGCGTAGCCGATCAGGGTAAAGGTAATGGTGGTGTCTTTAAAGGTCAGCGCCGGGCCCCAATACGGGTCGTGCGCAATCACGCCGCCGAAGTAGATAGAAGCTACCAGCAGCACAATACCAATCACCGACACTTCGCCCACGCGTCCCGGTCGCAGGAATCGCATGTAGATCCCCATGAACAACGCGATAGGTACGGTTGAGCAGACGGTGAACACACCCCACGGGCTTTCTGCCAGCGCTTTCACTACGATCAACGCCAGTACTGCGAGGATGATGATCATGATTAAGAAGCAGCCGAACAGCGCAATGGTTCCCGGGATCGGGCCCATCTCTTCTTTGATCATCTCACCCAGAGATGCGCCGTTACGGCGGGAAGAGATAAACAGCACCATGAAGTCCTGTACCGCACCGGCCAGCACGACGCCTGCCAGCAGCCACAGCGTACCGGGCAGGTAGCCCATCTGCGCGGCCAGTACCGGCCCAACCAGCGGACCTGCACCTGCGATAGCGGCAAAGTGGTGACCAAACAAGACGTTACGGTTGGTTGGAACGTAGTTCAGACCGTCATTGTTGATGACCGCCGGCGTGGCACGCGTTGGGTCAAGTTTCATCACCTTTTGGGCGATGTACAGGCTGTAGTAACGATAGGCCACCAGATAAACAGAAACTGAGGCGACCACGATCCACAGGGCACTAATGTGTTCACCCCGACGTAATGCCACTACCGAGAGGCAGAATGCACCGATGATTCCGAGAATCACCCAGGGTATGTGCTTGAATATCTTTTTCGTATCCATAGTAAAACCTGGTATCTAATTAATAATTGGCCGAAGCCGCGTGGGTTTGATCTTGTGTTTGAGGAGGTAAATTGACTGCTATGTTGGGGGGATCTTGCCAGAGAATTACGCGCGTAAAGTAAGGTAAATAAGTGAGCGGTTGTATGTCAGCTTAAGCGGTCTCAAGTGTCAGTGAGCGGTAAGCAGTAGGGGTTAACGGGGAAATTTATGTGATTGAGATCACGGCATTATAGCGTTTGCCTGTCTACATGCCGTGTTTTCTCACTGACAAAGCACCTCACTGAGAGACTCAGATTACGATATAACAGTAAGGCGTATGTTCGATGTCTCTGAGCAACACATGTTTCTTACGTGATTTAGTCAGGTAATATTTTTCATCCAGATAGTAGTCAATGAGTTCATCGAGACGCTCTTTATCTATGCGGGGCGTTACCCCCAGCGTCCAGAAGCTACGCAGCTCTAATTCCGAACGTTTGATTTTTGCGCTTTTAACCAAATCAGCAATCATATTTCTGACGCAGCTTGTCGGATCCTGGTTCTGTTTGAGTTCAAGCGCAATGTAGCTATCTTGCGTCCAGCCTTTTTTCCGCAACAAGAAATCTGCACGCACTGACAAACGCTGTGGATTTTTCCGGAGATCGCAAGCAAGAGTTTGTTCACGCCACCATTCATGACCCGTCGAAGCCAGCAGATTGGCAAATTCTATCTGCATCCAGACTTCCCAACCGGAGATGTTGTACTGATCGATGATATTGAGCTTTTGGCGAATATCTTCACGTTCAAAAAAGTGGTGTGCGAGGGTGGATAGGTGATCAAAATCGCGATTTAACATAGAAGCATCCTTTCCTTCAAAAACCGGAATCCTACACCTAAGACGTAATGGAACGACTAATTTTTTGCGTAATTTGTCATAGGGAACGGTATTTAATGTGAAAACGATAATTCTGTGGCAATTGCTGGCACCATAAAGTTTTCTCTTTCCAGGCCGAAAACCAGAGTATCTGTCTAGCGGAAAGAGAAAACATGTTAAAACGAATGAAGATTGTTACCAGCTTACTGCTGGTATTGGCGCTATTTGGCCTTTTACAGCTCGCCTCGGGCGGCTTGTTTTTTAACTCACTTAAGAATGACAAAGAGAACTTTACCGTTCTGCAAACCATTCGCCAGCAACAGTCTGCGCTGAACGCCACCTGGGTTGAGCTGCTGCAAACGCGTAACACCCTGAACCGGGCAGGCATTCGCTACATGATGGATCAGAGCAATATCGGTAGCGGCGCGACCGTTGCCGAGCTGATGCAGGTGGCGAGTACGGCGCTGAAGCTGACGGAAAAAAACTGGGCGATTTACGAGTCGCTCCCGCGCGATCCGCGCCAAAGCGAAGCCGCTTTCCAGGAGATCAACCGCACCTATGACATCTATCATGGTGCGCTGGCGGAGCTGATCCAGTTACTGGGTGACGGGAAGATCAACGCATTCTTTGATCAACCGACGCAGAGCTATCAGGATGGCTTTGAGAAGCAGTACATGAGTTACATGCAGCAGAATGATCGCCTGTATGACATCGCGGTGGAAGATAACAACAGCTCTTACAGCCAGGCGATGTGGGTGCTGATCTGCGTGCTGATTACCGTACTGGCGGCGATTATTGCGGTGTGGTTTGGTATCAAGCTGACCCTTATCTCCCCAATGAACCGTCTGATCGACAGCATTCGTCATATCGCCAGCGGTGACCTGGTGAAACGTATTGAAGTGGAAGGGTCCAACGAGATTGGGCAACTGGCGGAAAGCCTGCGTCACATGCAGGGTGAGCTGATGAATACCGTGGGTGACGTGCGTAACGGTGCCAACGCGATTTACAGCGGTGCCAGCGAGATTGCGATGGGCAACAACGATCTCTCCTCCCGTACCGAGCAGCAGGCGGCTTCCCTGGAAGAAACTGCGGCCAGCATGGAACAACTGACGGCGACCGTTAAGCAGAACGCCGAAAACGCGCGTCAGGCCAGCCATCTGGCGCTGAGTGCTTCTGAAACCGCGCAGAAAGGTGGCAAAGTGGTGGATAACGTGGTGCAAACCATGCGTGACATCGCATCCAGTTCGCAGAAAATCGCCGACATTATCAGCGTCATCGACGGCATTGCCTTCCAGACTAACATTCTGGCGCTCAACGCTGCGGTAGAAGCGGCACGTGCAGGTGAGCAGGGCCGTGGATTTGCGGTAGTTGCGGGTGAAGTACGTAACCTGGCCCAGCGTAGTGCGCAGGCCGCGCGCGAGATTAAGAGCCTGATTGAAGACTCGGTCAGCCGTGTGGATGTCGGTTCAACGCTTGTTGAAAGCGCCGGTGAAACCATGGATGAGATCGTCAATGCGGTAACCCGCGTGACCGATATCATGGGTGAAATCGCCTCTGCTTCTGATGAACAGAGCCGCGGTATTGACCAGGTTGGTCTGGCCGTTGCCGAGATGGATCGCGTGACGCAGCAGAACGCCTCGCTGGTGGAAGAATCCGCCGCCGCCGCTGCGGCGCTGGAAGAGCAGGCCAGCCGCCTGACTCAGGCCGTTGCCGTGTTCCGTATTCAGCATGACCAACAGCGTGCTCGCGATGTTGCGACAGCAAAACCGGTTTCAACGGTCCAGCCGCGCAAAGCCGCGGTAACGGATTCCGGGGATAACTGGGAAACGTTCTAAGCCTGTGATGCCGGATGGCGCTGTCGCTTATCCGGCCTACGGGAAAGTTACGTGGTTGCCGGAAATGTTACGTAGGCCCGATAAGGCGTAGCCGCCATCGGGCAATTAGCGCAACATCAGGTGCATGGCGCAGCGCGATTCAAATGCCAGTCCATGCGCTGCTTCCTCTTCTCTTTTCTGGCGCAACTTTGCAGGCAGCGTCTCGTCAGCCAGTATTTCAAATCCCAGTCGCGCGTACCATGGCGCATTCCACGGCACATCGCGGAAGGTGGTCAGCGTGAGCGACGTGTAACCTTTCGCGCGCGCCTGTTCGGCAACATACTCAATCAATCTGCGGCCAATTCCTTTTCCCTGCCACTCCAGATGCAGCGACAGTTCAGCAATAAACAGCGATGACCCCAGCGTTTCGGCAACCAAAAAACCGACCGGAAGCGCATCGACCTGCGCCAGCCAGCTCATGCCTGCGGCGGCAAAAGCCTGATGCTGAGCAGCCGATAAAATCTGGTCTTCAGCAATCCACGCCAGTTCGGGGATGAGTAAAAAACGTTGCCCCGCAGATCGTTCGATGGCGGGAAGAGCGGCAGTATCTGCCAGGGTAGTGGCGCGCAAGGTGATGTTCATACGAGGAGCATAACATGCCCGATAAGCACGGTGTTATCGGGCATCTGGAGGATTAATCTTTACGCGGATCGCTGATGGGTTGGCGAACCAGGAAGATGTAGGCGAGGGCACCCACCATGGTGACGCAGCCGCAGATGATAAGCGCCAGGCGGAAAGAGTTGGTGGTATCAACAATAAACCCGGTGACGATCGGCGCAAACGACGCGCAGATAAAGCTGGCAAAGTTCTGGATACTGCCCACGGAAGCGGTCATACGTGAGGCGACAGCGACGTGGATAAGACCCCAGCACGAGGTACCGGCGAAGTGGATACAGAACAGCGCCATACCGATCAGTAACACGGCGGCCATCGACGTTGTGGCCTGCGGCACGACGAAGGTGAAGGCTGCGGAGCAGAACATCCCGGCGATAATACAAATTTTACGGCTCTTAATCGGCGCCATGCCGCCTTTCACCAGCCAGTCGGTGACAAAACCGTTAATCAGCATGCCGGCTGCGCCAAACAGGAATGGGATCGCCGCCATTAATCCGGTGCTTTTTAAATCCAGGTTGTAGGAGGTTTGCAGGTAGCCCGGCAGCCAGGCCAGGTATAACCATGCGGTGTAGTTGATGCCGCTAAAGCCCAGCATCATGCCCCACATGGTACGGTTGCGGAACAGGCTGCGCCATTCGGCAAAGCTCAGCGGATCGCGGCGGGCATTAACGCTGCCAGCGTTCAGGTAGGCTTGTTCCGTGGCACTCAACTCAATTTGCTCGCGGTTGCGATACAGCATGTACCAGCCGATGGCGAGGAAAATACCCAGCACGCCAATGGTGATGAACATCCAGCGCCAGCCCATTACCAGCATCATAGCAGCCAGAATCGGCGGGCTAATGGCAACGCCGATGGTGGAGGCGGCGTTGAATAATCCCATCGGGCGACCGCGCTCTTTGATGTTAAACCAGTCGTTGATGACCTTGACGCCGCACGGGTTCATTGGCGCTTCGCCGATCCCCATCCCGATACGCACCAACACAAACTGGGTGAAGCTGTGTACCATGCCGGACATCGCCTGAAACAGCGACCAGAAGAACATCCCCAGTCCCAGCATAATGCGCGGACCTTTGCGATCCAGCAGCGGACCGCAGGGCAGTTGCGCAATACCGTAAGCAAGAGAGAATACCGACAGCAGCACGCCGATTTGCGTGGCACTCAACCCCAGTTCTTCACGAATCGTTAAGTTGGCGACCGACAGTGAGCTGCGGTCGAGGTAATTAATCACCGCAGCAAAAAATAATAAAATCATTGCTGTGGTCTGGATACGTTTAATTCGGCTACTGCGTTGCACCATGCCCTCAGGCGGAACATTAATATCCGCAGATGACGACGTGCCAAACGAAGAACTTGGGTCGAGGGTAATATTATTTTTTTCCACGCCGGACTCCTGAACCTCAATAATTTATTTTTCACACAGCAGGACTGTGCAGTATTGAAAAAATACCAGTGATGAATCAATTTGCTCATCACTGCTCACAAAAATTTTTAATGCAGTCGACTTAGCGTGAGCATAGGCAAGAGGTATTTTTCAGGCGTTTTTATTTTTATAAAATCGTGCTCCCGGTAATGATTTGCTGTTTTTTATCGGTACTTAATGAGCGACGTTACAACCCTGGTTGATGGAGCGAATCATCGATTGTTTGGCTGAATTCAAATGGTTACAGAGCGCGAGGGTGGCATCCAGGTCGCTGCGACATATTAGCGCGCTGAGGATGGTCATATGCTCATCAATGGCAATGATGTTACGCTGCTTGAGGTCGCTCTCATCCCACTGATAGTGGAAGTGGAAAATCACGGAGATGATTTCAAGTGATTGATTAAAAAATACATTATCGGCAGCAGAGAGTAGCAAAGCATGGAACTCACGATCTAACTGCGAGAACATGCGAAAGCTGCTGCCAATGCTGTCGCGTAGGATCCGATGGCGCTCCAGCAGCGTTTTAGCCTGCAACCAACGCGGGTCATCGTCAGGCAGATTGAGGAAATGCTGCAGAGAATGCGTTTCCAGCATCTCTCTGAGTTCAAACAGCTGTTCCGCATAGGCCTGATCGAACTGCTTCATGCTCCACTGGCCGCGTTTTTCGTTTTTAATCAGGTTGTAACGTTCGAATTTTAAAAGATATTCCCGTACTACCACCGGGCTGACGCCTGCAGCTCTGGCAAGCTGCAGTTCGGAGAAGCTCTCGCCTGCACGCAGCTGTCGCTGGTTGATCATGGTGAAAAACGCCTGTTCAAAAATCCGGTTTTGCTCGGTCATGGAGGCGGTGGTGCAGGCAAAACCATCGTCATGGTCGGGTTTTCGCACGATGACGTAGTGGCTGCCGACCTGGGTCAGAACGCCGCACTCGCCTAAGTGGCTCAGCATATGGCGCACGGTGGTGCGGCTGATGTTGTACATCTCCGCCAGTGCGCTTTGTGAGGGGAGTGGGGAAGGGATATGACCACGCGCCATATCATCGATTATCTGGTTAATCACATTGTGGCGTAAGTTCTGCGAACGGCTCATGGCTTCTCCTTTTTATCTATTAAAACCCGATTTAAAACATTTTTATGCGCTGGGATTCACAGATTGTATTTCTGCTTTCTCCGTCTTTTTTATTTTCGTTGATATCTGAGGCAACAAAAAAACAGGAGAGCAGAATCATGTCTACGATGAATACGTTGATTTGCCAGGAACCTAAAAAATTAGTCTGGAAAGAGCGCGAAATACCTATTCCGGGTGAGGGTGAAGCATTAATTAAAATTAAGTCGGTAGGGATTTGTGGTACCGATATTCACGCCTGGGGTGGCAATCAGCCTTTTTTCAGCTACCCGCGTGTATTAGGGCATGAAATATGTGGGGAAATTGTCGGTCTGGGTAAGAATATACAGAATCTGAAAAATGGTCAGCAGGTGGCGGTTATTCCTTACGTGGCCTGCCAGCAGTGTCCGGCATGCCTGAGCGGGCGCACTAACTGCTGCGAGAAGATTTCAGTGATTGGTGTGCACCAGGATGGCGGTTTCAGTGAATATCTGTCCGTTCCGGTGACCAACCTGCTGGATGCGCAGGGGATTGACCCGCAGGCGGCGGCACTGATTGAGCCTTATGCCATCAGCGCGCATGCGGTACGCCGGGCGGCGGTGGCTCCGGGTGAGCAGGTGCTGGTGGTCGGCGCTGGTCCGATTGGTCTGGGGGCGGCAGCGATTGCCAAAGCCGATGGCGCACAGGTGGTGGTCGCCGATACCAGTCCAGCACGCCGGGAGCACGTGTCTTCCCGGTTGGGACTCCCGGTTATCGACCCATCCGCTGAAGATTTTGATGCGCAACTGCGTGACCAGTTTGGCGGTTCGCTGGCGCAAAAGGTCATTGATGCCACGGGGAATCAGCATGCGATGAATAACACGGTGAATTTGATTCGTCATGGCGGCAGCATTGTTTTCGTTGGGCTGTTCAAAGGTGATTTGCAGTTTTCTGACCCTGAGTTCCACAAGAAAGAGACCACCATGATGGGCAGTCGCAACGCCACGCCGGAAGATTTCGCCAAAGTGGGCCGTCTGATGTCGGAAGGTAAACTGACCGCCGACATGATGCTCACGCACCGTTACGCGTTTGCCACACTGGCAGAAATCTACGAACGGGATGTGATTAATAACCGTGAACTGATTAAAGGCGTGATCACGTTCTGAGAGGGGAAATGCGATGAAGACATTGAATCGACGTGATTTTCCGGGGGCCAGCTACCCAACGCGCGTGATCCAGTTTGGTGAAGGTAACTTCCTGCGGGCGTTTGTTGACTGGCAACTGGATATCCTCAACGAGCAAACCGATCTGAACGCTGGCGTGACCATCGTTCGCCCGATCAATACCGATTTTCCGCCGTCGCTGAATATCCAGGACGGGCTGTATACCACGCTTATTCGCGGGCTAAACGAGCAGGGCGAGGCGGTGAGTGAGGCGCGGCTTATCCGTTCGGTGAATAACGAAATCAATCCGTATCAGGATTTCGCGGCGTATCTGGCGCTGGCGCACAATGCGGACATCCGTTTTGTGTTTTCGAATACCACCGAAGCCGGAATTAGCTATCACGCAGCGGACCGTGTGGATGATGCGCCGCCGGTGAGTTTTCCGGCCAAGCTGACACGCCTGCTGTTGGAGCGCTTTAACCACTTTGCGGGCGCGGTGGATAAGGGCTGGGTAATTATCCCGTGCGAGCTTATCGACTATAACGGTGAGGCGCTCAAAACGCTGGTGCTGCGGTATGCGCAGGAGTGGCAACTTCCTCCGGCATTTGCCGACTGGGTGGAGACGGCAAACACGTTCTGTTCCACGCTGGTCGACCGTATTGTCACCGGCTATCCGCGTGAAGAAGCCGCTGCGCTGGAGGCTACGCTAGGCTATCACGATGCGTTTCTCGATACCGCGGAGCATTTTTACCTGTTTGTGATCCAGGGGCCGCAGTGGCTGGCAGAGGAGCTGAAGCTGGCGCAGTGTCCGCTGAATATCCGGGTGGTGAGCGATATCAAACCGTACAAAGAGCGCAAGGTCGCTATCCTCAATGGTGCGCATACGGCTCTGGTGCCGGTCGCGTGGCTGTGCGGGCTGGAGACCGTTGGTGAGGCGATGCAGGATGCTGATGTCCGCCGCTTTGTCGAACGAGCGATTAGTGAGGAGATTATTCCGGTGTTGGATCTCCCGGCGGACGAATTGCGTGAATTTGCCGACGCGGTGAGCGGGCGTTTTCAGAACCCCTACATTCGCCACCAGTTGCTTTCCATTGCGCTTAATGGGATGACCAAATTCCGCACCCGAATTTTGCCGCAGCTGCTGGCGGGTCAGCACAATGGGCGCTGGCCCGTGCGGTTAACGTTTGCCCTCGCTGCGCTGCTGGCGTTTTATCGTGCAGAACGCGACGGGGAACGCTATCCAATACAGGATGATGAGCAGTGGGTAAGCCTCTATGCCAGCCTGTGGCCGCGAGTTGGCAATGATTTAACGCTGCGTGAACTGGTGGATGCCGTGCTTGGCGATGCGGCGCACTGGGGAGAGGATTTGACGTTGTTACCTGGCCTTGCCGGGCAGGTCACGGCCAATCTGGAGATGATTCTGGTGCAGGGTATGCGCCAGACGGTGAACGGTCTGGAATAAGGTTGCCATGCAGCGCCCGGTGTGGTGTTGGGCGCTGTTTTTTTTCAGACAATACATTTGGTTCACGATAGGCCTGATAAGCAAAGCGCTATCAGGCCTTTCATGTTACGAACCCTGAGCCACTACTTTGATTTCAACCATCCCGACCCCCAGCTTACGCGGTGAGTGACCGAGAATATTACCCTCGTTGGTGGCGACCGGATCGGGTGGAACAATTACCAGCGTATCGGCATCCGCCGGGTTATCGAAATGTAAGGTGGTGGTGGTGACGTCATGGCCTAACACCAGCGTCTGTTCCTCGTTGCCAACGCGCACGGGAATAGGGCGATTGGCATTGTCGCCGAAAGCTTTCGCGGTGATGACCAGATCGAATTTCTTCGGTAGCGGAGCTTTGTACTCAATCGTTACTTCTTCGCTGAGTTGCGCATTAGACCAGCGTCCCCAGGATTCGGGGCGTGATATGCCGCTAAACTGTTTGACCTCTTCCGGCGCACCCGCCACGTTGAAAACGAAGCTATCTGCTTTGTAGCGAATGTCGTTATCGACAATTTTCAGCGTATCGACATTACCTTTATAGCGCTCCATGTCGATCACCGTGTCTTTAAATACGGTTTTACTTTTCCACTTAGCTTTATCGACGTGCTGTACGATTTGCTGTCCGCCCAGCTGCCCCTGCGATACGCACCAGTCGGTAGAGAGCGCCAGCTCCGGTGCCCACAGTTGTGCCATTTTGTAGCAGCGATCGACCCAGACGAAGTTATCGCGCGGGGCGAAATCCGCCAGCTGGAAGCGCAGTGGAGCCGAGTATTCGCTTTCCGGCAACGGCTCAACGCGTTTGTCCGAGACGCGCAGCAGCAGCGGCAGACGGAAATGGCTGCCGGAGAAAGAGATCATATTTTTGTCCTGGTCGACGGTGAACTCTTTCATCTCTTTCGGGAAATTCCACAGGCGAATGATATCGGGCTTCCACGCCAGCATTTTTTCTTTGATGTTCAGGAACACTTCCGACACGGATTCGCTCGACAAGCTGCTGCGGCCAAGGCCGATAAAGTTATCACCGCCGAGAATATCCAGTACCGTTGCGCCGTTATCCATCGTGTTACGCTTTACCGCCAGCGTGTCCTGTTGCGGTTGGTCGCCGCGCAGTACGAAGAACAGGTTGTTGCGATCCTGCTTGTTCAGATACTTCCACGCGGTGTTGTTCATCGCCAGATGATCGGAAGATACCACTATAACGGTATCTTTAAACCACGGCGATTCTTTGATTTTATTGATAAATTCGGCAATGTTTTCCTGGCTGCAGCTGACCGCGCTGAACGACTGGTTGGCTTTTCCGTCGATGTCATAACGTTTACGGTTGCAGCTACGTGAGATAAATCCATCCGGATGATGGGTATCCACGGTCAGGGTAAACAGTGAAAAACGCTGGCCCGAACGTGAAAGCTCTTCGAATTTTTTCCACGCTTCGTCCAGCACGGTATCGTCGTAGAATCCCCAGTCGTTACGATAGGCCGGGTCCGCCACTACGCTTTTTAACTCTTCTGCACCGTACAGATGATCAAAGCCGTGAGATTTCAGAAACACGTCTTTGCCAGCAAAGCGCAGGTTGGCACCCTGCACAAAGTAGTTTTGATAGCCGGAGTTTTTCAGGATATCGCCCAGACAGACATTGTTGGGGAAGAAGCTGGAAACTGATGCCGAGGCGTTGCCTTCAAACGGCGCAAACAGCGGAATACCGCACTGGGAGGCGACCATGCCAGCGATGGTGTAATCCGTACCCGGCAGCTGCATGGTGTTGCTGAAATCCAGACCTTCATTTTTCAACGCACCGAGTTCCGGGGTCAGATCCGGGAACGCGTCGTTATTAAAATAGGTGCGTTCGAGGCTCTCACCGTAGATATACACCAGGTTCAGCTTCGGGTTGGGAATGGTTTTCGACGGCTCTTTGTAATACGTTGGGAAATCCGGATCGCCATCGCGCGACTGCGACTTCACCAGTTCGGTTATCTGATGAAACGCCGGGCTGGCGTCAACAGAAGCCAGCGCCAGCAGCAGGGCCAGCAGACTGTAACCCACATGATGTGGATGATGGCGACGGCGGCGCAGGATCCAGCCGAGAGCGACAAAAACGGTCGTCAGCGCCAGCGCGATCCCAACGCCCGGCAGGATATATTTGCCGATACCTGCACCGGTCAGGCTGTTGGTCAGCGTATAGAGAACCGCGTCATTGATCCCGTCGCCGGTGAAATAGTCACTGGCGTACAGCGTGATATTCAAGACAATAAAAATCCCCAGCACCGTTAACGTGGCGGCAAACCACCAGGTGTTGCGACCCGCTTTCCAGGCGTAAATCAGCACTGAAGCGAGAAACAGAGTGATGGAGATTAATTCTGACAACGGTCGATCCTCAGTAAACCGGGCAATTGCCTGGCAGGCTAATCATTAGGGGAAAGCACAATGTAATAGCGTTGTTACATTGCTGCAATTGTAGTGACATTAAATTACGTTGTTATTCAGAATTGGTTTAGATATGCGCGTTTTTGTGGGGAATTACTATTTATTTGGAATGTGAATGTATTAGCGAAAATCAGTAGATGCCGCGCAGGTTATACGCGGCATGTCGTGCGTCAGGAAATGAAGTTCATACCCTGTTTTAACACCAGATCGCAGGCCTTGGTTTTTACCTGCTTCGCCAGCGAGCTGTTGCCAATTGTGTTCAGATCCAGCTGTTGACCATCTTTGGCGTTGAGCAGACCCTGAATACCATCCATATAGTTGGTATCTTGTTTCTGTTCTGGCGCGCTGAGGCCCAGTTTATCCAGCACCTGATTTTTGACGTTTTGCGTGTCGGTGACCGAGGCCAGCTTCTGTTTCGCGCAATATTCCAGGATCCCGGCGGCGTTATTCATGCTGCTGGAGGTCAACGACTGATTGCTGCCATTCAGCAGGCTGGTCAGGGAAGAGAGCGACGAGCTGCTTTGCGAGCCGGAGCTTTGTTTGCTCAGCTCACTGGCCGCGCTGGAGAGCGAATCCTGCCAGGAGGCGGCGAAAACGCTGGTAGAGATGAGCGTGCTGGCGGCAAGCGCACAGCACAGCAGACGTTTGGTAGTTTTCATCATTATATGCAACTCGTGTTATGCCTTTTCAGCGCAGTATAGCGCTGGCGGTCTCAGGAGTGGTCCTAATACGTTAATACTCTTTACCGGTGACCCGACTACGGTAGCTTTCCCAGTTAAAAATGACCCACAGGCTGTTGCCAAGGCGCATACGATCCATCACGCGCTCGCCGAGCAGCTTGTTCATTTCATCCATATTGCTGTTAGTTAACATACCGGTCGGACGTTTTGAGGACGAACGGCGATCGACAATCTGGTTAATGATCACTTTTTCATAGCGGGATTCGGTCTGCATGCCGATCTCGTCGATCACCAGCAGATCCACATTGCTCAGATCGTTGAGCAGCTGTTCTTCGCTGGTTTCACGATTACTGAACGTTTCTTTCATCGCCGACATGATATCGGCCACGGTAATGATCAGCACTGACTTACCGCGCAGCAGCAGTTCGTTGCAGATGGCGGCGGCTAAATGGTTTTTGCCGGTGCCGGGTTTGCCGGAGAAGATAAAGCTGGCGATGTTGCCGTCAAACTCTTCAACGTACTGGCGGGCTTTGCTCAGGGCGTTCATCTGACCTTCGCACTCTACCCGATAGTTTTCGAACGAGCAGTTCTGATGCAGCGGACGGATACCGGAACGGTTGAATGTGCGCTGCATTTTCATGGCCCGGTTTTCGCGGGCCAGCGCTGCGGCACGAATTTCACCTTGTTCTTTTTGCCATGCCAGCAGTTCCTCGCCCGTTTTAAAGGCGGGTTCGACATTAGGTGGCATCATTTTTTGCAGACGTTTCATCAGGTCGCCAACGTTTTTCATCGTTATCCTCTAAAACCCGGTGGAATGTGGCTGTCAGGTTCACTGACGCTGTTCACATCGCGCTTTGGCATTCCGCCATTGCTGGCCCGTCCAATCTGAATGCTGCGCGCCAGTTTTTGCTGCCACTGAATATGGTGAAAGACTTTGCCTTCAGCCTGCCAGTAGGCAACAAATGAGGCCAGTTCTTCAGCGGTGACCGGCTCTCGCAACGCTACGCCCCATAAAGCGGCCTGACGCTGAAAGTCGGCATCAGGCTGCCAGGCAGCGTACATTGCAAATTTCCCCATTGGCACGGCAACGGGAGCGGCTTGCGGATCTTCATAAAATTGATCATCCAATGTCACATCGCTTCCCGGGCGTGACAGTTTCTCCTCAAGCGCCAACAGCTCAGCCAGTCTCGCAGGCGTCACCGCGTAAAACGCTGGTGCATTGTTAGCGAATACGGCTACGGCGCCACCCGCAGACCTGGCCAGCACGGCGTGGTGATCGTGTAGTAAGGCGTCAATGCTCGTGACGTCCGGCGTCAAAATTTTGCAGGGCATAATGTTTCTCAATACTGAACAACAACCGAGAAGGGGACTGCTTTTATAGTAACACAGAGAAGAAGGAGAGCAGCAGGTGAGGGGGAGATTCCCCTCTCTGCATGGTATTAAAGAAAGTACACCATCAAACGCGTGGGCGTTTGCGATACAGCCATAATCCTGGCACGGACAGACCGATGGAGAGCGCACCGACAATCGATGAGGCTTTCAGGAAATTGGTCAGTAGGGTAATCATCAGCACTTCGCTGTAACCAAAATGGCCGATTTTTACGGCTGAGATCATGGCGGTGTAGGCGGAGATCCCAGGGAACATCGGGATTACTGCTGCGACGGTGAAGACTTTCGGATGCGCCAGATACCAGCGCGACCACTGGATCCCAATGCAGCCGACCAGCAGCGACGCCATAAAGGTTGACCATTCAATATTAAACCCTGCGGTCATCATCACCATTCGTGAGCCGTGACCGAGTGCGCCGAGTAATGCGCACCATGGGAGCGCCCGATGGGGGACATTGAATACCATGGCAAAGCCAAGCGCCGGGATCGCCGACAGGATCATATCCTGCATCAGCGCCAGTATGAAATCGATCACGCCCATCCGCGCAGCCCCCATAAGGTCATCGATACGATCACGCCAATACAGGTCGCCAACGTAAGCAGACTGGCAATAGCCCAGCGAGCAAGGCCGGTATTAATGTGTCCCTTAAACATATCCGCGACGGAGTTGATCAACGGAAAGCCCGGAACCAGCAACAGCACGCTGGCGGCCATCGCGATAGTCGGAGTATTGCTAAAGGTCGGCAACGTCAGCAGCAAACCTGAAATGGTGGTCGCCACAAAGGCGGTGATGCAAAAATTGATTTGTGGGTGCAAATGCCGAGACGCCAGAATCTGGCGGATATACATCGCCACCATGCTGGCGAAAAAGGTGATCACCGCACCATCCCATCCGCCGTTATTGAGTTTACAAAAGCAGGCGCAGGACAAACCGACCATAAAGGCGACCAACCATCTTGGATAGCGTAGCGGCTTAATCTGGCTAAAGCGTTTCTCTACTCCTTTAATATCCAGCAGTTTATGTTCCGCCAAAATGACAATGTGCTGCACTTCCGTCACGACGTGCATATTAATGCCGCGATCCTGATTTTTTCGCGTTGATGTCAGGCATTGCCCGTCTTTAATGGTGGTCAGGACGATAGCGTTAGAGGAGATGGCGCTTTCTACGCTATCCATGCCAAGTGCCAGCCCGAGGCGGCTGGATAACTCGTCAACCAGAGCGCTTTCTGCCCCATGCTGAAGTAAAAAAAGTCCGCATTGAATACATAACCGTGTAACCGTTCGCTGTGACGACTGCTCTGTTTGCATGGCTCGCTCTGACTGAAAAGGATCTCTTTGAGTGACGAATATCTTCTTTTTATCATGAAGCATGAGCACGCTGGCTCTGGCTAAGATCAATCTTTGTGTCGAAAAAAGACGCAGATGATACAGTTATGGCATCTTAACTCCCCCGCTAGTTAAGGTACGAGGGGGAGGCATGTTTGAAATGTAGCGTTATTTTCCCGTATGGCAAATACGTAAGCCATGCTAACGATCTATTGTAGTTATTTTAATTGTACAAATAATGTATTCATGCGCAATTATGTAATAATAGCTTGCCAGTTTTGCATTATTTGGATTGTAGTACCAATACTTTTATTTTAGAAAATACCAAGGATAAGCAATTCACCCCGTTTATTGTTCGGAGTATTTTCCCGTGAATTAATAGCTATTAATTTTATTGGGAAATTTGAATTAAGTACGATTACGGACTGGTGAGTGTGGAGGGGATATGTTGCCAGGACGCTGCAAAAACGCAATTATTATTAGTAAATCACCGATTATACAAACCGGACTTAAAGGTGTAATGCAGGCGCAGTTCGCCGATTACGAACTTACCTACTGTCGTTCTGTTGAAGAACTGACGTTATTACAGCTACGGTGTGCTGATTTGGTGATTGCTGATTTAACCGGAGACTGCAATTATCCTCGTTCAGTCTGCGAACAATATTATTCTTTATTATCTCAATATCGTGATATTCACTGGGTATTTCTCGTATCTCGTATTTTTTATCCTCTGGCTGTTGAACTACTGATGTGTCCTGTCAGTTCGCTGCTCTCTGACGCAGAGCCGATTGAAAGTTTAGTGAATGTCATTCACGCGGGAAATACACGCGCAGAGAGAATAAGCAAGGCGCTGCTCTCTCCGCCCGCTATGCCACAATTGTTAGATCATAGCGCACGATCTATCGTTCTCACTCTCTCTGAAAGGAAAGTATTGCGCCTCCTTGGGAAAGGCTGGGGAATCAATCAGATTGCGGCGTTGCTGAAAAAAAGCAATAAAACAATAAGTGCCCAAAAGAATAGCGCTATGCGTCGCTTGTCGATAAATAGCAATGCAGAAATGTATGCCTGGATAAATAGTTCTCAAGGATCGCGAGAACTTAATTTACCTTCAGTTTATGGAGAAACCACGGAATGGAAAGCAGAATCATCAAAAGAAACGTTGCACTGGTAGAAAAGTGCACGATGAGCAGCGTGGGTATTAAGAGTTTATTTAATACCATACCGGATGACCAATATAAACTTCATCTCTTTTCAAACCAGCCCGCTTTTAGCCAGGCAATGTTAAAGATGTCGTTTTCGGCAGTTATTTTTTCCCTCTCTGCAATCAGAAGCGATCGCAGAGCAGGGTTGGCCTATTTAACGGAGCTGGCGATAAATTATCCGCGGATTCGCCGTGTGGTGATTGCCGATGATGACGCTGAAGCGCGTTTAATTGGTTCCCTGTCCCCCTTGCCGTTAGATGGCGTTGTGAGTAAAGCTTCTTCGTTAACGGTGTTGCAGGACGCGTTATTTACGGCGTTAAGCAGCCCTGGCCGGGGAACCGAAGGCACGAAAAACCATTGGTATATTAATCAAAGCCGTATGCTCAGTCCGACAGAACGAGAAATACTGCGCTTTATGTCGAATGGCTATTCGATGCCACAGATTGCTGTTCAGCTTGAACGGAACATCAAAACCATTCGGGCACACAAATTTAATGTGATGTCCAAACTGGGGGTCAGCTCGGATGCCGGGTTACTGGATGCGGCCGATATCCTGCTGTATCTGCGTGCTGGAGAGCCAGCGCCTTTTATGCAGGCGGTTTCGTGACGGGCAACGTTGACGTGTTTCTTGCCGGGTTTGGCCGCAGGTTTAGCGTGTGAAACATTACTGACACACGTCAACCCAGGTGGCAGAAGCCAGTTCAGCCATCCTTTCAGGCGTGATGCGAACCGCGCTGTGGATGGCACCTGCGGCAGGCAGCACTTCAGCGTAGTGTTTCAGAGAAACATCACAGTACACTGATATCGGTGTTTCTAATCCGAAGGGGCAAACGCCGCCAACGGGGTGCCCCGTCGCGTTCACGACCTCATCACTACTTAACATTCGGGCTTTGGCACCGAACGTACTCTTTAGCTTTTTATTATCCAGTCGGGCATCGCCTTTTGCTACGACCAGGATGATATCGTTCTTCACCTTTAGCGAAAGTGTTTTCGCTATTTGGCCAGGTTCAACGTTATGGGCTTTTGCTGCCAGATCAACGGTTGCTGTGCTCTGGTTTAATTCGATGATCTCGATATCTGGTGCATGTTGCGCCAGGAATTGGCGTACTGATTGCAAACTCATTCTTCTCTCCCTATCGCTTACAGATAGCCCTGCACAGCAGAAAACTGCAGGATGTAATTTGTCATAGGGGCAACCACACTGTAAATATTTTATTGTAACAACATAGCAACATTAGCAGTTTTTCGATCTTCTTCACAATCAAAGAAACCGGTTACAGTAACCGGTTGCAGAATGCTGAAATGACGATTAATACTGAAGTTGTCACTTCCTCTGTATCACATAATAAGAGCCATCTATGAAACTTAACTCGAAAAGCGGTAGCGCTGGTGTTCCTCCCGGCACGGTTGCGAAAAGTGGTAATGGGCTTTACGTGGTGGCGGTGTTGATGCCAGCACCGTTGCAGGGTTTTGCACAACGGGAGAACGGCTATGTCTACTAACCATGTTGTGTTTAACGTGATTTTCCGTTTTGTTGAAAATTACGTTAGTCCTGTCGCCGGGCGCATCTCTTCGCAACGACATGTAATGGCCATTCGCGACGGTTTTATTTCGGCGATGCCTTTTATGATTGTAGGCTCTTTTCTGCTGGTTTTTGCCTACCCGCCTTTTTCTCCGGATACCACCTGGGGATTCGCCCGCGTGTGGCTGGATCTGGCAAAACAGTTTGAAGGCCAAATTCTCACCCCGTTTGATATGACGATGGGGATTATGTCGGTCTACATATGTGCGGCTATTGCTTATAACCTGGGTAAGCACTATGTGAAGTCGCATCAGTTAGATCCGTTTATGTGTGCGATGCTATCAATCATGGCTTTTTTGCTGATTGCCGCGCCAAAAACCAAAGGCACAATGCCGGTTGATAGCCTGGGAGGAACGGGGATTTTCACCGCCATCCTGGTGGCCATTTACTGTGTTGAAATGATGCGCTTCCTGAAGGCGCACAACATCGGCATCCGTTTACCCGATCAGGTGCCGCCGATGATCAAAAACTCTTTCGATCTGCTGATCCCGGTGCTGGTGGTAGTACTGACGCTTTACCCGCTGAGTCTGGTGATACAGTCGCAGTTTGACATGCTGATCCCGCAGGCCATTATGTCCATCTTTAAACCACTGGTGTCGGCTGCAGATTCTCTGCCGGCGATACTTCTGGCGGTATTGATTGGCCACCTATTGTGGTTTGCGGGTATTCACGGCGCGGCAATTGTGTCGGGAATGCTGCAAATGTTCTGGCTAACTAATCTTGGGATGAACCAGTCAGCGCTGGCGCAGGGCGCGCCGTTACCACATATCTTTATGGAAGCGTTCTGGACGTTCTTCATTGTGGTGGGTGGTTCCGGCGCGACGATGGGGTTGGTGATTTGCTATCTGCGTAGTCGTTCCGCTCATCTACGCTCGATTGGACGTTTGAGCGTAGTCCCCAGCATTTTTAATATTAACGAACCGGTGATTTTTGGTACGCCGATTGTCATGAACCCGGTGTTTTTTATCCCTTTCCTGCTGGCCCCAATGGTGAATGCGGTACTGGCCTGGGCGGCGATGAAACTGGATTTAATTGGGCGGGTCATTTCAGTGGTTCCCTGGACAGCACCGGCACCGGTTGGCGCGGCATGGGCATTAGGCTGGGATTATCGTGCGGCTATTCTGGTGGTGCTGTTGGCGCTGGTGTCGGCCGTTATCTACTTCCCGTTCTTTAAAGTCTACGAAAAGCAGCTATTGGCGCAGGAAAAAGAAGAAGCGCAGCGTATGGAAGAGGAAAACCAGCAGGTTGCATAAATATCTGGCGAGGGGCTACGGCTCCTCGCTTACTTCAGCGTGCAGTCTCCGCATTGCTGAACGTCAGGCAGGCGATAGCGTTGGCAGCAGGTTCTGCGTACTAACAGCCCCTCGCGCGGAACAACGGTTCGCCACAGAGGGTTATCCTGACCGCAGGAGAGTTGTTTCTCAAAAAAGCAGGTCTGGCGCAGCGTGGTCAGCAGTTCCTCACCTAGCAACGGCTTCATTTCCGTTAAATACCAGTGAATTAAATATCCGGTGTTGCTCCAGATAAGCTTCGCGTTGATCTCGCCCGTCGCTTCCAGCGCCTGCACAACCGGCGTCAGCGCTGAGAGAATCAGCGTTTCCATGCGTTGTTGAGGGGACAGAGCTGTTGCCTGGTGATCCTGATGGACGTCGATCCAGAAGCAGGCCGCACGGCCCGTTTCGTGAAACTCTACGCGCATATGTTCAGGAGAGACGTCGATAGCCTCTTTTTGCGTCAGTAGGGCCACCATTAACGGAGGCATCATCAGGCCGATATACCATTGCGCCCAAAGAGAAATCAGGGGCTTTTTTTCGCGGGGTAGCGTGGGCTGGTTGCGATAGATATGGTCTGAATAAACGGCCAGCAACGAGCTAAGCGTCGCCGGTTGTGTCCATTCATGCAGCGTCATTGCACCTGGCACAGGCGTTTCGTCAAGACGAATGAAGTCCAGCAGGTGCTCGCGAGTTTTGGCTATCGTTGCGCGTACGGCAGCAGCCAGCGAGGGCATCTCTGAGGGGAGATGGCTACGCCAGATGACATCTTCAACGATCGGTGCGGAACGATAAGCCATGTCGATATAAGGATGTTAATCTTAATGATAATGATTGCTAATCCTATAATTGACATTGAGCGATGGCAAGATCTTTGTCGCCATCCCGAGCGGCAGCGCACAGAAAGCTCAGGTAGAGGGGCAGTTTACCCGCAGCTCATCGCTGACCAGGGTATTGTTACGCCCAAGATTCTTGGCCTCGTAAAGGGCTTTATCCGCTTTGGCGATAGCAGCATCGATATCCTGTTCTACCAGAGGTGCAATGCCGATACTGACGGTTACGTTGGTTGCCACGCTCTCATTAAACATGTGAGGGATTTTAAGGTCGTACACTTTCTGGCGGATACGTTCGGCGGCAGCCTGGGCCTGCTGTGGATCGACCGCGGTCAGCAAAATCATAAATTCTTCACCGCCAAAACGCGCCACTACATCCCGGGAGCGTACGGAGTCTCGGATGGCGGCAGAAACACGGATCAACGCCTGGTCGCCCATCATATGTCCGTAATGATCGTTATAGGATTTGAAATGGTCGATATCCAACAGCAGAACGAAGTGCCTCGAATTACTCAGAGCCAACAGCGTATCGAGCCGGTGTTGCAGCCCCCGGCGATTATACAAACCGGTTAGCGGGTCGAGCATGCTGAGCCCGTTCAGGGTTTCCCTCTCCTCCAGCAGTTTGTACATCAGTTGCTGAGCGAATCCATCGTAGCGCTTTTGTATCACATGCTGGATGGCGATACCGGCCATAGGCAGCGCCATAAAATAGAAAATCCGCAAACCATGTTCGCTGCCGTTAAGCCATAAACAAACGGCGACGGAGGGGAGTGAGTGGAGCGTAAACGCGATGATATTATTGGCAAAAGCGATAGAGCCAATAAACAGTACGCTGAGCAGCGCTATTAACAGGAAATAATAATCATTCTGACCTAGAGCGTTATATTTCAAGAATATATGTAACGCCCATAACAAGCCAAAAACGATTGAAATAAAAGGGAGATTAATTCTTTTATCCGCGTATTTCCCATGCCATACCAGCAGCAGTGTACTCATCACCAGCATCAGCAACGCCGGTACTGATAAGGCTTTGACCGCAAACAGAGGGAAAAAAAGCGTAAACAGCGCGGAGACTGCGTTGAGCAGTAGAAACAGTCGTAAAGAGAGTTGGTATTTTTTTGTGCGCAGAGTTCGCCAGGATTGTACTGTCATAGGTAAATATTGTTAGTTATCTGCAATGTACGAAGGTGTGTTGGTAAATAAAACAAATAACGAACGGGGTATCATTCGCAGAGGTTTTTATTGTTTTTAGTTGAAGAGCTAACCGGTGAGCAATTTATCACCTTGGATTATTCATGTCATCAATCGTTAAGTAAAACTCATATAATTGATAGTGCTTCACAGCTGACAAATGAGAAATTTTATCATATGATATTGGTTATCATTATCAATGTCATAGGTGAAATCATGTTGCAACGTACGCTGGGCAGTGGATGGGGTGTTCTGCTGCCGGGAATGCTGATTGCCGGGATGGCATATAGCGACCTGTCGGTCTACGTATGGAAGGTGATGATTGTATTAGGATTACTGCTGACTTCGCTCATGCTGTACCACAAACGTTTACGGCACTTTGTTTTGTTACCTTCATGCGCGGCACTGATTGGTGGCATTGTTTTGGTAATGATGAACTGGAATCAGGGATGAACAAAACAGAGAAGGAAATCGAGAGGGAAATAAGATAATTGGTGCGAGGGGGGGGACTCGAACCCCCACATCCTAAGGACACTAACACCTGAAGCTAGCGCGTCTACCAATTCCGCCACCTTCGCACAGTCATCTTATTTTTTTGATATCGCCTCGTTGGTGCGAGGGGGGGGACTCGAACCCCCACATCCTAAGGACACTAACACCTGAAGCTAGCGCGTCTACCAATTCCGCCACCTTCGCCCAGTGCGAGCAATATCAACGTGGATTATGGTGCGAGGGGGGGGACTTGAACCCCCACGTCCGAAAGGACACTAACACCTGAAGCTAGCGCGTCTACCAATTCCGCCACCTTCGCATACCATCGACACTCAAAAAGTATCGTTACCACGGGGGCGGATTTTAGAGATTTTATGCAGGGCGTCAACTGTTAATTATCGAACTTAACGTGATTGCCGAAAAAAAAGGCGTTTCTTCGGCTTTGGTGTTTTATGCAGGCCGGATAAGCGATAGCGCCATCCGGCGTTGCTCGGTGTCACGCCGGATGGCGGCGTAAACGCCTTATCTGGCCTGGAGCAGTTAGGCTTTTTTCGCCTGACGCGTCATGATGGTGCGATAGACCTTGAAGCGCCCGGTCTGCGCGATAACTTCGTGGAAGCCAAACACTTCATCCAGTACCTTCGGATAAGGCAGGAAGGCGTTCGCCACAATGCGCAGTTCACCACCGCTGTTCAGATGACGCACTGCGCCACGAATCAGCGTTTGTGCTGCATCAAGGCTGGTCTGCATACCGTCGTGGAACGGCGGGTTGGAGATGATCATATCAAATCGACCCGTCACGTCAGAAAAGACGTTACTGGCGATGACGTCACCTTCAATGCCGTTGGCTGCAAGCGTTGCGCGGCTGGCTTCAACGGCGGCGGCGCTAACATCGCACAGGGTTAAGCGCACTTTCGGCGAGTGGCTGGCTAAGGCGACGGAGAGAACGCCTGCGCCACAGCCGACATCCAGCACTTTGCCTTTGGTGTGCGGCGTCAGCGTGGAGAGCAGCAGTTGGCTGCCAACATCCAGGCCGTCACGGCTGAAGACGCCCGGCAGCGTTTTGATGGTCAGATTTTCTGTCTGGTATTCATCCCAGTATTTTTCTGCATCAAAGACCGGCTGTTTTTCCAGACGACCGTGGTACAGGCCACAGCGACGTGCGCTGTCGACTTTGTTTAACGGTGCGTATTCGGCCAGCATCTGCTCTGCGCTACGTACACCGCTGCGATTCTCACCGACAACAAAAATATCGGTGCCCACCGGTAACAGCGACAGAATGTTCATCAACTGGAACTGGGCTTCCGGCTTATTCTTCGGCCAGTAGTAGATCAGCGTATCGCTATCGGCAACGTCATCGGCCTGCGCGACGAGGCTGAAGCGGACGTTGTCGCCCATCTGGCGGTTAAGCACCTGCCAGTGGTGAAGTTGCTGGGTGTGCGCACGGCTGGCGGCGCTTTCAAAATGGGCAGGCAGGTCATCCTGCAAATCACCGGCAAACAGAATACGGCTTTGTTCGAAATCATCACTGTGGCGCAGCAAGACTTCACTTGCCGGGGTAAAAGCAGACATGGAATGCTCCTTAAATTGTACAGCGGGGGATTATAGTTGTTTGATGGCACGGATTCGACAAATTTGCTATATTTGCGCCCCTGATAGACAGGAGTGTTTCGCTATGACATCCCGACGAGACTGGCAGTTACAGCAACTGGGCATTACGCAGTGGTCGTTGCGTCGTCCTGGCGCACTGCAGGGCGAGATCGCGATTTCCATTCCTGCGCATGTCCGTTTGGTGATGGTTGCTGCACAGTTACCCGCGCTAACCGAACCGTTGATCAGCGATATTTTACGCGCATTAACCGTTAGCCCGGATCAGGTTTTACAACTGACGCCTGACCGTGTCGCCATGCTGCCGCAAGGCAGTCGCTGTAATAGCTGGCGGCTGGGAACCGAAGAGCCGCTGCTGCTGGAGGGCGCTCAGGTCGAGAGTCCTGCGTTTAATGAATTACGGGAAAACCCAGCGGCACGCGCCGCGCTATGGCAACAAATCTGCGCATATGAACACGATTTCTTCCCTCGAGCCGACTGATTTACCCGCAGCATTTCAGATTGAAAAACGCGCCCACGCTTTTCCGTGGAGTGAAAAAACATTTGCCAGCAACCAGGGCGATCGCTACCTCAATTTTCAGTTGAGGGTTGACGACGTGATGGCCGCCTTTGCAATTACGCAGGTCGTACTGGATGAAGCGACGTTGTTCAATATCGCCGTCGATCCTGACTTTCAGCGCCGGGGCCTGGGGCGTGAGCTGCTGGAGCATCTGATCGATGAGCTGGAAAAGCGTGGCATTTTGACCCTGTGGCTTGAAGTGCGCGCCTCGAATGCGGCCGCTATCGTGCTGTACGAAAGCTTAGGCTTTAACGAGGCGACGATCCGTCGCAACTACTATCCAACGGCCGATGGTCACGAAGACGCCATCATCATGGCGTTGCCAATCAGCATGTAAGATAAGGTGTAATGATGAAGAAGTGGGACTGGATTTTCTTTGATGCCGACGAAACGCTGTTTACGTTTGACTCGTTTACCGGCTTACAGCGGATGTTTCTCGACTATAGCATTACCTTTACCGCTGAAGATTTTCAGGACTACCAGGCCGTGAATAAACCGCTGTGGGTGGATTACCAAAACGGCGCGATTACCTCATTACAACTGCAGCATGCCCGTTTTCAGAGCTGGGCCGAACGCCTGAAGGTTGAACCGGGCCAGCTTAATGACGCATTCATCAATGCGATGGCGGAGATCTGCTCACCGTTGCCGGGGGCGGTTTCTCTGCTCAATGCGATTCGTGATAAAACGAAAATCGGCATCATTACTAACGGCTTTACCGCGTTGCAGCAAATCCGCCTTGAGCGGACGGGGCTGCGCGACTATTTCGACCTGCTGGTGATTTCTGAGCAGGTTGGGGTGGCAAAACCCGACCCCCGTATTTTTGACCATGCGCTGGAGCAGGCGGGTAATCCTGACCGTTCTCGCGTGCTGATGGTGGGTGACACCGCAGAGTCCGATATTCTTGGCGGCATTAACGCCGGGCTATCCACCTGCTGGCTAAATACGCACCACCGCGAGCAGCCAGCGGGCATTCAGCCGACCTGGACCGTAGCGTCATTAAGCGAACTGGAGCAGCTCCTGTGTAAACACTGATTGCCTCCCCCCCGTTGATGGGTAAAATAGCCGCAATTTTTTGTATTCAACTTGCCCGGCCCGTTGCCGTGCTTACCTAAGAAGATTTGACTATGACGTTGTCTCCTTATTTGCAAGAGGTGGCCAAACGCCGCACTTTTGCCATTATTTCTCACCCGGATGCCGGTAAAACGACAATTACTGAAAAGGTACTGTTATTCGGACAGGCCATTCAGACCGCCGGTACGGTAAAAGGCCGTGGCTCCAGCCAGCATGCAAAATCTGACTGGATGGAAATGGAAAAGCAGCGTGGTATCTCCATTACCACCTCTGTGATGCAGTTTCCGTATCATGACTGCCTGGTGAACCTGCTGGACACCCCGGGGCACGAAGATTTCTCCGAAGATACCTATCGTACTCTGACGGCGGTGGACTGCTGCCTGATGGTTATCGATGCCGCAAAAGGCGTCGAGGATCGTACCCGTAAGCTGATGGAAGTTACCCGTCTGCGCGATACGCCGATCCTGACCTTTATGAACAAACTCGACCGTGACATCCGCGATCCGATGGAGCTGCTGGATGAAGTCGAGAACGAACTGAAAATCGGCTGTGCGCCAATCACCTGGCCGATTGGCTGTGGTAAGTTGTTCAAAGGTGTCTATCACCTTTATAAAGATGAAACTTACCTGTATCAGACCGGTAAAGGCCACACCATTCAGGAAGTGCGTGTTGTTAAAGGTCTGAACAACCCGGAACTTGATGCTGCCGTGGGTGAAGACCTGGCGCAGCAGCTGCGTGACGAGCTGGAGCTGGTGCAGGGCGCGTCCAACGAGTTCGACCATGAGCTGTTCCTCGCGGGCGAAATCACCCCGGTCTTCTTCGGTACCGCGCTGGGTAACTTCGGCGTTGACCATATGCTGGACGGCCTGGTGGAGTGGGCGCCTGCGCCGATGCCGCGTAAAACCGACACCCGCGTCGTCGAAGCCTCAGAAGAGAAGTTCACCGGTTTCGTGTTTAAAATTCAGGCCAACATGGACCCGAAACACCGTGACCGCGTGGCGTTCATGCGTGTGGTATCCGGCAAGTATGAGAAAGGCATGAAAATGCGCCAGGTGCGCATTGGTAAAGACGTGGTGATCTCCGACGCACTCACCTTTATGGCCGGTGACCGTTCTCATGTGGAAGAAGCGTATCCGGGCGATATTCTCGGTCTGCATAACCACGGCACTATCCAGATCGGCGATACCTTTACCCAGGGCGAAATGATGAAGTTCACCGGTATTCCGAACTTCGCACCGGAGCTGTTCCGTCGTATTCGCCTGAAGGATCCATTGAAGCAGAAACAGCTGCTGAAAGGGCTGGTTCAGCTGTCAGAAGAGGGCGCAGTACAGGTATTCCGTCCGATCGCCAATAACGATCTGATCGTGGGCGCGGTGGGTGTGCTGCAGTTTGACGTGGTGGTTTCACGTCTGAAGAGCGAGTACAACGTTGAAGCGATTTATGAATCTGTCAACGTAGCGACTGCGCGCTGGGTAGAATGTTCTGACGTGAAGAAATTCGAAGAATTTAAGCGTAAGAACGAAATTCAGCTAGCTCTTGATGGCGGCGATAACCTCACCTATATCGCACCAACCATGGTTAACCTGAATCTCACCCAGGAACGTTACCCGGACGTTCAGTTCCGTAAAACACGCGAACACTAATCGACCTTCCAGGGCACGGTATCCGCCGTGTCCTGCAACTTTTCCTGTCTTTTAAATCCCTTGCGGAATGTTCTTAAAACCTCGCGTTTTTCTTTTGTTTGCCTGTTTTTTAATCAATTCTGACTGCGATCACGAAATCGTGAACTATATTTAACAATGTGATGACATAAATATCGGCGTTTAATGCTTTTTAGGCTGCCTGTTGCAGCGTCTATTGCTGATATTTATTCCACTTACAAGATTAGTTGCTGGTTCAGGCCGTGTAACGGCAGAGCATAGCTTTTAGCAAAACATACAGGAATACATCGATGACAATGACAGGACTTAAGATTTCTAAAACGCTGCTGGCCGTGATGCTGACCTCCGCTGTTGCAACGGGTTCTGCTTATGCAGAAAACGCTACGATGGATAAAGCGCAATCCGGCGTCGAAAGTGCGGGGCAGAAAGTCGATAGCTCTATGAACAAAGTCGGTAATTTCATGGATGACAGCACCATCACCGCGAAAGTAAAAGCCGCGCTGGTGGACCACGAAAGCATTAAGAGCACCGATATTTCCGTCAAAACAGATCAAAAGGTGGTGACACTAAGCGGGTTTGTTGAAAGCCAGGCACAGGCCGAAGAAGCGGTGAAAGTGGCGAAAGGCGTTGAGGGCGTGACCTCCGTTAGCGACAAACTGCATGTGCGTGATAGTAAAGAAACCTCCGTTAAAGGCTATGCGGGCGATACGGCAATCACCAGTGAGGTAAAAGCCAAGCTGCTGGCCGATGATATTGTCCCTTCCCGCAAGGTGAAAGTTGAGACCACCGATGGCGTTGTGCAACTTTCAGGCACCGTCGACTCACAGGCTCAAAGCGATCGTGCTGAGAGCATCGCCAAAGCGATTGATGGCGTGAAAAGCGTCAAAAACGATCTCAAAACTCAGTAATTAGACTTAATTCGTCCTCCTGACGTTTGTCGGGAGGCGTGTTGTGCACCACACTGAAAATATCGCCGATGGGCAGCCTGAGCGCTCATATCAAGCGGTGAAATTAACTATGGTAAAGGAGAAGCATATGTTTCGATGGGGCATCATATTTCTGGTTATCGCGTTAATTGCCGCCGCACTCGGTTTTGGTGGACTGGCGGGTACTGCAGCCGGCGCAGCGAAAATTGTGTTTGTGGTGGGGATCATTTTGTTCCTGGTCAGCCTGTTTACCGGGCGTAAACGACCCTAGTACGTAAACCGTAAAGAAAAATTGCTACTAAGCCAGTCCATTGGACTGGCTTTTACGGTTTTAGCGTCAGGCAATTTGCGTTACTTTGTTGCTCTATTACAAAAACAACAGGAAGGCAGAGGTGGGGCAGAGAATACCCGTCACGCTCGGTAATATTGCGCCGTTATCGTTACGTCCATTTCAACCAGGCAGTGTGGCGCTGGTGTGCGAGGGCGGGGGACAAAGAGGCATCTTCACCGCCGGCGTACTGGATGAGTTCATGCGCGCGCAGTTCAATCCCTTTGATCTCTACTATGGGACGTCGGCTGGCGCGCAAAACCTTTCAGCCTATCTCTGTAACCAGCCCGGTTACGGCCGCAAAGTTATTATGCGTTACACCACCCGACGCGAATTTTTTGACCCGGTGCGTTTTGTGCGCGGGGGAAACTTGATCGATCTCGACTGGCTGGTGGATTCGACTGCAACGCATATGCCGCTGGCGATGGACAACGCCGAGCGCCTGTTTGCCGCAGGGAAAGCATTTTATATGTGCGCCTGTCGGGGCGATGATTACACGCCCGGCTATTTTTCGCCGAACCGGCAAAACTGGCTCGACCTCATTCGAGCCTCCAGCGCGATTCCCGGGTTCTACCGCACAGGGGTTGTATTGGACGGCGTGAACTATCTGGATGGAGGAGTTAGTGATGCCATACCTGTGCAGGAGGCAGCGAAGCAGGGGGCAAAAACGTTGGTAGTGATTCGCACTGTGCCTTCGCAAATGTACTACACCCCGCAGTGGTTCAAACGTATGGAGCGCTGGTTGGGTGAAAGTAGCCTGCAACCGTTTCTGAATCTGGTGCAGCATCATGAGACCAGCTATCGTGCTATCCAGAGTTTTATTGAGAAGCCGCCGGGCAAGCTGCGTATTTTTGAGATCTATCCGCCAAAACCACTCCATAGCATGGCGTTGGGCAGCCGTATTCCGGCACTGCGGGAAGATTACAAAACCGGACGCCTGTGCGGTCGTTACTTTCTGGCGACAGTCGGCAAACTGTTGGCGAAAAATGCGCCGCTGCCTCGTCAGACGCCGAAGATTGTGGTGCCGGGGCCGGTGGTAGTTCCTCCTGCGCCGGTGGCCAACGATGCCCATGTGCCAGTGGTGACCAATGCGCCTCAGGCGAACGACACGACGTTTGATAATGAGGATTTGGCGTGAGTTATCGTTTTATCGATACGCATTGTCACTTTGATTTCCCGCCGTTTACCGGCGATGAATCTGCCAGCATTCAGCGCGCGGTGGAGGTTGGTGTACAGAGCATTATCGTTCCGGCCACACAGGCGGCGAATTTTCCCCGCGTACTGGCGCTAGCGGAAAATTATCCTCCATTGTTTGCCGCGCTTGGTCTGCATCCCATTGTTATTGAACAACATAGCGATGACTGCCTGGACCAGTTGCAACAGGAGCTGGATAAGCGCCCACGAAAGCTGGTGGCGCTAGGCGAGATTGGATTGGATCTGTATCGGGACGATCCGCAATTCGATAAGCAAGAGTGGGTGCTGGAAGCGCAACTAAAGCTGGCGAAGCGTTACGAACTGCCGGTGATCCTGCATTCGCGGCGCACTCATGACAAACTGGCGATGCACCTGAAACGCCATGCTTTGCCACGAACAGGTGTGGTGCATGGTTTTTCCGGGAGCGTGCAGCAGGCAGAGCGCTTTGTGCAACTGGGATACAAAATTGGCGTGGGAGGCACCATTACCTATCCGCGCGCCAGTAAAACCCGCGAGGTAATGGCGCAATTACCGCTGGAATCGCTGTTGCTGGAAACCGACGCGCCGGATATGCCGCTCAATGGCTTTCAGGGACAGCCTAACCGGCCGGAGCAGGTAGTAAGAGTCTTCGACGTCTTATGCGAACTGCGCCCGGAACCTGCGGACGTGATCGCTGACGCGCTGTATCGTAATACCACGGCGTTGTTTAATGTGTGATTGGATGGCGTATCCGGCCGACAAATGTGTGCGCTCCGTAGGCCTGATAAGCGAAGCGCATCAGGCATAACTTCGTCGGATGGCAGCTGTGTTTTTTCCGGCCTACAGATGATGTCGTCGCATCCGGCAATCACAGGTACAGCGCCGGGAAAATCAAATTATCCACCCCGCGTTCGCGCAATCTTTGCGCCAGCTGTTCCACATCCTCCGGCGTGGCGCTCGGCCAGTCCTTCGCTTCGCCATACACCCCGTGCGCATGAAAGGCATTCAGCCGCACAGGTACGTCACCGGTACGTATGATAAACGCCGCCAGCGCATCAATATGCTGTAGATAATCCACCTGACCAGGAATAACCAGCAGGCGCAGTTCCGCCAGTTTTCTCTGCCCGGACAAAAAGGTAATACTTTGTTTAATCAGCGTGTTATCGCGGCCGGTAAGCTGCCGATGACACGTGCTGTCCCAGGCTTTTAAATCCAGCATTACGCCGTCGCACACCGGCAGCAGCTTCTGCCAGCCGGTTTCGCTCAGCATGCCGTTGCTGTCGACCATGCAGGTCAGGTGTTGCAACTGCGGATCGGTTTTTATCGCGGTAAATAGCGCCACAATAAAGGGGAGTTGAGTAGTCGCTTCACCGCCACTAACGGTTATCCCTTCGATAAACAGTGACGCTTTACGAATATGTTGCAGCACTTCATCAACGCTCATACTCTGCGCCATCGGCGTGGCCTGCTGGGGGCACATATGCAGGCAGGTGTCACACTGCTGACACACATCGGACTGCCACCACACTTTCCCCGCGCTCAGGCTCAGCGCCTCATGCGGGCAATGCAGCACACACTCCCCGCAGTCGTTGCAGCGTCCCATCGTCCACGGATTGTGGCAATTCTTACAGCGCAGATTACATCCTTGCAGAAACAGAGCCAGGCGACTGCCCGGCCCGTCGACGCAGGAGAAAGGAATTAGCTTACTTACTAAAGCGCATCTGCTGTTCATGGCTAATCACGCGAGGTTGTCGTTCCAGAATGCGCGTATTGCGCGCGGCTTCTTCGCCCAGCCAGGTGGTGTTGGTGCGAGACCCTTCGGCGCGATATTTTTCCAGATCCGACAGCCGCACCATATAACCCGTAACGCGAACCAGATCGTTGCCGCTCACGTTGGCGGTAAACTCGCGCATTCCGGCTTTAAACGCCCCGAGGCACAGCTGCACCAGCGCCTGAGGGTTACGCTTGATGGTTTCATCCAGCGTGAGAATGTCACTGATCCCGGCGTGATAAAACGCGTGATGTGGCGCGACGGTTTGCAGATGGGTGATCGGGTCCGGCTCATCGCCATAAGGCAGGCGTGCGCCCGGCGTGGTGCCGATGTCCGAACTGATCCCTGATTGTGCATGCAGCATCGCGCGCTGCTTCCAGCCATATTTCACCGGGGTGTTTTCTACAAATTCCGCCAGCTGGGTGCTGATGCGATAGCCGAGCTGATTGGCGAACTCATCTTTCCCATAGCGTGCATTCTGTCCCGCCTTATCGCACAGCAGGTTCACCGCCTCCGCCAGGCCGTACATGCCAAACATAGGCACAAAACGTTCGGGATCAATCAACCCTTCCTGCACGAGGAAGCTATTCTCAAAGAAATGTGATTTCTCATAGAGGAATTCACATCGTGAATCAATGATGGCGATTTGCTGCTGGCAGTAGTGCGGTAGGGTGCGCGTAAAGAAGTCATCGACAGAGGTGCTGCGCTCTGCGATGGCTTTCAGATTAAGCCTGACCAGCGTGCTTCCACCCCCGGCGAGCGGCAAAGAGTTGTAACAACTGACGACGCCATACTGACCTTTTGTGAAAATTTTATCATTTTCAGGTCCGTTGGAAATATGTGGCTTACTGCACTCGCAGATATTTTGCGCCACGTTAAGCAGCAGATCGTCAGGTGTAATTTGTGGATCATAAATGAATGTCAGATTAGGCGAAACCTGCTTTAACTCTGCATCTGCGCGTAAAATTGCACGGGTGACTGGTGTATCTGCAGGGCCGATATTGGCATGCATAAACGCGTCTGGCAGGGTTCTGTCGAGATAACGCCAGAAACGTTTTATTCGAATATCGATCTCTTCTTGTGTTAGAATTCTAACATACGGTTGCAACAGGGCATCGAGCTGACCGAGATAGACCGGCATCGACGTCACTGACGGAACATGGTGGTAAAGAATAGTGAGTAAGGATAACGCGTCATCAAGATCCCTGGCGCCTTCCAGCTCCAGCCACGATGAACCATTGGCCAGAAAACGCGCGTAATCGGGTAAAACATAGCGCGGTTTGAACGGGGCATGACCTTCGTACATATCGCAGATTACCCCATCATCCAGCGCCTGACGTGCCTGTGCAGGCAGTTGCGGGTAAGGCAGCGCGTTTTCAGCTTCCAGCGCCAGAAAGTGGCGTTTCTGCTCAGGGCTGAGCACCGGGCTGGTCACGATTTGTTGGCAACGCTGTTGCAGCGCGAGTTCGCTTGAAGTGGGCATCGTTGATTCCTTTTTGTCCCGAAGGTGTAACGCCATTGTAGAAAGCAACGCCGCCACAACCTTTGATCCGGATGCGCCTGATGCCACCGCATCCCTTTAGAAAAGGTGATTTATTTGAAGTAGATCTCATTATAGTAATGCAAATCTGTATGTGGTTTTCATTAACTGTGATGTATATCGAAGTGTAATAGCGAGCGGATGTTAGAATACTAACAAACTCGCAAGGTGAAATTTTATACGGCGATGCCGTTGGAGAATGTTATGACCGATTTAACAGCAAGCAGCCTGCGTGCACTGAAACTGATGGACCTGACCACTCTGAATGACGACGACACCAATGAAAAAGTGATCGCGCTGTGTCATCAGGCGAAGACCCCGGTTGGCAACACTGCCGCAATCTGTATCTATCCGCGTTTCATCCCTATTGCGCGTAAGACCCTGAAAGAGCAGGGCACGCCGGACATCCGCATTGCAACCGTCACCAACTTCCCGCACGGCAACGACGACATCGAAATTGCGCTGGCGGAAACCCGTGCGGCGATCGCCTACGGTGCCGATGAAGTCGACGTGGTGTTCCCGTACCGTGCGCTGATCGCTGGTAACGAACAGATTGGTTTTGATCTGGTTAAAGCCTGCAAAGACGCGTGTGCGGCGGCAAACGTGCTGCTGAAAGTGATCATCGAAACCGGTGAGCTGAAAGAAGAAGCGCTGATTCGCAAAGCATCTGAAATCTCCATCAAAGCCGGTGCTGATTTCATCAAAACTTCTACCGGTAAAGTGCCGGTCAATGCGACGCCGGAAAGCGCACGCATCATGATGGAAGTGATCCGCGACATGGGTGTTTCTAAAACTGTAGGTTTCAAACCGGCTGGTGGCGTACGCACTGCAGAAGATGCACAGCAGTTCCTGGCGATTGCCGATGAACTGTTTGGCGCTGACTGGGCTGATTCTCGTCACTACCGTTTTGGCGCATCCAGCCTGCTGGCGAGTCTGCTGAAAGCGCTGGGTCACGGCGACGGCAAGAGCGCAAGCAGCTACTAAGCCTTATATTGCCGGAGCTGTAGCGACGTAGGCCGGATAAGGCGTAGCCGCCATCCGGCATTAAGACGACTGCCGGGTGGCGCGTTGCTTACCCGGCCTACAACGGCCTTCTACTCTTTTCCCCTGGGGGTTACCGTGTTTCTCGCACAAGAAATTATTCGTAAAAAACGTGATGGTCATGCGCTGAGCGATGAAGAAATTCGTTTCTTTATCAATGGTATTCGCGACAACACCATCTCTGAAGGGCAAATCGCCGCCCTGGCGATGACCATTTTCTTCCACGATATGACAATGCCTGAGCGAGTTTCGCTGACCATGGCAATGCGTGATTCAGGAACCGTGCTGGACTGGAAAAGCCTGCAGCTGAACGGCCCGATTGTGGATAAACACTCTACCGGCGGTGTAGGTGACGTAACGTCACTGATGTTAGGCCCGATGGTCGCAGCGTGCGGCGGCTATATTCCGATGATCTCCGGGCGTGGCCTGGGGCATACCGGCGGTACACTCGATAAACTGGAAGCGATTCCTGGATTTGACATCTTCCCGGACGACGCGCGCTTCCGTGAAATTATTAAAGACGTGGGTGTGGCGATTATTGGGCAAACCAGCTCGCTCGCACCGGCGGATAAACGTTTTTATGCCACCCGCGATATTACCGCGACGGTGGATTCCATCCCGCTGATTACCGGTTCCATTCTGGCGAAAAAACTGGCGGAAGGGCTGGATGCGCTAGTGATGGATGTGAAAGTGGGCAGCGGCGCCTTTATGCCGACCTACGAGCTTTCTGAAGCCCTTGCTGAGGCGATTGTCGGCGTGGCAAACGGTGCGGGTGTACGTACCACCGCGCTGTTAACCGATATGAACCAGGTGCTGGCCTCCAGCGCAGGTAACGCGGTCGAAGTCCGCGAAGCGGTGCAGTTCCTGACCGGTGAATACCGTAATCCACGTCTGTTAGACGTCACCATGGCGCTGTGCGTGGAAATGCTGATCTCCGGCAATCTGGCGAAAGATGACGCCGAAGCCCGTGCGAAATTGCAGGCGGTGCTGGACAACGGTAAAGCGGCAGAGATTTTTGGTCGCATGGTTGCGGTGCAAAAAGGCCCGACCGATTTCGTCGAAAATTATGCGAAGTACCTGCCGACGGCAATGCTCAGCAAAGCGGTATATGCTGATACCGAAGGTTTTGTCAGCGCGATGGATACCCGTGCGCTGGGGATGGCGGTCGTTTCCATGGGTGGCGGTCGTCGTCAGGCTTCGGACACCATTGATTACAGCGTTGGCTTTAGCGATATGGCGCGTCTGGGCGACAGCGTAGACGGACAACGCCCGTTGGCGGTGATCCACGCGAAAGACGAAGCCAGCTGGCAGGAAGCGGCGAAAGCGGTCAAAGCGGCAATTAGCCTTGACGATAAAGCGCCAGAAATTACACCGACAGTCTATCGTCGTATTACCGAATAACTGTATACTGATCTGATCGCTTTTTTGCGGCGCAGATGTATGGAGAACAAGATGAAACGTGCATTTATTATGGTGCTGGACTCCTTTGGTATTGGTGCGACTGAAGATGCGGATCGCTTTGGCGACGTAGGTTCAGACACTATGGGACACATTGCAGAAGCCTGTGCGAAAGGTGAAGCTGACAATGGTCGCAAAGGTCCACTGAATCTGCCTAACCTGACCCGTCTGGGCCTGGTGAAAGCTCACGAAGGTTCTACCGGTAAAATTGCTGCTGGTATGGACGGTAACGCGGAAGTGATTGGTGCCTACGCATGGGCGCATGAACTTTCTTCCGGGAAAGACACGCCGTCTGGCCACTGGGAAATCGCGGGTGTCCCGGTTCTGTTTGATTGGGGTTATTTCTCCGATCATGAAAACAGCTTCCCGCAGGAACTGCTGGATAAACTGGTAAAACGTGCCAACCTGCCAGGCTACCTCGGCAACTGCCACTCTTCCGGTACCGTGATCCTGGATCAACTGGGTGAAGAGCATATGAAAACCGGCAAGCCGATTTTCTATACCTCCGCTGACTCCGTGTTCCAGATTGCCTGCCACGAAGAGACGTTTGGCCTGGATAAACTTTACGAGCTGTGCGAAATCGCACGTGAAGAGCTGACCGAAGGTGGTTACAACATCGGTCGTGTTATCGCACGTCCGTTTATCGGTGATAAAGCCGGTAACTTCCAGCGTACCGGTAACCGTCACGACCTGGCCGTTGAGCCGCCAGCACCGACCGTGCTGCAGAAACTGGTCGACGAAAAAGACGGTCACGTGGTTTCCGTCGGTAAAATCGCGGATATCTACGCTAACTGCGGCATCACCAAAAAAGTGAAAGCCACCGGTCTGGATGCGTTGTTCGACGCCACCATCAAAGAGATCAAAGAAGCAGGTGATAAGACCATCGTCTTCACCAACTTCGTTGATTTCGACTCTTCCTGGGGACATCGTCGCGATATCGCCGGTTATGCAGCGGGCCTGGAACTGTTCGACCGCCGTCTGCCTGAGCTGATGGAGCTGGTGGGTGAAGATGACATTCTGATCCTGACCGCTGACCACGGCTGCGACCCAAGCTGGACCGGCACTGATCACACCCGTGAACACATCCCGGTACTGGTTTACGGCCCGAAAGTGAAACCTGGTTCGTTAGGTCACCGTGAAACCTTCGCTGATATCGGTCAGACGCTGGCGAGCTACTTTGGTACGTCACCGATGGACTACGGTAAAAACATGCTGTAATACCCGTTGTCTTTCGCGCTGTAGATGCGTTGACTTCATTCGCTCCCCCCGGTCACATAGTGAATCTATGCTCCCGGGGATTCACGAATTCGTCGCCTTCCTACAACGCGAAATCCTTAAGGTATTTCACTGTTTTGCATACGTTTTGTAGGCCTGATAAGGCGTAGCCGCCATCAGGCAATAACAACGAAATAAGGACAAAAAATGGCAACTCCACATATTAATGCAGAAATGGGTGATTTCGCTGACGTCGTATTGATGCCGGGCGACCCGCTGCGTGCAAAGCATATTGCTGAAACTTTCCTCGAAGATGTTCGTGAAGTGAACAACGTTCGCGGCATGTTAGGTTTTACCGGTACTTACAAAGGCCGTAAGATCTCCGTTATGGGTCACGGTATGGGTATCCCGTCCTGCTCCATCTACACCAAAGAGCTGATCACCGATTTCGGCGTGAAGAAAATCATTCGCGTAGGCTCCTGCGGCGCTGTGCGTATGGACGTTAAACTGCGTGACGTGGTTATCGGTATGGGCGCTTGCACCGACTCCAAAGTTAACCGTATCCGTTTTAAAGATCATGACTTCGCTGCTATCGCTGACTTCGACATGGTGCGTAACGCGGTTGATGCGGCAAAAGCACTGGGTGTAGACGCGCGCGTGGGCAACCTGTTCTCCGCTGACCTGTTCTACTCTCCGGACGGTGAAATGTTCGACGTGATGGAAAAATACGGCGTGCTGGGCGTGGAAATGGAAGCGGCGGGCATCTACGGTGTTGCTGCGGAATTTGGTGCAAAAGCGCTGACCATCTGCACCGTTTCCGACCATATCCGTACTCACGAGCAGACCACTGCCGCTGAACGTCAGACGACCTTTAACGACATGATCAAAATCGCGCTGGAATCCGTTCTGCTGGGCGATAAAGAGTAAGGGTTGTTGTGGCCCGGTGGCGTTGCGCTGGCCGGGCCTACGGGAATGCCGCTATTAATGCCTGATGGCGCTTCGCTTATCAGGCCTACAGGAGCGGTCTTGTAGGCCGGATAAGGCGCAGCCGCCATCCGGCAATTCGCCACTAATCGCTTACCGCACGGCCTTCGCCACCCACGCCGCCAGTTCACGCAGCTCGCTTTCCTGATCCGGATATTCCGTAACCAGCGCTTCGCAAGTCTGCTGTAAAACATCGGCGCGATACTGGCAGCCCTGTAGCCGCTCTGCCAGCGCTTCTAACGGCGCGGGATTGAGACTGTCGGTAAACACCTGTGTGCGCGTGATATGACCTTTTTCGACGTCGAAATGCAGCTCAACACCGCCCCAGGTGAAACGCTCGTCCAGCAGGTGCGAGAAAGCAGGTGCCTGACCAAAATTCCATTCCCAACTGCTCTGGCGGGCAAAGGTTTCGGCAAAATTTGGCAGGTCCGGCGTTTTATCCGGTGAGATCACTTCCGCTTCAACGCGTTCGCCATAATGAGCAAAAAAGGCTTCCGTGATGGCCTGACAGACCTGTTCATGGGTGATGCCCGGTAACAGCTCCGTCAAATTCGCCACCCGTGAGCGGACAGAGGTAATCCCCTTTGCTGCGAGTTTCTTTTTGTCGGGATTGAGATAGTTTGCCAGGCGGCTGAGATCGGCATTTAGCAGCAGCGTGCCGTGGTGGAAGCCGCGATCTTTCGTTTCCCGGTAAGCAGAGCCTGAAACTTTGCGATCGCCGTCTGGCGTTTTCACAACCAGGTCGTTACGCCCGGAGGCGTCCGCCGTCACACCCAGAGAATTCAATGCGTTGAGGACAATCGCGGTGGAAATGGTTTTGTCGTACTCCGGTTTACCGGCCATAAAGGTAAAGCAGGTATTGCCTAAGTCATGGAACACCGCGCCGCCGCCGCTGCTACGGCGGGCGAGCCGCACGTTGTCTTCCTCCATACGGCGGGTATTACACTCTTTCCACGGGTTTTGCGCCCGGCCAATCACCACCGTATCGGCGTTACGCCACAAGAACAGGACGCGCTGCGTGGCGGGCATCTGGCGAAAAATGCACTCTTCGACCGCGAGATTAAACCACGGATCGTAAGAGTCTGAGATAAGCAGGCGTAGTGTAGTCATGGTTGATTTCCCTTCTGTTTTACAGTTTTTACTGCTTTTACTCTTTTTTCTCGTTGTCTTCTTCCTGCACCGGTTTGTTGGCGGTCAGCAGGAAAGGGGATTGCTGCCAGCGGGTACGCTTGCCTTGCAATAATGTACGGGTGAGCACGACGCCAATCGCCAGCGCCAGCAGCAGCATCAGGCGTAAGATATTGGTGGTGTTATCTACCTGCTTCGCCTCGGTGGCGAGGGTGTGGGTATCCAGCGTCAGGCGCAAATAGCCCAGCGGACCATTTTTCCCCTGAATGGGTTCGACAATCTGCTGGTTAAAATAACCCCCGGCTTTTTTGCCGTCGAGCGCCAGTCGGTCACGAACGTTGACGCTCTCGCCGGTACGCGTAATCAGGTCTCCCTGTTCATCGTACACGCCAGCGTCCAGAATACGGCTACTTTCCGTCAGCTGTGTGAGTACCGCTTTGATGCGTTTTTCATCCGGCGTTTCGGTACGCATTAGCGGAGCAACATTTAGCGCCACCTGGCGGGCCAGCGTACGGGCCAGCTCTTCGAGCTGCGGATTACGCTGCTGCTGGTGACTTTGACTAAACCAGGATGCGCCCTGCATCAGGGCGACGAGCAGCGCAAGACAGAACAATACAATCACTGCACGATGAAGTCGGAATTTCAGTTTTGCGCGAGCCATATTCCACCTGCTGAAAATTTGAGACTTAATGTTGCCAGAAGCGCTGGTTACAGGGTAGCCTCATGCGTTATTTTCCCCTGATGATTCCGACCCGAACGATTTTACAGGAGCTTTAATGCCTAACATAACCTGGTGCGATCTACCTGAAGATGTTTCTCTGTGGCCAGGTCTGCCTCTCTCTTTAAGTGGCGATGAAGTCATGCCGCTGGACTACCACGCGGGCCGCAGTGGCTGGCTGCTGTACGGTCGTGGTCTGGATAAACAACGTTTAACGCAATACCAGAGCAAACTGGGCGCGGCGATGGTGATTGTTGCTGCCTGGTGCGTCGAGGATTATCAGGTGATTCGCCTGGCGGGTTCGTTAACGCCGCGCGCGGCAAAACTGGCTCATGATGCCAAACTGGATGTTGCCCCGTTAGGCAAAATTCCGCATCTGCGCACGCCGGGTTTGCTGGTGATGGACATGGACTCAACGGCAATCCAGATCGAATGCATTGATGAAATTGCTAAACTGGCTGGAACCGGTGAGATGGTTGCGGAAGTCACGGAACGCGCAATGCGTGGCGAACTGGACTTTACCGCCAGCCTGCGTAGCCGCGTGGCGACGCTGAAGGGCGCTGATGCCAATATTCTGCACCAGGTGCGCGAAACGCTACCGCTGATGCCCGGCCTGACTCAACTGGTGTTAAAACTGGAAACGCTCGGCTGGAAAGTGGCTATTGCCTCTGGCGGTTTTACCTTCTTTGCCGATTACCTGCGTAATAAACTGCGTCTGACGGCGGCGGTAGCAAACGAGCTGGAGATCATGGACGGTAAATTTACCGGCAACGTGATCGGCGATATCGTCGATGCCCAGTACAAAGCCAATACCCTGACCCGCCTGGCGCAAGAATATGAGATCCCGATGGCGCAGACGGTGGCGATCGGCGACGGTGCCAACGACCTGCCGATGATCAAAACGGCCGGACTGGGTATTGCGTATCATGCTAAACCGAAAGTGAATGAAAAGACGGAGATTACTATCCGCCACGCTGACCTGATGGGCGTGTTCTGCATTCTCTCCGGCAGCATGAACCAGAAATGATTAAATTGCCCGGTGGCAAGGTGTCCGTGGGCCGGATAAGCACCCACGCCATCCGGCAAAAGCGTTAACGAAAGAGGTAAAACGTGGCAAAAGCTCCTAAACGCGCCTTTGTTTGTAATGAATGCGGGGCCGATTACCCGCGCTGGCAGGGGCAATGCAGCGCCTGTCAGGCCTGGAATACCATTACCGAGGTGCGCCTTGCCGCATCGCCAACGGTGGCGCGTAACGAGCGGCTCAGTGGCTATGCCGGGAATGCGGGCGTGGCAAAAGTGCAGAAGCTGTCTGACATCAGCCTTGAAGAACTGCCGCGTTTTTCCACTGGATTTAAAGAGTTTGACCGCGTGCTGGGTGGCGGGGTGGTACCCGGCAGCGCTATCCTGATTGGCGGTAATCCCGGCGCGGGGAAATCAACGCTGCTGCTACAAACGCTGTGTAAGCTCGCTGAGCAGATGAAAACCCTGTACGTTACTGGCGAAGAGTCGCTACAACAGGTGGCGATGCGCGCGCACCGGCTTGGCTTGCCGACGGCGAATCTGAACATGCTGTCGGAAACCAGTATTGAACAAATTTGCCTGATTGCCGAAGAAGAACAGCCGAAACTGATGGTGATCGACTCCATTCAGGTAATGCACATGGCGGATATTCAGTCTTCGCCGGGCAGCGTGGCGCAGGTGCGCGAAACGGCGGCTTACCTGACGCGCTTTGCCAAAACGCGCGGCGTGGCGATTGTCATGGTCGGCCACGTCACCAAAGATGGCTCGCTGGCCGGGCCGAAGGTGCTGGAGCACTGTATTGACTGTTCGGTACTGCTCGACGGTGACGCCGATTCCCGTTTCCGTACTCTGCGTAGCCATAAAAACCGCTTTGGTGCGGTGAATGAGCTGGGCGTCTTTGCCATGACCGAACAGGGTCTGCGTGAAGTCAGCAACCCTTCCGCTATCTTCTTAAGCCGTGGCGATGAGGTCACCTCCGGCAGTTCGGTGATGGTGGTCTGGGAAGGCACGCGCCCGCTGCTGGTAGAGATTCAGGCGCTGGTCGATCATTCGATGATGGCGAACCCGCGTCGCGTGGCGGTCGGTCTGGAACAGAACCGTCTGGCGATTCTGCTGGCGGTGCTGCATCGTCACGGTGGCTTGCAGATGGCGGATCAGGACGTGTTCGTTAACGTAGTCGGCGGCGTAAAAGTCACCGAAACCAGCGCCGACCTGGCGTTGCTGCTGGCAATGGTTTCCAGTCTGCGCGACAGGCCGCTGCCGCAGGATTTAGTGGTCTTTGGCGAAGTGGGGCTGGCGGGCGAAATCCGTCCGGTACCCAGCGGCCAGGAGCGTATTTCGGAAGCGGCGAAGCACGGCTTTCGCCGGGCGATTGTCCCTGCCGCTAACGTACCGAAAAAAGTACCGGAAGGGATGCAGGTCTTTGGCGTTAAGAAGCTTGCGGATGCGTTAAGCGTGTTTGACGACCTATAATCAAATACCCGTACGTACTGATTTTGTAGGCCTGATAAGCGAAGCGCCATCAGGCAGTGTTACGCGATTTTTCCAGCAGGAGGCTCTTGTGTCATTTGAATATCTGAAAACCGCCATAAAGCAAAAGGGCTGTACCCTGCAACAGGTGGCGGATGCCAGTGGCATGACCAAGGGATACCTAAGCCAACTGCTGAATGCCAAAATCAAAAGCCCCAGCGCGCAGAAGCTGGAGGCGTTGCACCGTTTTCTCGGGCTGGAGTTTCCGCGCCAGCAGAAAAATATCGGTGTGGTATTCGGCAAGTTTTATCCGCTGCACACCGGCCATATCTATCTTATCCAGCGCGCCTGTAGTCAGGTCGATGAACTGCATATCATCATGGGCTATGACGATACGCGCGATCGCAGCCTGTTTGAAGACAGCGCCATGTCGCAACAGCCGACGGTGCCCGATCGTCTACGCTGGCTGCTGCAAACCTTTAAGTATCAGAAAAATATCCGTATTCATGCCTTCAACGAAGAAGGCATGGAGCCGTATCCGCACGGCTGGGACGTGTGGAGCAACGGGATCAAAACGTTTATGCAGGAGAAAGGGATCCAGCCAAACTGGATCTACACCTCTGAAGAATCAGATGCCCCGCAGTATCTCGAACATTTGGGGATCGAAACCGTGCTGGTGGATCCCAAGCGGACGTTTATGAGCATTAGCGGTGGGCAAATTCGTGAAAACCCGTTTCGCTACTGGGAGTATATTCCGACCGAAGTGAAGCCGTTTTTCGTGCGCACCGTGGCGATCCTCGGTGGGGAGTCGAGCGGCAAATCGACGCTGGTGAACAAGCTTGCCAATATCTTTAACACCACCAGTGCGTGGGAATATGGGCGTGATTATGTTTTCTCCCATTTGGGCGGCGATGAGATGGCGTTACAGTATTCTGACTACGATAAAATTGCCCTGGGACAAGCGCAATACATTGATTTTGCTGTTAAGTACGCCAATAAAGTGGCGTTCATCGACACCGATTTCGTGACCACTCAGGCCTTCTGTAAAAAGTATGAAGGGCGTGAACACCCGTTTGTGCAAGCGCTGATTGACGAGTATCGCTTCGACCTTGTGATCCTGTTGGAAAACAATACCCCGTGGGTGGCGGATGGCTTACGCAGCCTTGGAAGCTCAGTTGACAGAAAAGCGTTTCAGACACTGCTGGTCGAGATGCTGCAGGAAAACAATATCAATTTTGTGCACGTTCAGGAGCCTGACTACGACGGTCGCTTCCTGCGCTGCGTGGAGTTGGTGAAAGAGTTGATGGGTGAGCAGAGGTAGGTTTTAGAGGTAGGTTTTAATGCCGGATGCGCTGCGCTTATCCGGCCTACAAGTCGCACTAACCTCGTAGGCCGGATAAGGCGTAACGCCACCATCCGGCGCTTAACGCTAATTACTTAGAAATACGCTTGTACTTAATACGTTTCGGCTCCAGCGCATCGGCGCCCAGCGTACGTTTCTTGTACTCTTCGTATTCGGTAAAGTTACCTTCGAAGAACTCAACCTTACCTTCGTCCTGGTAATCCAGAATGTGGGTCGCGATACGGTCAAGGAACCAACGGTCGTGCGAGATAACCATCGCGCAACCCGGGAATTCCAGCAGGGCGTTTTCCAGCGCGCGCAGGGTTTCGATATCCAGGTCGTTGGTTGGTTCATCGAGCAGCAGCATGTTGCCGCCAACCTGCAGCAGCTTCGCCAGGTGCAGACGACCACGCTCACCGCCGGACAGCTCGCCTACGCGTTTGCCCTGATCCACACCTTTGAAGTTGAAGCGGCCCACGTAGGCACGGCTTGGCATCTCGGTGTTGCCGATACGCATGATATCCAGCCCGCCGGAAACTTCTTCCCACACGGTTTTGCTGTTGTCCATCGCATCACGGAACTGGTCAACGGAGGCCAGTTTGACGGTTTCACCCAGCGTGATGGTGCCGCTGTCAGGCTGTTCCTGACCGGACATCATACGGAACAGGGTAGATTTACCCGCGCCGTTCGGACCGATGATGCCGACAATTGCACCTTTCGGTACGGAGAAACTCAGATCGTCGATCAGAACGCGATCGCCGTAGGATTTACGCAGATTGGTGACTTCAACAACTTTATCGCCCAGACGTGCTCCAGGTGGAATAAACAGTTCGTTGGTTTCGTTACGTTTCTGGTATTCGGTGTTGTTTAGCTCTTCAAAGCGTGCCAGACGGGCTTTACCCTTAGACTGACGGCCTTTAGCGCCCTGACGTACCCACTCCAGCTCTTTCTCAATAGATTTACGGCGAGCCGCTTCCTGAGAGGCTTCCTGGGCCAGACGCTGATCTTTCTGCTCCAGCCAGGAAGAGTAGTTACCTTCCCACGGAATACCTTCACCACGGTCCAGCTCCAGGATCCAGCCCGCAACGTTGTCGAGGAAGTAACGGTCGTGGGTAATCGCCACTACGGTGCCTTCGAAGTCGTGCAGGAAGCGTTCCAGCCACGCGACGGATTCCGCATCCAGGTGGTTGGTCGGTTCGTCGAGCAGCAGCATGTCTGGTTTTTCCAGCAGCAGGCGGCACAGCGCAACGCGGCGGCGTTCACCACCGGAGAGATTCTCAATTTTAGCGTCCCAGTCCGGCAGACGCAGGGCGTCAGCGGCACGCTCAAGCTGCACGTTCAGGTTATGGCCGTCGTGCGCCTGGATAATTTCTTCAAACTTGCCCTGTTGTGCGGCCAGTTTATCGAAGTCGGCGTCCGGCTCGGCGTACTTGGCGTACACTTCATCCAGACCTTTCAGCGCACTAACCACTTCGGCAACCGCTTCTTCAACGGATTCACGAACGGTATGCTCTGGGTTTAGTTTTGGTTCCTGCGGCAGGTAACCGATTTTAATGCCTGGCTGTGGGCGAGCTTCACCTTCGATATCGGTATCAATACCGGCCATGATACGCAGCAGGGTAGATTTACCCGCACCGTTCAGACCGAGAACACCGATTTTGGCGCCAGGGAAGAAGCTCAGTGAGATGTTTTTAAGAATATGACGTTTCGGCGGAACGACCTTGCCGACACGATGCATGGTATAAACGAATTGGGCCACGTTGGACTCGCCTCTATGTTTATCGTGATGATGAATAGTTATCAAAGGCGAAGTGTAGCCTTTTTCATTGCCCAATCCCAGCCAGCAGATCCCACTCGCAACAAAAGTAAAAAAGTGTCCGTGACGTGGCGCATTCTGCAATGTCTGGTTAGCATGAATTAATTAAGCGGCATGATGCTGCACAGACGTAACATGAGAAGAGGAAGAGCTTGTGGACAAAGCCAATCAATTTACCTGGCGCCTGCTGGCAGCCAGCGTATGTCTGCTGACGGTCAGTCAGGTGGCGCGAGCCGACTCTCTGGATGAGCAGCGCAATCGTTATGCGCAAATCAAGCAAGCCTGGGACAGCCGACAGATGGATGTCGTAGAGCAGATGATGCCCGGCCTGAAGAACTATCCTCTGTACCCGTATCTGGAATATCGTCAGATCACTGACGATCTGATGAATCAGCCCACCATTACCGTTACCAATTTTGTGCGTGCCAATCCGACACTGCCCCCTGCGCGTACGCTGCAATCGCGTTTCGTGAATGAACTGGCGCGCCGCGAAGACTGGCGTGGACTGCTGGCGTTCAGCCCGGAAAAACCGGGTACCACGGAAGCGCAATGTAACTATTACTTCGCGAAATGGAGTACCGGGCAAACCGAAGAAGCCTGGCAGGGCGCGAAAGAGCTGTGGTTGACCGGGAAAAGTCAGCCGAACGCCTGTGACAAATTATTTGGCGTATGGCGCGCCTCAGGCACTCAGGATCCGCTGGCGTATCTGGAGCGTATTCGTCTGGCGATGAAAGCCGGGAATACCGGTCTGGTGACGGCGCTAGCCGGACAGATGCCCGCGCAATACCAAACCATTGCCTCTGCGATCATCTCGCTGGCCAACGATCCGAATTCGGTGATGACTTTTGCACGTACCACCGGCGCCACGGATTTCACCCGACAGATGGCGGCGGTCGCCTTTGCCAGCGTGGCGCGTCAGGATGTGGAAAACGCCCGCCTGATGATCCCGTCCCTGGTGCAGGCGCAACAGCTTAATGATGAGCAAACCCAGGAGCTGCGCGATATTGTTGCCTGGCGTCTGATGGGCAATGATGTCACCGACGAGCAGGCCAAATGGCGTGATGATGCGATTATGCGCTCCAATTCCACCTCGCTTGTGGAGCGCCGGGTGCGCATGGCGCTGGGAACCGGCGATCGTCGTGGCCTGAATACCTGGCTGGCGCGTCTGCCAATGGAAGCAAAAGAAAAAGACGAGTGGCGCTACTGGCAGGCGGATCTGCTGCTGGAGCGCGGACGTGATGCGGAAGCCAAAGAGATCCTGCACCAGCTCATGCAGCAACGCGGTTTCTATCCGATGGTGGCGGCACAGCGCCTGGGCGAAGAGTACGAGCTGAAAGTGGATAAAGCGCCAGCGAACGTTGATTCTGCGCTGACTCAGGGGCCAGAAATGGCACGCGTACGCGAGCTAATGTACTGGAACATGGATAATACCGCGCGCAGTGAATGGGCAAATTTGGTCACCAGCCGTACCAAGTCCGAGCAGGCTCAGTTGGCGCGTTACGCGTTCAACAATCACTGGTGGGATCTTAGCGTTCAGGCGACGATCGCCGGTAAGCTGTGGGATCATCTGGAAGAGCGTTTCCCGTTGGCCTATAAAGATCTGTTTACCCGTTACACCAGCGGCAAGGATATTCAGCCAAGCTATGCGATGGCGATAGCGCGTCAGGAAAGCGCCTGGAACCCGAAAGTGAAATCACCGGTCGGCGCCAGCGGGCTGATGCAGATTATGCCGGGCACGGCGACGCATACGGTGAAAATGTTCTCGATTCCAGGTTACAGCAGTCCGGGCCAGCTACTGGATCCTGATACCAACATCAACATTGGTACCAGCTATTTGCAGTACGTATATCAGCAATTCGGCAATAACCGCATCTTTGCATCAGCAGCCTATAACGCCGGTCCGGGGCGCGTTCGCACCTGGCTTGGCAATAGCGCTGGCCGCATTGATGCTGTCGCGTTTGTCGAGAGCATTCCATTCTCAGAGACGCGTGGTTACGTGAAGAATGTGCTGGCTTATGATGCGTACTATCGCTATTTCCTCGGCGATAAACCGGAGTTGATGAGCGAGGCAGAATGGCAACGTCGTTACTGATCGTGTCGATTGTGTTATGCTATCGTACTCGTTAAAGAGTACAAAAGGGGGGAGGCAAGCACGCTTCCCCCGCAACGATGGCGATATCTTATGACTCAGCAATCACCCTATTCAGCAGAGATGGCAGAACAACGTCACCAGGAGTGGTTACGTTTTGTCGATCTGCTTAAACACGCCTACGAACAAGATTTACACCTGCCACTGCTCAATTTGATGTTAACGCCGGATGAGCGTGAAGCGTTGGGTACGCGTGTGCGTATCATTGAAGAACTGCTGCGCGGTGAGATGAGCCAACGTGAGCTTAAAAATGAGCTCGGGGCGGGAATTGCCACTATCACGCGGGGGTCGAACAGCCTCAAATCCGCACCGGTGGATCTGCGTCAGTGGCTGGAGCAGGTACTGCTAAAAAGTGTCTGATTCTCTCGTAGGCCGGATAAGGCGAAGCCGCCATCCGGCAATGGTGCGCGCTGCTTGCCTGATGGCGCTACGCTTATCAGGCCTACAAATTACAATGACTTATCGTATATCGCGTTATGAAACGGGCTGAGCGCCAGAATCACCGCCTGGTGATAGACGCTTGAGCGCGTCAGCTTGCCCGCGGTAAAAACGCCGATTGCGCCTTCTTTACGGCCAATTTCATCAATACCCGTATAGTCCGACATCACCGGGCCGAGTGCTTCACCTTTGCGGACTCTGTCGAGAATGACAGTCGGCAATGGCAGCGTGGCTGAACGGGCTTCACCGCGCTGAATGCCGTTATCAATCACCACCCAACTGAAGGTGGCGTCATCGTCAATTCCTGCTTCAATGGCGACCCAGAAATCAGCCTGCGGGTGCAGGCGGCGAGCGTTAACAACGCGATTTCGTGCGCCAGTGCGCGTTTCCTGGTTTCCGAAAGGTTGTTCCGGCACGCCACTCTCGACGGCGACGGGTTCAATATGGCAGGATCCTTCCCCGAAAATCTCTTCAAATGCCCGCAGAATTGCCTGAATTTTGGCAGGATTGGTGGTCGCAGAGATAACCTTGTGCATAATTAAGCTCAGTTTGAAAATTCATCGCATCGCAGTATAACGGAAAAAAAGCATGTTACAGGTATACCTTGTTCGCCATGGCGAAACGCAGTGGAACGCCGAGCGACGTATTCAAGGCCAGTCAGACAGCCCACTAACCGCTAAAGGTGAACAACAAGCCATGCAGGTGGGTGAACGCGCCCGCTCGTTTGGTATTACGCATGTCATCAGTAGCGATCTTGGTCGTACACGACGCACCGCAGAAATCATCGCCCAGGCCTGTGGCTGTGATATCACCTATGACTCCCGTCTGCGCGAGCTAAATATGGGAGTGCTGGAAAAACGTCACATCGATACGCTGACGCCAGAGGAAGAGGGCTGGCGTCGCCAGTTGGTGAACGGCACGGTGGATGGTCGTATCCCGGAAGGGGAATCGATGCAGGAATTGAGCGATCGCGTCAACGCGGCGCTGGCATCCTGTCTGGAATTGCCGCCGGGAAGTCGTCCGCTGCTGGTCAGTCACGGTATCGCGCTGGGTTGCCTGGTGAGCACAATTCTGGGATTACCGGCATGGGCTGAACGTCGCTTGCGTCTGCGCAACTGTTCTATTTCTCGAGTTGATTACCAGGAAAGCTTATGGCTGGCGCCGGGATGGGTCGTTGAAACGGCAGGGGACATCTCACATCTGGACGCCCCTGCGTTGGATGAACTGCAGCGCTAGCGGCGAATCGGAATCAGGAATTCGCAGCGCAGGTTGATCGGGCGATCTCCCGCTTTGGCATCTTCTGCCGGGTAGTATCGCTCGATATCCTGTCCTTTACGGCGCGTCAGGTTCAGCATTGGCATGCATGTGCCGTAAACCGTCAGGATAAACTCTTGCACACCGGTTCCCAGCCCTTCGTAGGTAAACATCACGTACTCGCCACCCTGTAACAGGATAGGCTGCGCCGACGGCACATAGCCATTGGCCTGTTCCGGCGTCAGTGCTGTGGTGTAAAACACTTCCTGTTCGTCATCTTTTTCAATGCTCGGACGCGTTTCGTTAAGCCCGTACAGCACTGGCGGGATCGCCGGAGCCTGAGCAAGGAAGTCGCGCCAGAACTGAATACGCATTTCATGACGGAAATCTGAAATCTGTTCCAGCGAGCAGGAATAGCTTTGCGTGGTGCCGAGCAGTTGCGTATCTTCCAGGGTGACAAACTCGTGCGCAGGCATCGTAAATTCCCCCAGTCGCATTGGTGGGCGAATACCGAATGCGCTCCATTCCGGTGAACGGCGATACAGCGCTGGTGTCTGCGAAAATTGTTTCTTGAATGCGCGAGTAAAAGTTTGTTGAGAGTCGAAGCGATATTGCAGCGCAATATCCAGAATTGGACGCGCAGTCAGGCGCAGCGCCACTGCGGATTTCGATAAACGACGGGCGCGGATATAGGCGCCAATAGCATGGCCCGTCACGTCCTTAAACATTCTCTGCAGGTGCCACTTGGAATAGCCCGCTTTTGCCGCCACATTGTCAAGCGACAAAGGCTGATCCAGATGACCTTCCAGCCAGATTAATAGGTCGCGAATAATGCCAGCCTGATCCATAAAATATCCTCATCCTTTCAACAACGAGTACCTGACGTCAGGTATGAGGATAATAGCATTTTTTGCTGTTTTAGCATTCAGTGTTTTTTTTGCTCATAAGTGCTTTTTTCGGACATACGAAAGCGTGATTATTGTAATCCTGTGATCTGTATACATTTTATCTTAAAATGTTTAATAATCACGCAGAACAACTTTTAAGAATGGTAACAATATGAAATATAAGAGCTTAGTCATTTCCTCAATTCTGCTGATGTTGGCGCAGGTCGCCCATGCGGAGCAGATTGGATCTGTCGATACAGTGTTCAAAATGTTTGGGCCGGATCATAAAATTGTGGTCGAAGCGTTTGACGATCCGGATGTTACCAATGTGACCTGTTACGTGAGTCGTGCGAAGACCGGCGGCATTAAAGGTGGACTGGGGCTGGCGGAAGATACTTCCGATGCCGCCATCTCTTGCCAGCAGGTTGGGCCGGTAGAACTGAGCGACAGAATCAAGAACGGTAAAGCTCAGGGCGAAGTGGTATTTAAGAAACGTACCTCGCTGGTGTTTAAATCTTTACAGGTCGTGCGTTTTTACGATGCGAAACGTAATGCGCTGGCCTATCTGGCCTATTCAGATAAAGTTGTCGATGGATCGCCCAAAAATGCCATCAGTGCGGTACCCATCATGCCGTGGCGGCAATAACAAGGAAGCACAATGCAACAGCCGTTGATCTGGTTGGTTGAGGATGAGCAGGGAATCGCTGATACGCTTATCTACATGCTGCAACAGGAAGGGTTTAGCGTAGAGGCGTTTGAGCGCGGATTTCCCGTGCTGGAGAAATCTCGCCAGCAATGCCCTGATGCCATCATTCTGGATGTCGGGCTACCGGATATCAGCGGTTTTGAACTGTGCCGACGTTTACTGGAACGCCACCCGGCGCTGCCGATCCTTTTTCTGACCGCGCGCAGCGATGAAGTGGATCGCCTGTTGGGGCTGGAAATTGGCGCAGATGACTATGTTGCCAAGCCTTTCTCGCCGCGCGAGGTGTGCGCTCGTGTGCGTACGCTGCTGCGGCGGGTGCAAAAATTCTCCACGCCTTCATCGATGACACGCTGTGGGGATTTTGAACTTAATGAGCTGGCCGCGCAGATTACCTGGTTCAGCATGCCGTTGAACCTGACGCGTTATGAATTCCTGCTGCTGAAAACATTGCTGATGTCGCCGGGACGTATTTACTCTCGCCAGCAACTGATGGATTTAGTCTGGGCAGATGCGCAGGATACCTTTGACAGAACGGTTGATACTCACATCAAAACGCTGCGCGCCAAGCTGCGGGCTATCAATCCGGAGCTTTCCCCCATCAATACACATCGCGGTATGGGATACAGCCTGAGGAATTGCTGATGCGCATTGGCATGCGTTTGCTGCTCGGCTATTTTCTGATTGTTGCGGTCGCCGCCTGGTTTGTTCTGTCTATCTTTGTGCAGGAAATTAAGCCAGGCGTCCGTCGGGCGACCGAAGGTACTTTAATTGATACCGCCACGCTGCTGGCTGCACTGGCGCGTGATGACGTGCTCTCTGACTCACCGGCTAACGGCAAGCTGGCGCAGGCATTTGCGCAGCTGCATAACCGCCCATTTAACGCCAACATCAGTGGCATTAACAAAGTGCGTAACGAATACCATGTCTACATGACCGACGCGCAGGGCAAGGTGTTGTTTGATTCCGCCAACCAGGCCGTCGGTCAGGACTATTCCCGCTGGAACGACGTGTGGTTAACGCTGCGTGGTGAGTATGGCGCCCGCAGTACGCCGCAAAACCCGAACGATCCGGAAAGCTCGGTGATGTACGTTGCCGCGCCGATCGTAGACGGTGGGCGTATTATCGGCGTGCTCAGTGTCGGCAAACCAAATGCGGCGATGGCACCGGTGATTAAACGCAGTGAACGGCGAATGCTGTGGGCCAGCGCCGTATTGCTGGGCATTGCCCTGGTGATTGGCTTCGGGATGGTATGGTGGATAAACCGATCTATTGCCCGGCTGGCGCGTTATGCCGACTCCGTTACCGAGAATCGCCCCGTCCCACTGCCTGATTTAGGCAGCAGCGAGTTACGCAAACTGGCGCAGGCGCTGGAAAGTATGCGTCTGAAGCTCGAAGGCAAGAACTACATTGAGCAGTATGTCTACGCGTTAACGCATGAGCTGAAAAGTCCGCTGGCGGCCATTCGTGGCGCGGCAGAGATATTGCGAGAAGGCCCGCCGCCAAACGTGGTAGCGCGTTTTACCGATAATATTCTGACGCAAAATGCGCGTATGCAGGCGCTGGTCGAAACTTTGCTGCGCCAGGCGCGACTGGAGAATCGACAGGACGTTACGTTGACGGCGGTGGAGGTAGATACGCTATTTGCTCAGCTCAAAGAGGCGCGTAGCGTGCAGCTGGCGGCAAAAAACATCACGCTGACCATTTTGCCTTCATCGCTTAGCGTCGCTGCCGACCCTGCGTTACTGGAGCAGGCGTTGGGGAATTTACTCGACAATGCTATCGACTTCACGCCACAGGACGGGACGATTACGCTGAGCGCGCATCAGCAGGAGGAGCGGGTCACATTGCAGGTTACCGACAGCGGTAGCGGCATCCCTGATTTTGCATTGCCGCGTATTTTTGAGCGCTTCTACTCGCTGCCCCGCGAGAATGGACACAAGAGCAGCGGTTTGGGGCTGGCGTTTGTCAGTGAAGTTGCACGACTGCATGAAGGTACGGTGACATTATCTAACCGACCAGAGGGCGGCGCACAGGCCTCGTTTACGCTTCACCGTTACTTCACATAACTTCAAATTCTCCGCACATAGCTGTTCTACCTTGCTGATATTGCAAAGGAGAACGCTATGTTTAAATCACCCCTGTTTTGGAAAATCGTCACCTTAGGCGGCGCCATAATACTGCTGTTAATACCACTGACGATGGTCAGGCAGATAATCGTTGAGCGATCGGATTATCGTGATGAAGTCGAAGATGCTATTCGTCAGAGTACCAGCGGGCGCAAAAGATGGTCGGGCCGCTGATTGCCGTCCCGGTGACGGAACTGTATATCGAGCTGGAAGGCGACAAACAGATCCAGCGTAAGCGCAGCTATATCCATTTCTGGCTGCCGGAGTCGTTGGTGGTTGAGGGGAATCAGAACGTTGAAGCGCGTAAAATCGGCATTTATGAGGGCCAGGTCTGGCACAATGAACTCTCGGTGAAGGCCGAGTTTAACGCTGAACGTTTGCGTGATTTAAACCATCCCAACGTCAGCGTCGGCAAACCGTTTATCGTGGTTGGCGTGGGGGATGCGCGCGGGATCGGTGTGGTGCAAGCGCCGCAGATCAATGGGGAATCACTGGCTGTTGAGCCAGGGACGGGGCTGGATGGAGGGGCTCAAGGGATCCACATTCCGCTACCTGACGCGAGCTGGGCGGAGCAAAACCTGAGCATGGCGCTGTCGTTGAATTTGAGCGGAACAGGAGATTTCTCCGTTGTTCCGGTTGGCCGTAACAGTGAAATGACTTTAACCAGCAACTGGCCGCATCCCAACTTTCTGGGGGATTTCCTCCCGGCGAAGCGCGAAATCAGCGAATCAGGATTTAAGGCCCAGTGGCAGAGCAGCTGGTTTGCGAATAACCTCGGCGAACGCTTTGATGGCGAAAAGATTGGCTGGAAGGGAATGCCTGCATTTAGCGTTGCCGTCGCCACACCAGCGGATCAGTATCAGTTAACGGACAGAGCCACCAAATATGCCATTCTGCTGATTGTACTGACCTTTATGTCTTTCTTCGTGCTTGAAAGTATGACCAGCCTGCGTCTGCACCCGATGCAGTATCTGCTGGTGGGGCTATCGCTGGTGATGTTTTATCTGCTGCTACTGGCATTGTCTGAGCACATTGGTTTTACGGCGGCGTGGATTACGGCAAGCCTGGTGGGGGCGTTGATGAACGGGGTGTATCTGCAGGCGATATTACAGAGTTGGCGGAACAGTATTTTGTTCACCGTGGCGCTACTGGGGCTGGATGGGGTGATGTGGGTGCTGCTACGTTCACAGGACAGCTCTTTACTGCTGGGAACCGGCGTGCTGTTGGTGGCGTTGTGTGGCGTGATGTTCCTGACGCGTCATCTTGACTGGCACTCGCTGGCACAGCCAAAACCAAAGCCGACAGAAATTCCGAAGCCTCAGCCTGCGCAGAGTGACGAGTTTCGCTTATGGAAATAGGGCTGTGGTGAAATGAAAAACGGCGCATAATGCGCCGTTTTTTTACCTGTAAGGATTGAATTAATCCTGCAGGTCGCCGCAGAAACGGTAGCCTTCACCGTGAATGGTGGCGATGATTTCTGGCGTATCCGGCGTAGATTCGAAATGTTTACGAATGCGGCGGATAGTCACGTCAACGGTACGGTCATGCGGCTTCAGTTCGCGACCGGTCATTTTTTTCAGCAGTTCTGCGCGAGACTGGATTTTGCCCGGATTCTCACAGAAGTGAAGCATTGCACGGAATTCGCTGCGTGGCAGTTTATACTGCTCGCCGTCAGGACCAATCAGAGAGCGGCTGTTGATGTCCAGCTCCCAGCCGTTGAACTTGTAGCTTTCGACGCTACGGCGTTCTTCGCTGACAGTACCCAGGTTCATGGTACGGGACAGCAGGTTACGAGCACGGATAGTCAGTTCGCGCGGGTTAAACGGCTTGGTGATGTAATCGTCTGCGCCGATTTCGAGGCCGAGAATTTTATCGACTTCGTTATCACGGCCCGTCAGGAACATCAGCGCAACGTTAGCTTGTTCGCGAAGTTCGCGCGCTAACAGGAGGCCATTTTTCCCAGGCAGATTGATATCCATAATCACAAGGTTGATGTCATATTCAGAGAGAATCTGATGCATTTCCGCGCCATCTGTCGCTTCGAATACATCATAGCCTTCTGCTTCGAAAATGCTTTTCAACGTGTTGCGTGTTACTAACTCGTCTTCAACGATAAGAATGTGCGGGGTCTGCATGTTTGCTACCTAAATTGCCAACTAAATCGAAACAGGAAGTACAAAAGTCCCTGACCTGCCTGATGCATGCCGTAAATTAACATGATCGGCGTAACATGACTAAAGTACGTAATTGCGTTCTTGATGCACTTTCCATCAACGTCAACAACATCATTAGCTTGGTCGTGGGTAGTTTCCCTCTGGACCCGACAGTGTCAAAAACGGCTGTCATCCTAACCATTTTAACAGCAACATAACAGGCTAAGACATGCCGGACACCCAATAAAACTACGCTTCGTTGACATATATCAAGTTCAATTGTAGCACGTTAACAGTTTGATGAAATCAACGTATCCAAATGTTTGCTTTCATCACAAAATTGCAATATTACAACTAGTTGCACGAGCTAATTAATAAATGTAATGAATCCAACCAATGCGATCCATTTTAAAATAAATTATCATGGATAAACAGAGGGATATACAACTTCTGTTAACATAAAAAGCAATAGTACAGTTTGGAAATAGTTTAGCATTTTTTACCGGATGCGAAATCCTTTTTCAGTGACTTCTGTTAAAAAAATGTAAATTTGCGCTGCGTAATATGTTGATGTGCGTCACATTATTACTTGCAGACTGACCAAAAAGAGTATCGAAATGCGTTTAACAATTATTCTGGTTGCCCCTGCCAGAGCGGAAAATATTGGCGCGGCTGCCCGTGCGATGAAGACCATGGGATTCACTCAATTACGTATCGTTGACAGCGAGGCGCATCTGGAACCCGCCACGCGATGGGTCGCGCATGGATCGGGCGACATTATTGATAATATTAACGTTTTTCCAACGTTGGCCGAGGCGCTTCACGACGTTGATTTTACTATTGCGACCACCGCGCGTAGCCGAGCGAAGTTCCATTATTACGCCACCCCGGTCGAACTGGTTCCCCTGTTACAGGAGAAATCAACGTGGATGGATCATGCTGCGCTGGTATTTGGTCGTGAAGATTCTGGGCTGACCAACGAAGAATTAGCGCTGGCAGATGTACTCACTGGTGTACCGATGGTCGCTGACTATCCTTCACTCAATTTGGGGCAGGCGGTGATGGTGTATTGCTATCAATTAGCAGGTTTAATACAACAACCGGCTAAAAACGTTGAGGTGACAGATGAGCTTCAGCTCCAGGCATTGCGCGCACGCGTTTTGCGTTTATTAGCCACGCTGAACGTTTCTGACGACATCAAACTCACGGACTGGTTGCAACAGCGAATGGGTCTGTTGGGGCAGCGAGACACGGCAATGTTGCATCGTTTTTTACATGATATTGAAAAAAACATCACAAAATAAAATTTCGAACAGTTTTTGTTGTGTAGTGTTTTGTTCTTGGTTCAAGTGGGCTCGACATGCTGTATTGGTTGAAAGTAAAAGGGCAAGCAGTTGCTCATGAACAAGTTTCGGAATGTGATCAATTTAAAAATTTATTGACTTAGGTCAGCAGATACTTTAACCCTAAAAGAATACAAGACAGACAGATAATAATTACAGAGCACACAACATCATGAAACGCATCAGCATCACTATTACCACAACCATCACCATTACCACAGGTAACGGTGCGGGCTGACGCGTACAGGAAACACAAGAAAAAGCCCGCACCTAAACAGTGCGGGCTTTTTTTTCGACCAAAGGCAATGAGGTAAACCATGCGAGTGTTGAAGTTCGGCGGTACATCAGTGGCAAATGCAGAGCGCTTTCTGCGGGTTGCCGATATTCTGGAAAGCAATGCCAGACAGGGGCAGGTCGCGACCGTTCTCTCTGCCCCCGCAAAAATTACCAACCATCTGGTGGCAATGATTGAGAAGACCATCGGTGGTCAGGATGCTTTAGCCAATATCAGCGATGCCGAACGCATTTTCTCTGAGCTGCTGGTGGGTCTTGCCGCCGCACAGCCGGGTTTCCCGCTGGCGCAGCTCAAAGCCTTTGTTGAACAAGAGTTTGCCCAGATTAAGCACGTCCTGCACGGCATCAGCCTGCTGGGACAGTGCCCGGACAGCATCAATGCCGCGCTTATCTGCCGTGGTGAAAAAATGTCGATTGCTATCATGGCCGGCCTGCTGGAAGCACGCGGGCATAACGTGACGGTCATCGACCCGGTGGAGAAATTGCTGGCTGTCGGCCATTACCTCGAATCTACCGTTGATATCGCCGAATCTACGCGCCGCATCGCCGCCAGCCGTATTCCTGCGGACCACATGATTCTGATGGCAGGGTTTACCGCTGGAAATGAAAAAGGTGAGTTAGTGGTGTTGGGGCGTAACGGCTCTGACTACTCTGCCGCTGTACTGGCCGCCTGTTTGCGTGCCGATTGTTGTGAAATCTGGACCGATGTCGACGGCGTATATACTTGCGATCCGCGTCAGGTACCCGACGCCCGACTGCTGAAGTCGATGTCTTATCAGGAAGCGATGGAGCTTTCTTACTTCGGCGCTAAAGTGCTGCACCCGCGCACCATTACCCCTATTGCCCAGTTCCAGATCCCGTGCCTGATTAAAAATACCGGCAATCCGCAAGCGCCCGGCACGCTGATCGGTGCCAGCAGTGATGACGATGATTTGCCGGTAAAAGGTATTTCTAACCTCAATAACATGGCGATGTTTAGCGTTTCCGGCCCTGGAATGAAAGGTATGGTGGGCATGGCGGCGCGCGTTTTTGCCGCAATGTCGCGTGCGGGCATCTCGGTAGTGCTGATCACCCAATCCTCTTCTGAATACAGCATCAGCTTCTGCGTCCCGCAGGGCGACTGCGCGCGTGCGCAACGCGCCATGCAGGATGAATTCTATCTCGAACTGAAAGAAGGCCTGCTGGAGCCGCTGGCGGTGACTGAGCGTCTGGCCATCATCTCGGTCGTTGGCGATGGTATGCGCACCCTGCGCGGCATCTCGGCGAAGTTCTTTGCCGCGCTGGCTCGGGCGAACATCAATATTGTAGCGATCGCCCAGGGCTCGTCTGAGCGTTCTATTTCGGTGGTGGTGAATAACGATGACGCGACCACCGGCGTACGCGTTACCCATCAGATGCTGTTCAACACCGACCAGGTGATTGAAGTGTTTGTGATTGGCGTAGGTGGCGTGGGCGGTGCGCTGCTGGAGCAGCTTAAACGTCAGCAAACCTGGCTCAAAAAGAAACATATCGATCTGCGTGTGTGCGGCGTGGCGAACTCGAAGGCGCTGCTGACCAACGTCCACGGTCTGAATCTGGAAAACTGGCAGTCGGAGCTGGAGAGCGCGAAAGAGCCTTTCAATCTTGGGCGCTTAATTCGTCTGGTGAAAGAATACCATCTGCTCAATCCGGTGATTGTCGACTGTACGTCAAGCCAGGCGGTAGCAGACCAGTATGCCGACTTCCTGCGCGAAGGCTTCCATGTGGTTACGCCGAACAAAAAGGCCAACACGTCGTCGATGGATTACTACCATCAGCTGCGTTTTGCCGCCGCGAAGTCACGTCGTAAATTCCTGTACGACACCAACGTGGGCGCGGGCCTGCCGGTTATTGAAAACCTGCAAAATCTGCTTAGCGCAGGTGATGAACTGCAACGTTTTTCAGGCATCCTTTCTGGCTCACTGTCGTTTATTTTCGGCAAGCTGGATGAAGGCATGAGCTTCTCGCAGGCCACCACCCTGGCGCGTGAGATGGGCTATACCGAACCCGATCCGCGTGACGATCTTTCCGGTACGGACGTGGCGCGTAAGCTGCTGATCCTGGCCCGTGAAACCGGTCGTGAGCTGGAGCTTTCTGACATTGTCATTGAGCCGGTCCTGCCAAAAGAGTTTGATGACTCCGGTGATGTTTCCGCGTTTATGGCGAAATTGTCGCAGCTGGATGACGTCTTTGCCGCGCGCGTGGCGAAAGCCCGTGATGAGGGAAAAGTATTGCGCTATGTTGGCAATATCGAAGAGGACGGCGTTTGTCGCGTGAAAATTGATGCAGTAGACGGCAACGATCCGCTGTTTAAAGTGAAAAACGGTGAAAACGCGCTGGCGTTCTATAGCCACTATTATCAGCCGTTACCGTTGGTTCTGCGCGGATATGGCGCGGGTAACGATGTGACGGCGGCGGGCGTCTTTGCCGACCTGCTACGCACCCTTTCATGGAAGTTAGGAGTCTGACATGGTGAGAGTTTATGCCCCGGCTTCCAGTGCCAATATGAGCGTCGGGTTTGATGTCCTCGGTGCGGCGGTAACTCCGGTGGATGGTTCGCTGTTGGGTGATGTGGTGTCCGTTGAGGCGGCTGACCAGTTTAGCCTGAACAACCTTGGGCGCTTTGCCAATAAGCTGCCGTCCGAGCCACGTGAAAATATTGTCTACCAGTGCTGGGAGCGATTCTGCCAGGAGCTGGGTAAAACCGTTCCGGTGGCGATGACGCTGGAAAAAAATATGCCGATTGGCTCCGGGTTAGGCTCCAGCGCCTGTTCCGTCGTGGCGGCGTTAGTCGCTATGAACGAACATTGCGGTAAGCCGCTCAACGATACGCGCCTGTTAGCGATAATGGGCGAACTTGAAGGACGTATCTCCGGCAGTATTCATTACGATAACGTCGCCCCGTGCTTTTTGGGCGGTATGCAGTTAATGATTGAAGAAAACGGCATTATTAGCCAGCAGGTGCCAGGCTTTGATGAGTGGCTGTGGGTACTGGCGTATCCAGGGATTAAAGTGTCGACGGCTGAAGCGCGGGCGATTCTCCCAGCGCAGTATCGCCGTCAGGACTGTATCGCTCACGGGCGGCATCTGGCGGGATTCATCCATGCCTGCTATTCCCGTCAGCCTCTTCTGGCCGCGAAGCTGATGAAAGATGTCATTGCTGAGCCGTATCGTACCCGCTTGCTGCCAGGCTTTAGCCAGGCGCGTCAGGCGGTAGCCGAAATTGGCGCGCTGGCCAGCGGTATATCTGGGTCAGGGCCGACGCTGTTCGCCTTGTGCGATAAGCCGGATACGGCGCAGCGCGTAGCAGACTGGCTGGGTAAAAATTACCTGCAAAATCAGGAAGGCTTTGTTCATATTTGCCGGCTGGACACGGCGGGCGCACGGGTACTGGGATAATCAATGAAACTGTATAATCTGAAAGATCACAACGAACAGGTCAGCTTTGCACAGGCCGTCACGCAAGGGCTTGGCAAGAATCAGGGATTGTTTTTTCCGCACGATCTACCGGAATTCAATCTGACAGAAATCGATGAGATGCTGAACCAGGACTTCGTTAGCCGCAGCGCGAAGATCCTGTCTGCATTTATTGGTGATGAGATCCCTCAGGAGATTCTGGAAGAACGCGTGCGCGCGGCATTTGCCTTTCCGGCACCGGTTGCTCAGGTTGCCGCGGATGTCGGCTGTCTGGAACTGTTCCACGGCCCAACGCTTGCATTTAAAGACTTTGGCGGGCGCTTTATGGCGCAGATGCTGACGCACATTAGTGGCGACAAACCGGTAACGATTCTGACGGCGACCTCCGGAGATACCGGGGCGGCCGTTGCGCATGCCTTTTATGGCCTGAAAAATGTGCGCGTGGTGATCCTCTACCCGAACGGCAAGATCAGCCCATTACAGGAAAAACTGTTCTGTACGCTGGGCGGTAACATTGAAACTGTGGCTATTGATGGCGATTTTGATGCCTGCCAGGCGCTGGTGAAACAGGCGTTTGATGACGAAGAGCTGAAGGTGGCTCTGGGACTGAACTCGGCTAACTCAATTAACATTAGCCGTCTGCTGGCGCAAATCTGTTACTACTTTGAGGCTGTGGCTCAACTGCCGCAAGAGGCGCGTAATCAACTGGTGATTTCCGTTCCCAGCGGTAACTTTGGCGATCTGACTGCCGGGCTGCTGGCGAAATCACTGGGCTTGCCGGTGAAGCGTTTTATCGCGGCGACTAACGTTAATGATACGGTTCCGCGCTTCCTTGCAGAAGGTGAGTGGGCACCGAAAGCGACTCAGGCGACGTTGTCGAATGCGATGGATGTCAGCCAGCCGAACAACTGGCCGCGCGTGGAAGAACTGTTCCGCCGTAAAATCTGGCGTCTGAATGAGTTGGGTTATGCCGCCGTTGACGATGCCACGACTCAGGACACGATGCGTGAGTTACATGAGATGGGCTACACCTCAGAACCGCATGCGGCGGTGGCTTACCGCGCGCTGCGTGACCAGCTAAACCCTGGCGAGTACGGCTTGTTCCTTGGTACTGCGCATCCGGCGAAGTTTAAAGAAAGCGTTGAAGAGATTCTTGACCTGACGCTGGCGTTGCCAAAAGAACTGGCTGAACGCGCGGATCTGCCGCTGCTTTCTCATCACCTGCCTGCTGATTTTGCTGCGCTGCGTAAGCTGATGATGACCCGCGGATAACGGTTGTGCCCGCTGGCATTTTGCTTAGCGGGCCAACAAAACCTGTAGGCCGGATAAGGCGTTAGCCGTCATCCGGCCTTTTTACTATTGCTCGTGGCGTTTAAATACCAGTTCGCCGTTTCCTGATGCTTCTTCATCAAAGAAATAGCCTTCGCTGTTAAATGCGGTCAATTGTTCCGGCTGCGTTAAGCGGTTCTCAATAATGTAGCGACTCATCAGGCCGCGCGCTTTTTTGGCATAGAAACTGATGACTTTGAACTTGCCGTTTTTCTCGTCGAGGAAGACTGGTTTGATAAGCTCAGCGTTGAGTTTTTTCGGCTTCACGGATTTAAAATACTCATCCGAGGCGAGGTTGATCACCACGCTGTCGCCTTGCGCTTCCAGCGCTTCGTTAAGTTTATCGGTGATGGTATCTCCCCAGAACTGGTAGAGATCTTTACCCTTCGCATTGGCCAGACGAATGCCCATCTCCAGACGGTAAGGCTGCATCAAATCCAACGGACGTAAAACGCCGTATAGCCCGGACAGCATCCGTAAATGCTGTTGAGCGAAGTCGAAATCCGCCTCGCTGAAGGTTTCAGCCTGCAACCCTGTATAGACGTCGCCTTTAAACGCCAGGATGGCCTGACGTGCATTGTCCGGCGTGAAGTCAGGCTGCCAGTCATGGAAACGGGTGGCGTTCAGATCCGCCAGCTTGTCGCTAATCCCCATCAGCTTGCCAATCTGAGGTGCAGAGAGCTGGCGTGCCACGTGAATAAGCTGCTGAGAGTGATCCAGCAACTCGGGCAGCGTATGACGTGTCGTTGCCAGCGGGCTTTGGTAGTCGAGCGTTTTTGCAGGTGAAATCAGAATCAGCATATCCAGTCCTTGCAGGAAATTTACTGCGACTTTAGCAAAAAAAACGACTGAATTGATCGATGGTTGCGATTGCCGCGCTATTCGCGCGGCGTTTCATCCCAGCTATCGGGCGCAAGCTGTTGTCTGATATCAGGATAACGGCGCGGATCGAATTCTGGGCGCACCCCGAGTTTACGCTGGCGCAGATAGTCGCTGGCGATGGTATGGACAACCGGAGAAAGCAGCAGAATCGCCGTCAGGTTAGTGATGGCCATACAAGCCATAATGATGTCGGCCAACTGCCAGACGAGTGGGAAGCTGACTAACGTTCCCCCAACAACGGTACTCACGGTAGCGATACGTAATAGCCAGATGACGCGGATGTTGTCCAGCTTCAGGAAAACGAGGTTGTTTTCCGCATAAATGTAGTTGGCGACGATAGAGCTAAAGGCAAACAGAATCACAATAAAAGCCACGAATCCGGCTCCCCATTCACCCGTCAGCGAGACCATGGCTCTTTGCAGCAACTGGATGCCTTCCATTGGCACATAAGTGGTGCCATTACCCGCCAGTAAAATGATCATTGCGCTGGCCGTACAAAGAATTAGCGTATCGCCCAATACACCAATCATTTGCACAATGCCTTGTGCTGCAGGGTGTGGCGGCCAGGATGCTGCCGAGGCAGCTGCGTTCGGGGTAGAGCCCATTCCGGCTTCATTAGAGAACATACCGCGCTGAAAACCGCTGGCAATGGCCTGGCTTAGCGTATATCCGGCGGCACCGGCCGCGGCTTCCTGCCAGCCAAAGGCGCTTTTTATGATGGTCATGATAATGCCGGGGAGCTGTCCGAAATGCCAAAGGCAGATGACGAGGCTACAACCGATCCACAGCAGCGCCATCATCGGAACAAACCATTGCATCAGGCGGGCGACGCCTTTAATGCCGCCGACGATGACCACTAATGACGCGATTGCCAGTGCGATACCGGAGAAGAGGGGAGGGATATCAAAAGCAAAATCCAGCGCACGAGAGACCGAGTTCGCCTGAACGCTGTTAAAAATCAGGCCATAGGCAATAAGCAAAAAGATGGCAAACAGCACGCCCATCCAGCGCATGCCCAGCCCACGGGCCATATACCATGCAGGACCGCCGCGAAACTGTCCCTTGCTGTCGCGCTCTTTATACAGTTGGGCAAGGGAACATTCGGCGAATGACGTTGCCATACCAATGACCGCCGAGACCCACATCCAGAAAATGGCTCCCGCGCCGCCGGCGGCGATCGCCAACGCCACACCTGCCAGATTTCCGCTACCGACGCGCGCGGCAAGACTGGTGCACAATGCCTGAAAGGAAGTTAAACCGCCCGGCTGCGGGCTGATGCTGTTTTTAAGACTTTTGCCAAACTGGCGAATATAGCGGAACTGCACGAACCCTGTACGCCAGGTGAACCAACATCCTGCGCCAAGCAGGAGGTAGATCATCACCGATCCCCAGAGTATTTCATTAATAAATGAGAAAAAATCAGGCATTAACATCCCTCTTGTTGATGCCGGTAAGCGCGAATAATCCCGTGTAAGCGCTACCAATTATCGACCAGTATATACCTTATAAGGTGATTGATTGCGGGAGTTTACCATAACAATGGGTATATCCTTAATTGCGCATCACGAGCTGTGAGATGCGTAATCAGGGCTGAGCGGCGGGTCGGACAATCCAGGCGGTTGCGCTGAGAGTGCGTCGTGCTATCATCAGGGAAGATCGGTTACATCCCCCTAACAAGCTGTTTAAAGAGAATCGCTATCATGACGGACAAATTGACCTCCCTTCGTCAGTTCACCACAGTAGTGGCCGACACCGGAGACATCGCGGCAATGAAGCTGTATCAGCCTCAGGATGCCACAACTAACCCTTCTCTCATTCTTAACGCAGCGCAGATCCCAGAATACCGCAAGCTGATTGATGATGCTGTAGCCTGGGCTAAGCAGCAGAGCAACGACCGCGCACAGCAGATCGTCGACGCGACCGACAAACTGGCAGTAAATATCGGTCTGGAGATCCTGAAACTGGTCCCGGGTCGTATTTCTACTGAAGTTGACGCTCGTCTGTCCTACGACACCGACGCGTCCATCGCGAAAGCAAAACGTCTGATCAAAATGTACAACGATGCTGGCATCAGCAACGATCGCATTCTGATCAAACTGGCTTCAACCTGGCAGGGCATCCGTGCCGCTGAGCAGCTGGAAAAAGAAGGTATCAACTGTAACCTGACTCTGCTGTTCTCCTTCGCGCAGGCGCGCGCATGTGCAGAAGCTGGCGTATACCTGATTTCTCCGTTTGTTGGTCGTATTCTGGACTGGTACAAAGCCAACACTGACAAGAAAGAGTATGCACCGGCAGAAGATCCGGGTGTGGTTTCCGTAACGGAAATCTACGAGTACTACAAACAGCACGGTTACGAAACCGTGGTGATGGGTGCGAGCTTCCGTAACGTCGGCGAAATCATTGAGCTGGCAGGCTGCGATCGTCTGACGATTGCTCCGGCACTGCTGAAAGAGCTGGCGGAAAGCGAAGGCACTATCGAACGTAAACTGTCCTTCTCCGGCGAAGTGAAAGCGCGCCCTGCACGTATCACTGAAGCTGAGTTCCTGTGGCAGCACAACCAGGATCCGATGGCTGTAGACAAACTGGCGGACGGTATCCGTAAGTTTGCTGTAGACCAGGGTAAACTGGAAAAAATGATCGGCGATCTGCTGTAATCATTAACGCGTGGCCCTGACAGGGGTCACGCTACCTCTTCTGAAACCTGTCTGTCCTTCCCTTCGCAGTGTATCATTCTGTTTAACGAGACTGTTTAAACGGAATAATCATGAATACTTTACGCATTGGCCTGGTTTCCATTTCTGACCGTGCTTCCAGCGGCGTTTACCAGGATAAAGGTATCCCGGCCCTTGAAGAGTGGCTGGCATCTGCCCTTACCACCCCTTTTGAGCTGCAAACGCGGTTGATCCCGGATGAACAGGCGATCATCGAACAGACCTTATGCGAGCTGGTGGATGAAATGAGCTGTCATCTGGTGCTGACTACCGGCGGAACGGGTCCGGCCCGTCGCGACGTGACGCCTGATGCCACGCTTGCCGTAGCCGACCGCCAGATGCCGGGCTTTGGTGAGCAGATGCGCCAGATAAGCCTGCACTTTGTGCCAACGGCTATTCTCTCCCGCCAGGTTGGCGTGATTCGTAAACAGGCATTGATTCTGAATCTGCCTGGGCAGCCAAAATCGATCAAAGAAACGCTGGAAGGCGTGAAAGATGCTGACGGTAAGGTTATCGTGCCGGGTATATTTGCAAGTGTACCGTATTGTATACAGTTGCTGGATGGGCCGTATGTGGAAACCGCGCCGGCTGTAGTAGCATCTTTTCGTCCTAAAAGCGCAGTTCGCGATACAAACGCCTGAAAGTAGCTCGATCGTGACATAAGTGCCAATGATAGTGGAGTGTTGAATTGTTTACGATATAGTAATTTTTGCTTTACATATATCGAAAGACAGATTCAATAACTCCACTGACTCATGGTTTGCTATGTCACAACACACTCGACCGCTGAATCGCCAGGATTATAAAACTCTTACGCTTGCTGCCCTCGGCGGTGCGCTTGAGTTTTATGATTTCATTATCTTCGTCTTCTTTGCCGCTGTTGTCGGCGAACTCTTCTTCCCGGCAGACATTCCTGAATGGCTACGTCAGGTGCAAACCTTTGGCATTTTTGCCGCCGGATATCTGGCGCGTCCGCTGGGTGGCATCATCATGGCGCACTTTGGCGATCTGGTCGGGCGTAAGAAAATGTTCACCCTGAGCATTTTGCTGATGGCGATACCGACGCTGGCGATTGGTCTTTTGCCTACCTACGCCTCAATGGGGATCCTCGCGCCGCTGCTGTTACTGCTGATGCGCATTTTGCAAGGCGCTGCCATCGGTGGAGAAGTGCCGGGCGCGTGGGTGTTCGTTGCGGAACACGTACCGGAGCGCCGCATCGGCATTGCCTGTGGCACGCTGACCGCCGGGCTGACGGTGGGGATTCTGCTGGGATCGGTGGTCGCAACGCTGGTGAATACCAGCCTGACGCAGCAGGCGGTGCATGACTACGGCTGGCGTATCCCGTTCCTGCTGGGGGGCGTGTTTGGGCTGGTGGCGATGTACCTGCGTCGCTGGTTGCAGGAAACGCCCATCTTCCTCGAAATGCAGCAGCGTAAAGCGCTGGCGCAAGAGCTACCGGTGAAGTCGGTGGTGAGCAAACATAAAAAAGCGGTGGTCATTTCCATGCTGCTGACCTGGCTGTTATCGGCCGGGATTGTGGTGGTGATCCTGATGTCGCCAGTCTGGTTGCAGAAGCAGTATGGCTTTGCACCCGCGCTAACGTTACAGGCTAACAGTGTCGCTACCATTATGCTGTGCGTCGGTTGTCTGCTGGCCGGGTTTATTGTCGACCGGGTCGGCGCCAGCAAAACTTTTATTGTCGGTAGCCTGCTGCTGGCTTGCTCGAGCTGGTTTTTCTATCACCTGACCGGCAGCCATCCTCAGCACTTGTTCTTGTTATACGGGCTGGTAGGGTTGTGCGTTGGTGTGGTGGGAGCAGTGCCTTATGTGATGGTGCGGGCGTTTCCGGCAGAGGTCCGCTTTACCGGAATCTCCTTTTCTTACAACGTGTCGTACGCCATTTTTGGTGGTCTGACGCCAATCGCCGTGACGATGTTAATGAGCGTGTCGCCAATGGCTCCGGCCTGGTATGTGCTGGCGTTATCGCTGGTGGGGTTAGGTCTGGGGATTTGGCTGCGACAGGATATTTATCATCGCGATACGAGTGTACAGGGAGAGTTACAGCGCTTGTAAGGAATATCCCCCCGTTCGGGGGGATAGCGTCAGATTAGTGCGCTTCACCAATTGGCAGGATGGTACGGCCAAACTGTTCGTTCAGCACTTCACCCATCGCCAGGTAAATGGCGCTTGCGCCACACACTAAGCCAATCCAACCAGCAACGTGAATGATCGCTTCGTTACCTGCAATGTTGCCAACCGCCAGCAGTGCGAACAGCACTGTCAGGCTCAGGAAGACAAACTGCAACGCGCGGTTAGCTTTCAGCGTGCCGAAGAACATGAACAGTGTGAACACGCCCCACAGACCCAGGTACACGCCCAGGAACTGACCATTGGTTGCATCCGCCAGGCCCATTTTCGGCATGATCAGGATTGCAACCAGCGTCAGCCAGAACGAACCGTAGGAGGTAAAGGCGGTTAAACCGAAGGTGTTGCCTTTTTTATATTCCAGCAGACCGGCAAATATTTGCGCGATACCGCCGTAGAAAATGCCCATCGCCAGAATAATAACGTCAAAGGCGAAGAAACCCGCGTTGTGCAGGTTAAGCAGAATGGTGGTCATGCCAAAGCCCATCAGGCCCAGCGGTGCCGGATTAGCCAACTTAGTGTTGCCCATAATTCCTCAAAATCATCATTGATTGAATGGTGAAATAGTTTCCCCAAATAACGATCACTGTCTTCGGGGCGCGGCATGATAATCAGGGGAGAGGGCACTGTCTATGATCTAACGAAGGGAAAATGAATTATTTTCCCTGTGATGGGCATCACGCTTACGCATGGTTGATCATTTTGCTAAGACAGACGATTTGAAGTACCACCGGGAACTAAGGGATTTGGTGGACGATCTGGTGAGAAATACCCATAGCCAGATGGCGCTGCTTCATGCGCGCGGCAGTGGTTATTCCAGTTCAAAGGCTTTCGCATCAACCGCGTGTCTGCCCCGCATGTTTTCTATGGCTTCTGAATCAAAATGTGCGGAATTAGTCGTCGCCAATAACTTTCAGCGTTGCCATGTCAGAGGAGTTTACTGACTGGCCCGAGAAGGTGATTTTAGACACGCAACGTTTATTGTCGTTGTCGCTATTAATAGTGATCCAGTTGGTCGTTTGTCCCTCTTTAATGGATGACGGGACGTTCAGGCTTTGGCTGGAAGTGCGTACTGCTTTGAAGTAGACGGATGCGCCGTTAAGTTTAATATCGCCGCGATCGGCGGTGAGCTGAATGCGCTTCACAACCCGGCAAACGGGAATTCTCAGCGTGAGGTCGTTGGTTGCGTTGCGGGGCATCGCAACCATACCCAGAACTTTATGATCGTTAGCGTGTGCGGCGCTGCTCAGCAGCAGGCCCATAAGCAGGCTGGTGGAAAGGGTTAACACGGATTTCATGGAAATTCTCTTTGACGGCTGTAAAAGTGTGTGACATCAGACCATCTTACCGCCGACGGGAAACCGTTTCATGGTCGTAATCTTTTCTTTTTATTACAATTTTTATGTGAATGGCTTTGCTGATTTAATCTGTTTTATGAATTAATTTTGATCTGGGACTATTCATTTTTTAATCTTTTAGCCTTTTTTCTGCGATTTTATCGCCACTGTGCTAAAAAAAATTTTCATGCCCCCCTTGATGACGTGGGTTACGACCCCATCTTGTAGACAACCGCAGTGGTGAGTCTGAAAAAAAACGATTCAGGGTAGTTGAAACCGCACGTTTCGCCCTTATTACAGATTCACAACCACATGATGACCGAATTTTTAGTGGAGACGTTTAGATGGGTAAAATTATTGGTATCGACCTGGGTACTACCAACTCTTGTGTAGCGATTATGGATGGCACTACTGCACGTGTGCTGGAGAACGCCGAGGGCGATCGCACCACGCCTTCTATCATTGCTTATACCCAGGATGGTGAAACTCTGGTTGGTCAGCCGGCTAAACGTCAGGCAGTGACAAACCCGCAAAACACCCTGTTTGCGATTAAACGCCTGATTGGCCGCCGCTTCCAGGACGAAGAAGTACAGCGTGACGAAGCCATCATGCCGTACAAAATCATCGGTGCTGACAACGGTGATGCATGGATTGATGTAAAAGGTCAGAAAATGGCACCGCCGCAGATTTCTGCTGAAGTGCTGAAAAAAATGAAGAAAACGGCTGAAGATTACCTGGGCGAACCGGTAACTGAAGCGGTTATCACCGTACCTGCATACTTCAACGATGCTCAGCGTCAGGCAACCAAAGATGCTGGCCGTATCGCAGGTCTGGAAGTAAAACGTATCATCAACGAACCGACCGCAGCGGCACTGGCTTACGGTCTGGATAAAGAAGTTGGCAACCGTACTATCGCGGTTTATGACCTCGGTGGTGGTACTTTCGATATCTCTATTATCGAAATCGACGAAGTTGACGGCGAAAAAACCTTCGAAGTTCTGGCAACCAACGGTGATACCCACCTGGGTGGTGAAGACTTCGACAGCCGTATGATCAACTACCTGGTTGACGAATTTAAGAAAGATCAGGGTATCGATCTGCGTAATGACCCGCTGGCGATGCAGCGTCTGAAAGAAGCCGCTGAGAAAGCGAAGATCGAACTGTCTTCCGCTCAGCAGACCGACGTGAACCTGCCGTACATTACTGCAGACGCGACTGGTCCGAAACACATGAACATCAAAGTGACCCGTGCGAAACTGGAAAGCCTGGTTGAAGACCTGGTTAACCGTTCTATCGAGCCGCTGAAAGTTGCTCTGCAGGATGCTGGTCTGTCTGTTTCCGACGTTCAGGACGTTATCCTGGTCGGTGGTCAGACTCGTATGCCGATGGTACAGAAGAAAGTTGCTGAGTTCTTCGGTAAAGAGCCGCGTAAAGACGTTAACCCGGACGAAGCAGTGGCAATCGGTGCTGCCGTTCAGGGTGGTGTATTGACCGGTGATGTGAAAGACGTGCTGCTGCTGGACGTTACCCCGCTGTCTCTGGGTATCGAAACCATGGGTGGCGTGATGACTCCACTGATCGCGAAAAACACCACTATCCCGACCAAGCACAGCCAGGTGTTCTCTACCGCTGAAGACAACCAGTCTGCGGTAACCATCCACGTGCTGCAGGGTGAACGTAAACGCGCCGCTGATAACAAAGATCTGGGTCAGTTTAACCTGGATGGTATCAGCCCGGCTCCGCGCGGTATGCCGCAGATCGAAGTTACTTTTGACATCGATGCCGACGGTATCCTGCACGTTTCCGCGAAAGACAAAAACAGCGGTAAAGAGCAGAAGATCACCATCAAGGCTTCTTCTGGTCTGAACGAAGAAGAAATTCAGAAAATGGTTCGCGAAGCAGAAGCGAACGCAGAATCTGACCGTAAGTTTGAAGAGCTGGTTCAGACTCGTAACCAGGGTGACCATCTGCTGCACAGCACTCGTAAGCAGGTTGAAGAAGCAGGCGACAAACTGCCAACTGATGACAAAACTGCCATCGAGTCTGCACTGACCGCACTGGAAACTTCTCTGAAAGGCGAAGACAAAGCGGATATCGAAGCGAAAATGCAGGCGCTGGCACAGGTTTCCCAGAAACTGATGGAAATCGCTCAGCAGCAGCACGCACAGCAGCAGGCTGGCGCAGCAGGCGCTGATGCTTCTGCAAACAACGCGAAAGATGACGACGTTGTCGACGCCGAGTTTGAAGAAGTGAAAGACAAAAAATAATCGCCCTTTGAACGGGTAATTACTGGCACGGGCGAAGAGGTTTCCTCTCCGCCCGTGCACGCATGTTAGGGGCAGATAAAAAGAGATGGCTAAGCAAGACTATTACGAGATTTTAGGCGTTTCCAAATCAGCGGAAGAGCGTGAAATCAAAAAGGCCTACAAGCGCCTGGCCATGAAATTTCACCCGGACCGCAACCAGGGTGATAAAGAGGCCGAAGCCAAGTTTAAAGAGATCAAAGAAGCGTACGAAATCCTGACCGATGCGCAAAAACGTGCGGCTTACGATCAGTACGGTCATGCTGCGTTTGAGCAAGGCGGCATGGGCGGTGGCGGCGGTTTTGGCGGCGGGGCTGACTTCAGCGATATCTTTGGTGACGTGTTTGGCGATATTTTTGGCGGCGGTCGTGGTCGTCAGCGCGCCTCACGTGGTGCTGATTTACGTTACAACATGGATCTCACTCTGGAAGAAGCCGTGCGTGGCGTCACCAAAGAGATCCGTATTCCGACTCTGGAAGAGTGTGACGTCTGCCACGGTAGCGGTGCGAAGGCAGGTACTCAGCCGCAGACCTGTCCAACCTGTCATGGTTCTGGTCAGGTACAGATGCGTCAGGGCTTTTTTGCCGTACAGCAGACCTGTCCACACTGCCAGGGTCGCGGTACGCTGATCAAAGATCCGTGCAACAAATGCCACGGTCATGGTCGTGTTGAGAAAAGCAAAACGCTGTCCGTTAAGATCCCGGCAGGGGTTGATACCGGCGACCGTATTCGTTTAGCGGGCGAAGGTGAAGCCGGTGAACATGGTGCACCAGCAGGTGATTTGTACGTTCAGGTGCAGGTAAAACAGCACCCAATTTTCGAACGTGAAGGCAATAACCTGTACTGCGAAGTACCGATTAACTTTGCGATGGCAGCGCTGGGCGGCGAGATTGAAGTCCCAACGCTGGACGGTCGCGTGAAGCTAAAAATTCCGGGCGAAACGCAAACTGGCAAACTTTTCCGCATGCGTGGAAAGGGCGTCAAGTCTGTACGCGGTGGCGCTCAGGGCGACCTGCTGTGCCGCGTGGTGGTTGAAACCCCTGTGGGCCTGAACGACAAGCAGAAGCAACTGCTCAAAGATCTGCAGGACAGCTTTGGCGGCCCGACCGGCGAACAAAACAGTCCGCGCTCCAAAAGCTTCTTCGACGGTGTGAAGAAGTTCTTTGACGATCTGACGCGCTAAGCTTACTGCCGTATATTCTAAAAAGCCTGAAATTGGAAAATCTCAGGCTTTTATTTTTGGTTCTGTTCTCACTTCCACTCCAGGCTTACCTGTTCAACAACGATATTTGTCTCTGCTTTCTCCGGCAAGGTATGTGCGACACTTGCAAATCCGGGTAATGTCTTCCATACCAATGGGTCTCCAATAACAAAAATGTGTTTTTTAGCACGGGTAAGGGCCACGTTCAGAAGATTAGGTTTGCTCGAAGCCCATTCTGCGCCGCCGCGATTGTGTACATCACATCCAAGAACAAAAATAACGATGTCGTTTTCTTTCCCCTGAAAAGTATGGACTGTACCAACACAGCTTTTTTGCCACTCTTTAATTTCTTTATGTTTTAGTCGCGGTGAGTATTGTTGCCAGCTGGCCAGCTCTCTTTGTTCAATCAGTTCCAACAAAGCATATTTAACAGCCTTGAATGGAGTAATAACGTAAATAGACCCCAGATCTATATTTTCCGTGAGTAGACGGTCCAGCAGCGTAATCAGGCTTTGACCGTGACTATCTCGGTACTGCTTGTCTCCCAAACCGCCTCTTGAAACCAACCAGTGGTTTTCAAGTTCGCCATTGACAAGACGGCTACAGATTTTGTCTGTATCAAGCCCGTGAATCATCCGGTTATTGTATGCCAGTTTATTAGCAATACTGAACATGGGTTCGATACAACGGCGATGTACCCATAATGGGATCCCAATCCAGATGTTATTGTTCATCATCTCTAATTTGCAGCCCCAATGATTGACGCGATCGGCAACCTGTTGGACTGAGAGCTTTTCTGGATTCCACTTTTCAGCATGCTCGTGTAGAAGGTCCTGACAAAGGTGCCTAACCAGTGATGGAGAGGTGGTGAATACAGGCTCAATCTGTAACGGATCGCCCACAACGAGTACGCGTTTGGCGCGCCATATAGCGCCGACGGCCTGTTGAGGTGATGCCTGGCCAGCTTCATCGATCATTACCCAGCCAAGCTCGCCGCCTTTTACTCCATGCAGCATACGTCCCACTGAGGCAAAGGTTGTAGAGAGTACCGGGACAAACATGCATAACGTTTGCCACCAGGGGAGTGGCGTGGGCTCAAGATGAGGGGAATTTAAAAAATTCCTCAGGCGGAGCAGGAACATTTCTCTAAAGCGATCAACGCTCCCCATTGCCTCGTAAAGCCAGGCTTGATGAAGATCCATCGCAGCCATAAACAACAGTGAGCGTTGGCGGTTGATCTGAGCGTTTTGCCAGAATGCGGTGCGCTGTAAGCCAGCATTATCGATGGGTTTATGGCTATCAGGTAGAGCTATTCCTGAAAACTTATCCTTCAGGCCCCGCAATTTTTGTTCTATTTCCTCGCGCTGCAGGGCAATCCTGTCTATTTCTTGCTGTAAGCGGCGTTTTTGGGCGTCTGCCTCATTCAGTTGTTTACGCTGTTCAGAAATGAGCTGTGTTTTGTGTATTAATGATGCGCTAAGCGTTAAAAGATGCTGTTGTGTGTTACGTAATGATGTCTGGTAAGTCTGTACCTTTTTACGATTGAGCAAACGAGTCAGCAGGCCAGGTGCATCGGCTTCTTCTATTTTTTGCTGTTGCTTGGCATGCTGAATCTGTTTTTCAATTACGTCCTGCTCAGCTTCAAATTCCTTAAGTGCGCTAAGCCGCTCTTGACATCGCACTGCCGCTTTTGCCATGTCCGAAGACAAAACATCAGATGAACAGTAAGGTTTTTTTGCCAGCAGTTCGGCTAATTCTGCTAACTGTTTTTGCAGCTCTTCTGTTGTTTTCAGGCAGTGAATGAAATGCTGCTTTGCTGCGGTAAAAGAGAGTTTATTGTGGCAAGACTTCCAGCGCCAAAGGCTGAGAAAGTTTTCGTTGTCCGGTCTAGCCATTTCGACTGATGTGTCGCGTAAAAAATGCTCATCAAACAGTAATCTTTGGGCGAATTTTGTACGATTTGTTTTTCTTCCAAGAGCTACTGAAATTAATCCCCAACACTGTTTTTCTGTCGCAAGAGGACGAAAGAGATGGTAATTACGCTCAGTTCCTTTTCCATCTTTATCTCTTTTATGCGCAGATTTGGGCAGGGATTTTGCTGCAACTTGATTTGCGGTCGGTGACAAATAGTCAAGAGAACGAAATTCTTCGGCCAGCGATTTCTTTTGCGGTAATTCGTTAGAGATATTTTCTACGGCTGCATTATTGGATGAGGCCACAATCATTTCGAAACCGGTCAGTTCCGGGACGATAAAGCCTTCATGGGTAAGCGTATCTTCCACATTGCTGAAGCCCGCAAGGATTCTCGCTCGTTCAACGACATTATGCGCAACTAAATCACGCAGCAACGTCGTTTTCCCCGTTCCCGGAGGCCCATTTACTGATAGTAATCCACCTTCAGCAAGCTCTTCTACCGCCGTATTTATTGCAAACTGCTGCATTAATGACATCGCGTGCTCTGGCTCTGAAGGCCAACGCCCCAGAGGCATTTTAGTCGGATGCAGCTTATCGATAATGGCTGTTAGTCCTTTCTGAGAATAGAGATCCGGGTTTCTGTGAACAAGGTGAGTGAGGTAAGTATTGAGTGTTCGGCATCGAGTGTCTTCCAATGATGACATTGCATCTTCAATATCCTCAAAAAAGAAGCTATTTAAGATGGGAAGTACTAATGCCTTTTCATTGTCGCTTATGAGGTCTTCCGTTTCGCTAGCTTCTTCTTGTTCCGTGTCCTGGCTCTCATTGTTGCCGTTAAACCAGTCAATTTGTATTGCATATTGCCATTCAGGTGCAAAGTCCGCCCATGATGTTAAATGAGTGTCGAGCAGCGTGAGAATATTGCTTGCGCGCAATACTCCCGGGCCTTTTTCCCTTACGGGCTCTAACGTAACGCAGAAATCATTGAATGTATCGGCAAGATGCATACAATCGACCGCGAAGACTGATGAGTCGAGTTTGTGGAATTGACGTTTTTTAAGATGGCCCAACGCCCAGGGTAGCGAACTTACCGACAGTTTATCTCTCGTGGGTACACCTTCTCCGTTCAACTGCATCTTAGCAAAACAGGTTGTCCCTTCCTGATCCAAGCGCTGTTCGCATTCGTCGTCATTTTCCTCATTTGTTCCAAGAACCTCCTGACTAATACGGCTGACGATATTTTTCTCAAATAGCCCTACGTGAACAATAAATGATGCCTTCGGCGGAATGTCATATTGCTGGCGTAATTTCTCTGAATGCCACGGAAGTGAAGCATCACCTAATGTAATGAGTTTTTTTAGTGGGATCAGCAGGCTTTTATCTTTTCTTTCAAGCGTATAAGGCTGAAAAAATTCTATGCGTTGCCAGGTTCTCAATATTTCTTGCGGGAGAGGTGTCGAGTCCATCTTAGCTCTTTGATTATTATCCCAATATATCAATGAATACGAGAATACTCTGATCCAAGAATTTTTGAAGATCTGAGAGGAGGAATCATTCTCTCTGGCGGTAATGGCACAGGCAGAACATCTTGATGATTGCTGAAATTTTTACTCGTAAAATCCGATCTATCCATAATGAATAATCTAATTTTAACGAGCTTTTTGAGGGTGTAAGATAGTATTTACGAAGTATTCACCCAATAGAGAGAATAAAAGTGAAACATCTGCATCGTTTTTTTAGTAGTGACGCCTCGGGGGGCATCATTCTGATCATCGCAGCCGTGGTCGCTATGCTGATGGCAAATATCGGGGTTACCAGCGGATGGTACCACGCCTTTTTGGAAACGCCCGTTCAACTGCGGGTTGGCGCGCTTGAGATCAACAAAAATATGCTGCTGTGGATCAACGACGCGTTGATGGCGGTGTTCTTCCTGTTGATTGGTCTGGAAGTAAAGCGCGAGTTAATGCAAGGTTCGCTGGCCAGTCTGCGTCAGGCGGCGTTCCCGATCATTGCTGCTATCGGGGGCATGATTGTCCCGGCGCTGCTGTACCTGGCATTCAACTATGCCGATCCCATCACCCGTGAAGGGTGGGCGATCCCGGCGGCAACGGATATCGCTTTTGCGTTAGGTGTGCTGGCGTTGTTGGGCAGTCGTGTACCACTGGCGTTGAAAATCTTCCTGATGGCGCTGGCGATTATTGATGACCTCGGCGCTATCGTCATCATCGCACTGTTCTATACCAGCGATCTCTCGCTGCTGTCGCTGGGCGTTGCCGCGTGCGCGATCCTCGTTCTGGCGGCATTGAATCTGTGCGGAGTGAGACGCACCGGTATTTATATTCTGGTCGGCGTAGTGCTGTGGACTGCCGTACTGAAGTCTGGCGTGCATGCAACACTGGCGGGCGTGATCGTGGGCTTCTTCATTCCATTGAAGGAAAAACACGGACGTTCACCGGCGAAGCGACTGGAGCATGTTCTGCATCCATGGGTGGCATACCTGATCCTGCCACTGTTTGCCTTCGCTAACGCAGGCGTTTCACTGCAGGGCGTCACTATTGATGGACTGACCTCGATATTACCGCTGGGGATCATTGCCGGCCTGTTGATCGGCAAACCGTTGGGTATCAGTCTGTTTTGCTGGCTGGCGTTACGCCTCAAGGTGGCGCAATTGCCGGAAGGAACGAATTTCCAGCAGATTATGGCGGTCGGTATTCTTTGCGGCATTGGCTTTACGATGTCGATTTTTATTGCCAGCCTGGCGTTTGGCAACGTCGATCCTGAGCTGATTAACTGGGCGAAACTGGGGATCCTGATTGGCTCCTTACTGTCGGCGGTTATTGGTTACAGCTGGTTACGCACCCGGTTGAACGCGTCAGCCTGACGGGATAACCCTTTTGTGACAATTTTCAGGGAGAGAGTATGTCTCATATAAACTACAACCACCTGTACTACTTTTGGCATGTCTATAAAGAAGGTTCGGTGGTTGGTGCAGCAGAAGCGCTTTATCTGACACCGCAGACCATTACCGGGCAGATTAAAGCGCTTGAGGAACGCTTGCAGGGAAAGCTGTTCAAGCGCAAGGGGCGTGGGCTGGAGCCCAGTGAGTTAGGCGAATTGGTTTTTCGTTACGCGGATAAGATGTTCACCTTAAGCCAGGAAATGCTGGATATCGTGAACTACCGCAAAGAGTCTAATTTGCTGTTCGATGTCGGCGTGGCGGATGCGCTATCGAAGCAGTTGGTCAGTAGCGTACTGGATGCCGCTGTGGTTGAAGATGAACAAATCCATCTGCGTTGTTTTGAATCAACGCATGAGATGCTGTTGGATCAACTCAGCCAACATAAGCTGGATATGATCATCTCCGACTGCCCGATCGACTCTACGCAGCAGGAAGGGTTGTTCTCCGTGCGGATAGGCGAGTGCAGCGTGAGTTTTTGGTGCACCAAACCGCTGCCTGAAAAACCATTCCCGGCCTGCCTTGAGGAGCGTCGGTTGCTGATCCCAGGGCGCCGTTCGATGCTCGGACGTAAGTTGCTGAACTGGATCAACTCACAAGGATTGAATGTCGAGATCCTCGGCGAGTTTGACGACGCTGCGCTGATGAAAGCGTTTGGCGCAACGCATAATGCCATTTTCGTTGCGCCTACGCTGTATTCGCACAATTTCTATGCCGATGATTCTATTGTTGAAATTGGACGCGTAGAGAATGTGATGGAGGAGTATCACGCCATATTTGCGGAAAGGATGATCCAGCATCCGGCGGTGCAGCGTATTTGCAATGCGGACTACTCGGCGCTCTTTACGCCAACGAACAAATGACAGACATAAAAAAACCCGCTTGCGCGGGTTTTTTCACAAAGCGACAACAAGCAGGCGATTAAGCCAGTTTGTTGATCTGTGCAGTCAGGTTTGCTTTATGACGTGCAGCTTTGTTTTTGTGGATCAGACCTTTAGCAGCCTGACGGTCCACGATTGGTTGCATTTCGTTAAATGCTTTCAGTGCAGTAGCTTTGTCGCCAGCTTCGATAGCTGCGTATACTTTCTTGATGAAAGTACGCATCATAGAGCGACGGCTAGCGTTGTGCTTGCGGGCCTTTTCAGACTGAACGGCGCGCTTCTTAGCTGATTTGATATTAGCCAAGGTCCAACTCCCAAATGTGTTCTATATGGACAATTCAAAGGCCGAGGAATATGCCCTTTTAGCCTTCTTTTGTCAATGGATTTGTGCAAATAAGCGCCGTTTAAATTGCAGCACTCGTTGCGTAGTGATGGCGCAGGATTCTACCAGCTTGCGTGGCGTGAATACAGCTTTTCCACGAGAAAAATTGCATTGGCGTGCCCGTGAAGGTCTGCAATTTGTTTCATAACAATGAAAACAATCCTCTTTCTGTTTCGTAGAAACAATCGCCGGTTAACGTTGACCGCGGTACAGGGTATACTTTCACGATTTTCACTGTTTTGAGCCAGACATGAAGCTGATACGAGGCATACATAATCTCAGTCAGGCCCCGCATGGGTGTGTGCTGACTATTGGTAATTTCGACGGCGTGCACCGTGGTCACCGTGCGTTGCTGCAGGGTTTACGGGAAGAAGGGCGCAAACGCAATTTACCGGTGATGGTGATGATTTTCGAGCCGCAGCCGCTAGAGCTGTTTGCGACCGACAAGTCACCTGCGCGCCTCACTCGCCTGCGCGAAAAACTGCGTTATCTGGCGGAATGCGGCGTGGACTACGTGCTGTGCGTGCGTTTTGACAGGCGCTTTGCGGCATTAACGGCGCAGACCTTCATCAGCGATCTGCTGGTTAAGCGCCTTGGTGTACAATTTCTTGCCGTTGGTGATGATTTCCGCTTTGGCGCTAGCCGTGCGGGCGATTTCTTGTTATTACAGGAAGCGGGCGCTGAGTATGGTTTTGATATCACCAGCACCCAAACCTTCTGCGAAGGCGGTGTGCGCATTAGCAGCACCGCGGTACGTCAGGCGCTGGCAGAAGATAACCTGCAACTGGCCGAAAGCCTGCTTGGGCATCCTTTTACTATCTCAGGACGTGTCGTTCACGGTGATGAATTAGGGCGCACCATCGGTTTTCCGACGGCAAACTTACCGCTGCGTCGCCAGGTTTCTCCGGTGAAAGGGGTTTATGCAGTTGAAGTGATGGGACTGGGTGACAAACCTTTACCCGGCGTCGCCAACATCGGCACCCGCCCGACGGTAGCAGGCGTACGCCAACAGTTGGAAGTGCATCTATTGGACGTTGTAATGGACCTGTATGGTCGCCATATAGATGTAGTACTGCGTAAAAAAATACGCAGCGAACAGCGATTTGCCTCGCTGGATGAGCTAAAAGCGCAGATTGCGCGTGATGAGTTGACTGCCCGTGAATTTTTTGGGCTAACAAAACCGGCTTAATGCCTATACGAGTTTTAAATACGGAACCGAGAATCTGATGAGTGACTATAAATCAACCCTGAATTTGCCGGAAACAGGGTTCCCGATGCGCGGCGATCTCGCCAAGCGCGAACCGGGAATGCTGGCGCGTTGGACTGATGATGACCTGTACGGCATCATTCGTGCGGCCAAAAAAGGCAAAAAAACCTTCATTCTGCATGATGGCCCTCCTTATGCGAATGGCAGCATTCATATTGGTCACTCGGTTAACAAGATTCTGAAAGACATTATCGTGAAGTCCAAAGGACTCACGGGCTATGACTCGCCTTACGTTCCGGGCTGGGACTGCCACGGTCTGCCGATCGAGCTGAAAGTGGAGCAGGAATACGGCAAGCCGGGCGAGAAGTTCACCGCCGCTGAGTTCCGTGCCAAGTGCCGTGAATACGCAGCGACCCAGGTTGACGGTCAGCGTAAAGACTTTATCCGTCTTGGCGTGCTGGGCGACTGGTCGCATCCGTACCTGACTATGGACTTCAAAACCGAAGCCAACATCATTCGTGCGCTGGGTAAAATCATCGGCAACGGTCACTTGCACAAAGGTGCGAAGCCGGTGCACTGGTGCGTTGACTGCCGTTCCGCGCTGGCGGAAGCGGAAGTTGAGTATTATGACAAAACCTCCCCGTCCATCGACGTAGCGTTCCACGCTGCCGATCAGGATGCGGTGAAAGCGAAATTTGGCGTTTCTGACGTCAACGGCCCGATCTCTCTGGTTATCTGGACCACTACCCCGTGGACGTTACCGGCGAACCGCGCAATCTCTCTGGCACCTGATTTTGACTATGCGCTGGTGCAGATTGACGGCCAGGCTGTGATTCTGGCGAAAGATCTGGTTGAAAGCGTTATGCAGCGTATTGGCGCGGCTGAATACACCATTCTCGGCACCGTTAAAGGCGCTGAGCTGGAACTGCTGCGCTTTACCCATCCGTTTATGGGCTTCGATGTACCGGCTATCCTTGGCGATCACGTTACGCTGGATGCGGGTACCGGTGCGGTTCATACCGCTGGCGGTCACGGTCCGGATGACTACGTCATCAGCCAGAAATACGGTCTGGAAATCGCTAACCCGGTTGGCCCGGACGGCGCATACCTGGCGGGTACCTATCCGGATCTGGACGGCGTGAACGTCTTTAAAGCCAACGACAAAATCGTTGCGCTGCTGAGCGAAAAAGGTGCGCTGCTGCACGTTGAGAAGATGCAGCACAGCTACCCATGCTGCTGGCGTCACAAGTCACCGATCATCTTCCGCGCGACCCCACAGTGGTTCGTCAGCATGGATCAAAAAGGCCTGCGCGCACAGTCGCTGAAAGAGATCAAAGGCGTGCAGTGGATCCCGGACTGGGGCCAGGCGCGTATTGAATCGATGGTTGCTAACCGTCCTGACTGGTGTATCTCTCGTCAGCGTACGTGGGGTGTGCCGATGTCTCTGTTTGTTCACAAAGACACCGAAGAGCTGCATCCGCGCGCTATCGAACTGATGGAAGAAGTGGCTAAACGCGTTGAAGTTGACGGCATCCAGGCGTGGTGGGATCTCGATCCGAAAGATATCCTCGGCGACGAAGCTGACCAGTATGTCAAAGTCCCGGATACGCTGGACGTGTGGTTCGACTCTGGTTCAACCCACTCCTCCGTCGTGGACGTGCGTCCTGAGTTTGCAGGCCATGCGGCAGATATGTATCTGGAAGGCTCTGACCAGCACCGTGGCTGGTTCATGTCATCTCTGATGATCTCCACCGCCATGAAAGGCAAAGCACCTTATCGCCAGGTACTGACCCACGGTTTCACCGTTGATGGTCAGGGCCGTAAGATGTCCAAGTCTATCGGTAACACCGTTTCTCCGCAGGATGTGATGAACAAACTGGGCGCGGATATTCTACGTCTGTGGGTGGCTTCAACCGACTATACCGGTGAAATGGCCGTTTCTGACGAAATTCTGAAACGTGCTGCCGACAGCTATCGTCGTATCCGTAACACCGCGCGCTTCCTGCTGGCGAACCTGAACGGGTTCGATCCGGTAAAAGACATGGTGAAACCGGAAGAGATGGTGGTTCTGGACAGGTGGGCGGTAGGTTGTGCGCAAGCGGCGCAGGACGAAATCCTGAAAGCCTATGAAGCCTATGACTTCCACGAGGTGGTACAGCGCCTGATGCGCTTCTGCTCCGTCGAAATGGGTTCGTTCTACCTCGACATCATCAAAGACCGTCAGTACACCGCGAAAGCGGACAGCGTGGCGCGTCGTAGCTGCCAGACTGCGCTGTTCCATATCGCTGAAGCGCTGGTTCGTTGGATGGCGCCGATCATGTCCTTCACCGCCGATGAAATCTGGGGCTACCTGCCGGGCGATCGTGAGAAGTATGTCTTTACCGGTGAATGGTACGAAGGTCTGTTTGGCTTAGGCGAAACCGAGGCGATGAACGATGCCTTCTGGGACGAGCTGCTGAAAGTGCGTGGCGAAGTGAACAAAGTCATCGAACAGGCACGTGCGGATAAGAAAGTCGGTGGTTCTCTGGAAGCGGCAGTGACCCTGTACGCTGAACCTGAGCTGGCGGCGAAACTGACCGCGCTGGGCGAAGAGTTGCGTTTTGTACTGCTGACCTCTGGTGCGACGGTTGCGGATTATGCAGCGGCTCCTGCTGATGCTCAGCAGAGCGAACTGCTCAAAGGTCTGAAAATCGTACTGAGCAAAGCCGAAGGTGAGAAATGCCCGCGCTGCTGGCATTACACTACCGACGTCGGCCAGGTGGCGGAACATGCAGATATCTGCGGACGCTGTGTCAGCAACATCGCCGGTGATGGCGAACAACGTAAGTTTGCCTGATGAGTAAGCCTCTTTGTTCAACAGGACTACGCTGGCTGTGGCTGGTGGTAGTCGTGCTGATTATCGATTTAGGCAGCAAATACCTGATCCTCCAGAACTTTGCTCTGGGGGATACGGTGTCGCTGTTTCCGTCGCTTAATCTGCACTACGCGCGTAACTACGGTGCGGCGTTTAGCTTCTTAGCTGACAGCGGCGGCTGGCAACGTTGGTTCTTTGCCGGCATCGCCATCGGTATTTGCGTCATCCTGATGGTGATGATGTATCGCTCGAAGGCGACGCAGAAGCTGAACAACATCGCGTATGCGTTAATCATTGGCGGTGCGCTGGGCAACTTGTTCGACCGCCTGTGGCACGGCTTCGTGGTTGATATGATTGACTTTTACGTCGGCGACTGGCATTTCGCGACCTTCAATCTGGCCGATACTGCTATCTGTATCGGCGCGGCATTGATTGTGCTCGAAGGCTTCCTGCCGTCGAAAGAGAAAAAAGCCGCATAAAAAATGCCGGATGGCGCTATGCTAATCCGGCCTACAATATACTGCGATCCTTGTTGGCCCGGTAAGCGTAGCGCCACCGGGCAAACAGGCGGCAGCAATTTTAAAGAGCAACCTGCATGTCTAAATCAGTACAGAGTAACAGTGCGGTGCTGGTGCACTTCACCCTTAAGCTCGAAGATGGCTCAACCGCAGAGTCAACCCGCAATAACGGCAAGCCTGCGCTGTTTCGCCTGGGTGACGGTTCTCTGTCTGAAGGACTGGAACAACACCTGCTGGGGCTAAAAGAAGGTGATAAAACCACTTTTGCTCTGGAACCGGATGCCGCCTTTGGCGTGTCAAGCCCGGACTTAATTCAGTATTTCTCGCGTCGGGAATTTATGGACGCGGGCGAGCCAGAAATTGGCGCTATCATGCTCTTTACCGCAATGGACGGCAGTGAGATGCCTGGTGTGATCCGCGAAATCAACGGTGACTCGATCACGGTTGATTTCAACCATCCGCTGGCCGGGCATACCGTTCATTTTGATATTGAAGTGCTGGAAATCGAACCGGCACTGGAGGCGTAAAATGCAGATCCTGTTGGCCAACCCGCGCGGTTTTTGCGCTGGCGTAGACCGCGCTATCAGCATTGTGGAAAACGCGCTGGCTATTTATGGCGCGCCGATTTATGTCCGTCACGAGGTGGTGCATAACCGCTATGTGGTGGATAGCCTGCGCGAGCGCGGCGCTATTTTTATTGAGCAAATCAGCGAAGTGCCGGATGGCGCGATCCTGATTTTTTCCGCTCACGGCGTGTCTCAGGCGGTGCGTAACGAAGCCAAAGGCCGCGACCTCACGGTTTTTGATGCAACCTGTCCGTTGGTAACGAAAGTGCATATGGAAGTTGCCCGCGCCAGCCGTCGTGGCGAAGAATCCATTCTGATTGGTCACGCCGGGCACCCGGAAGTTGAAGGCACAATGGGCCAGTACAGCAACCCGCAAGGGGGAATGTATCTGGTGGAATCACCTGATGATGTGCTGAAACTGAATGTGAAAAATGAAGGCAAATTATCCTTCATGACGCAGACAACGCTTTCCGTTGACGACACTTCTGACGTTATTGACGCGCTGCGTCAACGCTTCCCGAAAATTGTCGGGCCGCGCAAAGACGATATCTGTTATGCCACCACCAACCGTCAGGAAGCGGTTCGCGCGCTGGCGGAACAGGCTGATGTTGTGCTGGTGGTCGGCTCGAAGAACTCCTCTAACTCCAACCGTCTGGCTGAACTGGCCCAGCGCATGGGGAAAGCTGCGTATTTGATTGACGATGCGACCGACATCCAGGAAGCGTGGGTGAAAGAAGCGAAGTGTGTGGGCGTGACGGCCGGAGCCTCGGCGCCGGATATCCTGGTGCAAAATGTGATTGCTCGCCTGCAAGAGCTTGGCGGTGGGGAAGCGATCCCACTGGAAGGCCGCGAAGAGAACATCGTTTTCGAAGTGCCGAAAGAGCTGCGTGTGGATGTTCGTGAAGTAGAGTAAGTCTTTCCGGTTACGATTATGAGAAGATGCCAGACTTAACGTCTGGCATTTTTTTATGGAGAAACCATGCGCTTACCGATCATTCTTGATACCGATCCCGGCATTGATGATGCCGCCGCCATTGCCGCCGCGCTGTTTGCCCCTGAGCTGGATCTGCAACTGATGACCACGGTAGCAGGCAATGTGTCTGTGGAAAAAACCACCCGTAATGCGTTGCAGTTGCTGCACTTCTGGAATGCGGATGTTCCGCTGGCGCAGGGGGCATCAATGCCGCTGGTACGGCCGCTGCGTGATGCCGCTTCCGTGCACGGCGAGTCCGGTATGGAAGGGTATGAATTTGTCGAACACGACCGCCAGGCGATGGCAAAACCCGCTTTCCAGGCGATTCGCGATGCGTTGATGCATGCCCCGCAGCCCGTGACGCTTGTAGCGATTGGCCCGCTGACCAACATTGCGCTGCTGCTGACTCATTATCCTGAATGCGTATTCAACATTCAGCGTCTGGTGATTATGGGCGGCTCTGCCGGGCGCGGGAACTTCACACCCAACGCCGAGTTTAATATTGCTATCGATCCCGAGGCCGCCGCGAAAGTCTTCCAGAGTGGGCTGGAGATTGTGATGTGTGGGCTGGATGTCACTAATCAGGCTATGCTCGCCCCGGACTATCTGGCGACGCTCCCCCAGCTTAACCAGACGGGGAAAATGCTGCATGCGCTGTTTAGCCATTACCGTAGCGGCAGTATGAATACGGGGCTGCGAATGCACGATCTGTGCGCTATTGCCTGGCTGGTGCGCCCGGAACTGTTTACCCTGCAGTCGTGTTTCGTGGCGGTTGAAACCCAGGGCGAATATACCTCGGGTACGACGGTGGTGGACATCGAAGGGCGCCTGGGGCATCCGGCAAATGCGCAGGTTGCGCTGGGCCTGAACGTTGAAGGTTTCCAGCAGTGGGTGGCAGAGGTATTTGCCCGCGCGCTGTAATCAGGTGTTGTGCAACGGCACCTTCTCACTGAGATAATCAATCATCGCCCGCATTCTGGCGGGCATATGTTGATTGCGCGTCCATAGCAGCCACAGTTCCCCGCTGTAGTCGCTGATAAATTCCCATTCTGGCAGTACCTGGACAATCTCGCCATTGGCGAGTGCCTCGCTGGCGGTGAACAGTGGCAGGCTGCCGATTCCCAGATCCTTTTTTACCGCGTCCAGACGCACACCGGTGTGGTTGGCGGCGTAACGGCCATAAGTCTGAATGGTCTCCATGCGCTCACCGCGTCGAAACTTCCAACGTGAATCCGCAGGTGTCTCGCCAAGACTGATACAGCTATGCTCGCGCAGTGCCTGCGGATGCTCGGGCGTACCGTGCTTGCATAAGTATTCGGGGGTTGCGCATATCACATGACTGACCGGCATCAGCGGTTTCCCGTACAGGCCCGGGGAGGGCGACTGGCTGATGCGCAGTGCAAGGTCGACGCCGTCGTCGATTAAATCCATATACCGGTCTTCCAGCCGAAGGCAGACGTCCACTTGCGGGTAGCGCGCAAAGAATTCGGCCATCAGCGGATGAATGACAAATCGCCCCACCGCTTTCGGCACGCTGAGGGTCAGTTGCCCTTGCGCGATGGTTTGTCGACTGCTGCCTGAGTCGACAGCCATTTGTGCCGCATGCATCATTTCCTGCGCGTGTGCATACACAATTTTGCCCGTTTCGCTGAGCGCCAACTTGCGCGTCGTACGGTGCAGCAGCTTACTGCCCAACGCCTTCTCGAGACGTGAAGCGCTGCGGCTAATAGCGGAAGGCGTAGCACCCGAGGCTTTGGCGGCGGCGGAGAAGCTCCCTTGCTCGATAATCAACACAAAGGTGGCAAGGTCGGGAAGAAGGTTAGGATTCATTTGTGCGTACCAGGCAAAGATGCATTGAACCAGCGCAGGATTATCGCCGTCAGTAAAGTGAATATACTCTTTCCATCAAAAGGAGAGCAATCATGACTGAACGTCTTTATTACACCAGCGATAACACTGAAGGCCAGGCTAACTTACTGAGTTGCTCGGCTGAGCCGGATGGACGGTACGCGGTGGTACTGGATAGAACCCTTTTTCACCCGCAGGGAGGCGGGCAGCCTGCGGATACGGGCTGGATTGATGATGAGCGGGTTGAAACAGTCCTCGCGCGCGGTGACGATGTGGTGCACATCGTGGCAAAACCGCTCCTCCCCGGCATCGTGAACCTGCGTGTGGATGCCGCGCTGCGTCAACTGCACGCCCGCCTGCACTCGGCAGGACATCTTATCGGCCTGGCGGGTACAGTGTTCGGCTGGCTCCCGGTGAAAGCACACCATTGGCCCAATGAGGGGCGCATTACTTTCGCCGCCGGTGAAAACGGCACGTTACCGGATACGCTATCGCTGCAGGAGAAAATCAACGCCTGGCAGGCAGACAATCTCTCCAGACAAGTGACATTCACCGATGGGTTGCGGCAGGTTGGATTTGGTCATCTCCTTGCTTATCCCTGCGGAGGGACGCATGTTGCGCATCTCTCTGAGATTGGGCCGGTGACGATTACTCAGGTGAAGATGAAAAAAGGGCAAATGATCGTCAACTACATGCTCGTGCCATAAAACCACACTCGCGAAAATATCTACGCAGACTGGCTGGTTTGTGCTCGTATTTCCGTCGTTTTCCCATCATTTTGCGCCATACTGAGTAAGTTTGACTTCTTTCCTGTGCTCCAGCAATGATTCATCCTGCGGGATGAATCATGTCTTTTACTGATATTCCCCTCTGTTTATCATTAAATTCTAATTATGGGTGTTTTCAGCTAGCGGCCTCCGGGCGCGCTGGTTACTCTGAAAACGGTTTACGCAATTTTTATAAAAGAGAATAGCTATGCATGAAGCACAAATCCGTGTCGCAATTGCCGGCGCCGGTGGCCGCATGGGACGGCAGTTAATCCAGGCCGCCATGGCGATGGAAGGTGTTCAATTGGGTGCCGCGTTAGAGCGCGAAGGCTCGTCCTTACTGGGAAGTGATGCCGGAGAGTTAGCGGGAGCCGGGAAAACGGGCGTTACCGTGCAAAGCAGCCTTGAAGCGGTAAAAGATGATTTCGATGTTTTCATCGATTTTACCCGCCCGGAAGGCACGCTGGCGCATCTGGCGTTTTGCCGCCAGCACGGTAAAGGGATGGTGATTGGCACCACCGGCTTTGATGACGCCGGTAAACAGGCTATTCGCGATGCTGCGCAGGAGATTGCTATCGTTTTCGCCGCGAACTTTAGCGTTGGCGTTAACGTCATGCTTAAGCTGCTGGAGAAGGCGGCGAAAGTGATGGGCGATTACACCGATATCGAGATTATTGAAGCCCACCACCGCCATAAAGTTGATGCGCCGTCAGGCACTGCGCTGGCGATGGGCGAGGCAATTGCCGGTGCGCTGGATAAAGATTTAAAAGAGTGCGCCGTCTATTCGCGTGAAGGTTACACCGGTGAGCGCGTACCGGGCACGATCGGTTTTGCCACGGTGCGGGCGGGGGATATCGTCGGTGAGCACACCGCGATGTTTGCTGATATTGGCGAGCGTATTGAGATCACGCATAAAGCGTCCAGCCGCATGACTTTTGCCAATGGCGCAGTGCGTTCGGTAATTTGGCTAAAATCAAAGTCAAATGGTCTTTTTGATATGAAAGATGTGCTTGATTTACGCAGTTTATAGCTTTAATTACCCTTCGTGATGTGGTTATTGTAATCATAATTGTTTGATTACATAGGGCAATATTTTATTGCCCTTTTATTTTTAGCTTCTGAATGTGTTTTTTCTTTTTATTGGTTATTTTTCCGTATTTTGTTGGGTGATTCTGTTATCTCAATGTAAATTTTGACCAAATGGTCCACTTTTTTCTCTCCCGCATTCTGTTTTTACACTCTTTGCCTGCCGCAAGCGTTTTCCACCCCGAGTTAGCTGATCTTTTTGCCTGTTAAATCATGTGATTTATCCCAGTGGCGCAAAATAATAATAAAAATTGCCCTTTTGGGTAGACTTTTACGTGGGCTATCTCTAGAATGCCGCCGTTTGCCAGAAATCCATAGGTAAGCAAATTTGCATTGATTCATGAGGTGTTAATGAATTAATATGCAAATAAAGTGAGTGAATATTCTCTGGAGGGTGTTTTGATTAAGTCAGCGCTATTGGTTCTGGAAGACGGAACCCAGTTTCACGGTCGGGCCATAGGGGCAACAGGTTCGGCGGTTGGGGAAGTCGTTTTCAATACTTCAATGACCGGTTATCAAGAAATCCTCACTGATCCTTCCTATTCCCGCCAAATCGTCACTCTTACTTATCCTCATATCGGTAATGTCGGCACCAATGAAGCCGATGCAGAATCTTCTCAGGTACATGCGCAAGGCCTGGTCATCCGCGACCTGCCGCTGATTGCCAGCAACTTCCGCGATACTGAAGACCTCTCTTCTTACCTCAAGCGCCATAACATTGTGGCGATTGCTGATATCGATACCCGTAAGCTGACGCGTTTGCTGCGTGAAAAGGGCGCACAGAACGGCTGCATCATCGCGGGAGATAACCCGGATGCGGCGCTGGCACTGGAAAAAGCGAAAGCCTTCCCGGGCCTGAACGGTATGGATCTGGCGAAAGAAGTGACTACCGCGGAGCCTTATAGTTGGACGCAGGGGAGCTGGACGCTAGCCGGTGACCTGCCGGAAGCAAAATCCGCTGATGAGCTGCCGTTCCACGTTGTGGCTTACGATTTCGGTGCCAAACGTAACATTCTGCGTATGTTAGCGGACCGCGGCTGCCGCCTGACGGTTGTACCGGCGAAAACCTCTGCAGAAGACGTTCTGAAGATGAATCCGGACGGTATCTTCCTGTCCAATGGCCCTGGCGACCCGGCGCCGTGCGACTACGCAATTACCGCGATTCAGAAATTCCTCGAAACCGATATTCCGGTATTTGGCATCTGCCTCGGCCATCAACTGCTGGCGCTGGCGAGCGGCGCGAAGACCATTAAGATGAAGTTTGGCCACCACGGCGGCAACCATCCGGTAAAAGATATTGATAACAACACCGTGATGATCACCGCACAGAACCACGGTTTTGCTGTAGATGAAGCCTCCATGCCTGCCAACCTGCGCGTGACCCACAAGTCACTGTTCGACGGCACCTTGCAGGGGATTCATCGTACCGATAAACCGGCGTTTAGCTTCCAGGGGCACCCTGAAGCGAGTCCGGGTCCGCACGACGCTGCACCGTTGTTCGACCACTTTATCGAGTTAATTGAGCAATACCGTCAGTCCGCGAAATAATCAGGAGTAAAAGAGCCATGCCAAAACGTACAGACATAAAAAGTATCCTGATTCTGGGCGCGGGTCCGATTGTTATCGGTCAGGCGTGTGAGTTTGACTATTCCGGCGCGCAGGCGTGTAAAGCCCTGCGTGAAGAGGGTTACCGCGTTATTCTGGTGAACTCCAACCCGGCAACCATCATGACCGACCCGGAAATGGCCGATGCCACTTACATCGAGCCGATTCACTGGGAAGTGGTACGCAAAATTATTGAGAAAGAACGCCCGGATGCGGTGCTGCCAACCATGGGCGGTCAGACAGCGCTGAACTGTGCGCTGGAACTGGAACGCCAGGGCGTACTGGCTGAGTTCGGCGTGACCATGATTGGCGCAACGGCGGATGCCATTGATAAAGCGGAAGACCGTCGTCGCTTCGATATCGCGATGAAGAAGATTGGTCTCGACACCGCACGTTCAGGCATCGCTCACACCATGGAAGAAGCGCTGGCGGTTGCCGCTGACGTTGGCTTCCCGTGCATTATCCGCCCTAGCTTCACCATGGGCGGCACCGGTGGCGGTATTGCCTACAACCGCGAAGAGTTCGAAGAAATCTGCGAACGCGGTCTGGATCTTTCCCCAACCAACGAGCTGCTGATTGATGAATCACTGATTGGCTGGAAAGAGTACGAAATGGAAGTGGTGCGTGATAAAAACGACAACTGCATCATCGTCTGCTCCATCGAAAACTTCGATGCGATGGGCATCCATACCGGTGACTCCATCACCGTAGCACCTGCCCAGACGCTGACCGACAAAGAATATCAAATCATGCGTAACGCCTCGATGGCGGTACTGCGTGAAATCGGCGTGGAAACCGGCGGTTCTAACGTCCAGTTTGCGGTAAACCCGAAAAATGGTCGCCTGATTGTCATCGAAATGAACCCGCGCGTATCCCGCTCCTCGGCGCTGGCGTCCAAAGCTACCGGCTTCCCGATTGCGAAAGTCGCCGCCAAGCTGGCCGTAGGTTACACCCTCGATGAACTGATGAACGACATCACCGGTGGCCGTACTCCGGCCTCGTTTGAACCGTCCATCGACTACGTTGTGACGAAAATACCACGCTTCAACTTCGAGAAATTCGTTGGTGCTAACGACCGCCTGACCACGCAGATGAAATCTGTCGGTGAAGTGATGGCGATTGGCCGTACCCAGCAGGAATCGTTGCAGAAAGCGCTGCGCGGTCTGGAAGTGGGCGCGACCGGCTTCGACCCGAAAGTAAGCCTGGACGACCCGGAAGCACTGACTAAAATCCGTCGCGAGCTGAAAGACGCTGGCGCTGAGCGTATCTGGTACATCGCCGATGCCTTCCGTGCTGGCCTGTCCGTCGATGGCGTGTTCAACCTGACCAACATCGACCGCTGGTTCCTGGTGCAGATTGAAGAGCTGGTACGTCTGGAAGAAAAAGTCACCGACCTTGGCATCAACGGCCTCGACGCTGACTTCCTGCGCGTACTGAAGCGTAAAGGCTTCGCCGATGCGCGTCTGGCGAAACTGGCCGGCGTTCGCGAAGCGGAAATCCGCAAACTGCGCGACCAGTACAATCTGCACCCGGTCTACAAACGCGTGGATACCTGTGCGGCAGAATTTGCCACCGACACTGCTTACATGTACTCCACCTATGAAGATGAGTGCGAAGCGAACCCGTCCGTTGACCGCGATAAAATCATGGTGCTGGGCGGTGGTCCAAACCGTATCGGTCAGGGTATTGAGTTTGACTACTGCTGCGTACACGCCTCGCTGGCGCTGCGCGAAGACGGTTACGAGACCATCATGGTCAACTGTAACCCGGAAACGGTTTCAACTGATTACGACACCTCAGACCGCCTGTACTTCGAGCCGGTCACGCTGGAAGACGTACTGGAAATCGTGCGTATCGAGAAGCCGAAGGGCGTCATCGTACAGTACGGCGGCCAGACCCCGCTGAAGCTGGCGCGTGCGCTGGAAGCGGCAGGTGTACCGGTTATCGGTACCAGCCCGGATGCCATCGACCGCGCGGAAGACCGCGAGCGTTTCCAGCAGGCGGTTGACCGTCTGAAGCTGAAACAACCGGCGAACGCTACCGTAACGGCTATCGAACAGGCTGTTGAGAAGGCGAAAGAGATTGGCTACCCGCTGGTAGTGCGTCCGTCGTATGTTCTCGGTGGTCGCGCGATGGAAATCGTCTACGACGAAGCCGACCTGCGTCGCTACTTCCAGACCGCAGTCAGCGTTTCTAACGATGCGCCGGTACTGCTGGACCGTTTCCTTGATGACGCGGTTGAAGTGGACGTGGACGCTATCTGCGACGGTGAAATGGTGCTGATTGGCGGCATCATGGAGCATATCGAACAGGCGGGCGTGCACTCCGGTGACTCCGCATGTTCTCTGCCTGCTTACACCCTGAGCCAGGAAATTCAGGATGTGATGCGCCAACAGGTGCAGAAACTGGCCTTCGAACTGCAGGTTCGCGGTCTGATGAACGTCCAGTTTGCGGTGAAGAATAACGAAGTTTACCTGATTGAAGTGAACCCGCGTGCGGCACGTACCGTTCCGTTCGTCTCCAAGGCAACTGGTGTACCGCTGGCGAAAGTCGCGGCGCGCGTGATGGCCGGAAAAACGCTGGCACAGCAGGGCGTAACCAAAGAAGTAATCCCTCCGTACTACTCGGTAAAAGAAGTGGTGCTGCCGTTCAACAAATTCCCGGGCGTTGACCCGCTGTTAGGGCCAGAAATGCGCTCTACCGGGGAAGTGATGGGCGTGGGCCGTACCTTCGCAGAAGCGTTCGCCAAGGCACAGTTGGGCAGCAGCTCCACCATGAAAAAACAGGGGCGTGCGCTGCTCTCCGTTCGCGAAGGCGATAAAGAGCGCGTGGTGGACCTGGCAGCGAAACTGCTGAAGTTTGGCTTCGAGCTGGATGCGACGCACGGGACCGCGATTGTGCTGGGTGAAGCGGGTATCAATCCACGTCTGGTGAACAAGGTGCATGAAGGTCGTCCGCACATTCAGGACCGTATCAAGAATGGTGAGTACACCTATATCATCAACACCACCGAAGGTCGTCAGGCGATTGAAGACTCCAAGCTGATTCGCCGCAGCGCGCTGCAGTACAAAGTGCATTATGACACTACGCTGAACGGCGGTTTCGCCACAGCGATGGCGTTGAATGCCGATGCCACCGAGAAGGTAACATCGGTGCAGGAAATGCACGCGCAGATCAAAAAGTAATAAACAAAAGGTCCGGTGAATATTGCTCTAACCAGACCTGTAATATAATTTTGAAAGGGTTTCTGTAAAGAAACCCTTTTTTTGTCTTGCGTAAGGTCATTCCTGGACAAGTCCGTTTCCGTAACCACATTTTCAATGTAATAAGCACGATATTGCTCACACTAATCAACATTCAAGTCGCATACTATCCTTTATATCCACAATTTTAATATGGCTTAGTTTTTATTAATTTGGACAGGCCGTAGCCAGATTTTTAATTTGTGAAAATGGTGTGCTTATGTGTGAAAAATATGTTGAAAGACCGCTTTATTTGTTAATTGCTGACTGGATGATGGCCGAGGATCGTTGGATCACCGCAAAGGAAATTTCCCGCCATTTTGATATCGAGCACTGCAAAGCAATTAATACGCTCTCTTATATTCTGTCGGAAGTGGGAGAAATTGTTTGTGAAGTTAAGATGATCCCTAATCAGATTGCCGGTCGGGGTTGTCAGTGCCAGCGTCTGGTGAAAGTCGTGAGTATTGACTCTCATCTCTACAGCCGACTGAATCACAATTTGCAGGAGAAAAAGGTGAGCATGGCGAAAACGCCACGCCTGTCTGCCGTTCCTCCAACAGAGCTCAACCGTGAGCAGAAATGGCAGATGATGCTCTCCAAGAGTATGCGTCGCTAATAATCAGTTTGCCTGATGGCGGCATAAACGGTGATTGACGCGTAGGCCGGATAAGCGTGAGCGCATCCGGCATCAATTACTGTGCTGATTTGGGTTTTACGTCCGTTGTGCCTTTCAGGCGTGGCCGGTTTTCTTCGACCCGCGTTAAGGGCAGTGTTTCGTGTAGACCTGTGTGGCAGCGGATTGCAAGATCCTGATACTCTTTGGTGTTTAGCCGTTTCCAGTGCAGTTCCTGGTCCGTGACTTCACGCAATACGCGAGCGGGTGAGCCAACCAGCATCTGCCTTGCCTCTCCCTGAAATCCGGCTTTGACAAAGCTCATGGCGGCGACAATGCTCTCTTCGCCAATCACTGCGCCGTCCATAATGACGCTGTTCATGCCGATCAGCGCATCTCTGCCCACCACGCAACCGTGCAGGATTGCGCCATGGCCGATGTGTCCGTTCTCATGCACAATGGTATCGGTGTCACAGTAGCCGTGCATGATGCAGCCATCCTGCAAATTAGAACCAGCCTCCAGGATCAAGCGACCATAGTCACCGCGCAATGACGCGTGGGGGCCAATATAAACTCCGGCACCCACTATGACATCGCCAATCAGCACGGCGCTGGGATGGACAAAGGCATCCGGATGTACCACCGGAATCAGGCCCTCAAAGGCGTAGTAGCTCATCGTTTTATCTCGGTTTTATTGCCGGATCAGCGAATCGCTATCCGGCATCGGCTCATTAACGACCTTTCCACACCGGGTCGCGTTTTTCGGCAAACGCCTGCGGACCTTCAAGCGCATCTTCCGAATGCAGTACAGATGGATAGTGCTTCAGCACGCCGCTGCGGATGTAGCGGTAGCCTTCTTCCACCGGCATTTCGCTGGTGGTGCGGTAAATCTCTTTCAGTGCGGCGATCGCGAGCGGGGCGCTATTCACCAACTGCTGCGCCAGTTCACGCGCGCTATCCATCAGTTCGCTCTGGCTGACAACGCGGTTGACGATGCCCCAGCGCAGCGCTTCTTCGGCGCTCATTCGTCTGCCGGTCATCACCATTTCGTTGACGATTGCCGGTGGCAGCAGCTTAGGCAGACGCAGTACGCCACCGCTGTCTGGCACGATCCCGAGCTTGGCTTCCGGTAGTGCGAAGCTGGCGTTATACGCGCAGACGATAAAATCCGCCGCCAGCGCCAGCTCAAAACCACCGCCAAACGCATAGCCGTTTACCGCAGCGATGACCGGTTTATCGAGGTCGAAAATTTCGGTTAAACCGGCAAAGCCGCCTGGGCCAAAATCGGCATCCGGCGCTTCACCTTCAGCCGCCGCTTTTAAGTCCCAGCCCGCAGAAAAGAATTTCTCACCGCCGCCGGTGATAATCGCTACGCGTAATTCCGGGTCGTCACGAAAATTAAGAAACGCTTCACCCATGGCAAAGCTGGTTTTGGCGTCAATGGCATTGGCTTTAGGTCGGTCGAGGGTAATTTCCAGGATCGGGCCGTTACGGGTCAGATGTAATGATTCACTCATAGTTCATCTCCAGATAAATAGATTTCCCGGCAGGAGGAGTTCCTGTCGGAAGGGTTATTTCAGATTTTTTTTGATTATTTTTCCTGAACAATTGCGCGGCAGGTCGGCTCTTATCTCCATAAAAGAGGGAACCTTGAATTTCGCCATATTGTTTTCGCAGAAGCTGAAGAACTCGGCTTCACTTAATGTTTCACCTTCATTAAGGACGATAAACGCTTTAATGGCTTCATCACGGATTGAATCTTTAATACCGACAACCACAATGTCCTGAATTTTCGGATGCGCAGAAATAATATTTTCCAACTCGACGCAGGAGACATTTTCCCCGCCGCGTTTAATCATGTTGCAGCGTCTGTCGACGAAATAAAAATAGCCATCCTCATCCTGATATCCTGAATCACCGGTATGTAACCAGCCCCCGGGCTCCAGCGCTTTGGCGGTAGCCTCCGGCTGCGCGTAGTACTCTTTGAAGATGGTTTTGCCCGGCACGCCTTTAATACAGATTTCGCCAATTTCTCCGGCGGGCAGGGGACGGTTGTGATCGTCACGGATTTCGGCTTCATAGCTAAATCCCACGCGGCCAATGGAGGGCCAGCGTCGTTTGTCTCCGGGACGGTCGCCGATAATACCGACGATGGTTTCAGTCATACCGTAGGAGGTCAGCAGCCTGACGCCAAAGCGTTCGGTAAAATCGTCTTTTTCCTGCTCGGATAAGTTGAGGTAGAACATCACTTCACGCAGGTGATGCTGTTTGTCGGTTGGTGCAGCGGGCTGCACCATTAGCGTTCTGATCATCATCGGAATGCATTCGGTAACCGTCGCCTTATATCTATGTACCTGATTCCAGAACGCCCTGGCACTGTACTTCTCTAGCAGCACAAAGGTGCTGCCAGCGGAGAATGCGGGCATTGCGGCGGTACACTGACAGTCGATATGAAAAGCGGGCATCACCGTCATGTAGACGTCATCATTACGCAGAGCAATTTGCCAGGCAGAGTAATAGCCCGCAAAACGCAGGTTGTAGTGGGTAATTACCACGCCTTTAGGCCGTGAGGTAGTACCTGAGGTAAACAGAATTTCCGCCGTATCGTCAGTGGATAACGCAGGTGTATAGCACAGCGTGGCGGACTGGCGGGATTGCAGTTGGGTAAAGTGGCTCACGCCGTCATCAGCCGGAAACTGTTCGCCAATCAGACAGATATGATTAAGTGGGGTGCTATTTTCCAGCCGTATCTGGCGGTACATAGGATAAAACTGGGCGCTGGTGACCAGCAGGCTTACCTGGCTGTTTTGCAGGATCCAGGCACTTTCCTCACCCAGCAAACGGGCATTGATCGGTACCATGATGGCGCCAATTTTTGCCAGCCCAAACCAGCAAAAAATGAATTCCGGACAGTTATCCAGATGCAATGCGACCTTGTCGCCCTTGCGGATCCCTAAGGAATGGAACAGGTTTGCCGTGCGGTTAATCTCTTCATTGAGCGAGGCATAGCTAAACTGCCGAACGACTCCTTCGCAGGATTCGAAAATTAACGCCGTTTTATCTCCGTACACCCCGGCCAGGTCGTCCCACATCTGACGTAAGTTTTGTCCGCCAACGATATCCATATTGCTTTATCCACTGAAATCAGGCGTGAGCGCTAACCAACGAGCGGTCAGCGCGTCGCGTTTATTCCTCAACTCTGGCCAGGCCTTTGCCGACCAGCTCATTTATGTCTGCTTCGCTATAACCAATGTTTTTCAAAATGGCGGCAGTATCCATGCCATGTGACGGCATGCCACGCCAGATTTTCCCCGGGTTGTTTTTAAATTTCGGCATGATGTTTGGCCCTTTGCAGGTGCGGCCATCCATTGTTTGCCACTGAGTAATAGATTCACGGGCAACGTACTGCGGGTTGCCTTCCAGTTCAGGAATAGTCAGCACCTTCGCGCAGGCGATGTTCAGCTCAGCAAAGCGCGTCTGGACTTCGGCGATGGTGTGCGTTGCCAGCCAGGCGTCCAGTTTCTCTTCCACAAGCGGGCCGTAAGGGCATTCCACACGATGAATAAGCTGGGTGCCTTCCGGGACTTCCGGTGTGCCAAGAATGTGGGCGAGGCCAATATCCTTGAAGCATTCGTTGATTTGCGTGATGCCGACCAGCTCCATGACGATATAGCCATCGGCGCATTTATACAGGCCGCAGCCAGCGTAATACGGGTCTTTGCCTTTGGTCATGCGTGGGCAAATTTCGCCGCCGTTGAAGTAATCCATCATGAAATACTGACCCATGCGCAGCATCACTTCGTACATAGCGATATCGATGCTTTCACCTTTACCCGTTTCGCGCACTTTGTGCAGGGCTGCCAGCGCTGCTGTCGTTGCGGTCATCCCGGAGAAGTAATCGGCGGTGTACGGGAAGGCGGGCATTGGCTGATCCACGTCGCCGTTTTGGATCAGATAGCCGCTGAACGCCTGTGCGATGGTGTTATACGCCGGAAGATTGGTGTACTCCTCGGTTCCAAACTGGCCGAAGCCGGAAAGGTGGGCGATAACCAGTTTCGGGTTATGTTCCCACAGCACTTCATCGGTAATACCGCGGCGGGCAAAGGCTGGGCCTTTACTGGCTTCAATGAAAATATCGGTGGTTTCCATCAGCTTCAGAAACGCTTCCCGGCCTTCATCTTTGAAAATATTCAGCGACAGGGCGTGCAGGTTACGGCGTGAGAGCTGCGGGTAGTTAGGCTGCACGCGGATGGTATCTGCCCATGCGACGTTTTCAATCCAGATAACCTCGGCGCCCCATTCGGCGAACATCTGTCCGGCGAAAGGACCGGCAATTTCGATCCCTGAAAAGACAACGCGTACCCCGGAAAGCGGGCCGAAGGCTGGCATTGGTAAATGATTCATCATTTTTCTCCTGGCATTTATGGGTGTCCATGTAGGCCGGATAAGGCGCTCGCGCCGCCATCCGGCATTGAGTGCCTGATGGCGACGCTATGGCGTCTTATCAGGCCTACAGGTTGCGTCGTTCTAGCGGTATTGCTTGAGTACCGCACGACCCAACGTCAGGATCTGCATTTCGTCAGAACCACCAGAAACACGGTCAACGCGCAGGTCACGCCAGAAACGCGTGATGCGGTGGTTGCCCGCGATACCAACACCTCCCAGTACCTGCATGGCGGTGTCTACCACCTCGAACGCGGCATTGGCGCAGAAGTATTTGCACATTGCCGCATCACCCGAAGTAATGGTGCCGTTATCCGCTTTCCATGCGGCTTCCAGCAGCATGTTTTTCATGGAATTCAGTTTGATCGCCATGTGCGCGAACTTCTCCTGGATCAGCTGGAAACGGCCGATCGTTTCGCCAAACTGTACGCGTTGGTTGGCATAACGCGCTGCGTCTTCAAAAGCGCACATTGCCGTACCGTAGTTGGTCAGCGCGACGAGGAAGCGTTCATGGTCAAACTCTTCTTTCACACGGTTGAAGCCATTACCTTCCCGACCGAACATGTCTTTCTCGTCCAGTTCAACGTCATCAAAGGTGATTTCACAGCAGCTATCCATGCGCAGACCGAGTTTCTCCAGTTTGTTGACCTTGATACCCGCCTTGCTCATGTCAACAAACCACTCGGTATAAACAGGTTTATCCGGCGATGCACCATCTCTCGCCATCACCACGATGTACGGGGTATAGGCGCTACTGGTGATAAAGCACTTACTGCCATTAAGATAAACCTTACCATTTTTGCGTGTATAAGTGGTTTTCAGACTGCCAACATCCGATCCCGCTCCCGGTTCGGTGATCGCCGAGTTCCACATCTGCTTACCGGTCCCCTGGAACGCCATGATTTTATCAATTTGCTCTTGGGTACCTTCACGCAGAAAAGTGTTAAAACCGCCTGGTAATTGGTACAACACGTAAGTCGGTGCGCCAAGACGTCCGAGTTCCATCCAGACGGCGGCAACGGTGACAAATCCCGCTTCCAGACCACCGTGTTCTTCCGGGATCAACAGACTATCGATGCCCATATCCGCCAGCGCTTTTACAAAACGTTCAGGGTAGACGCTGTCGCGGTCGCACTCGGCAAAATAAGCTTCCCAGTTCTCACTGGCCATCAGTTCACGAATACCGGCGACAAACAGTTCCTGCTCGTCATTTAAGTTGAAATCCATCTTTCAGCCTCTTGATCAATTGGGTTAATAAGAATTACTTGTCTTTCCAGTGCACTTTGGCGTCTTTAATAAAGGACAGCGTCACCATGATGTTGACGAAGAACAGCGGACATCCCCCGGCGATAATTGCGGTCTGAATGGGCTTCAACCCACCCAGCGCCAGCAGAACGATGCCGATGACGCCGACCAGAACGGACCAACCGATACGCACCAACAGCGGCGGTTCTTCACCATCACGAACTTCGCGACAGGTGGACATCGCCAGGGTGTAGGAGCAGGCGTTAATCAGCGTGACGGTGGCAATAAAGCAGAGGATAAAGAATCCCCACATGGTGGCGGTGCTAAGCGGTAAAGCAGCCCAGGTTTCGATAATGGCGCGCGCCACGCCGTGTTGTTCAATCAACTGTGGGATGTTGAGAATGTTTTTATCCATCAGCAGCAGCGTGTTGCTGCCAAGGACGGTCCACAGGATCCAGGTCGAAGCGGTCAGGCCCAGTACCATCCCGAAACACAGTTCACGTACGGTACGACCACGAGAAATACGCGCCAGGAAGATACTCATCTGGATGGCGTAAATAACCCACCACGCCCAGTAGAAAACAGTCCAGCCCTGCGGGAAGCCGCCTTTGCCGATGGCATCGGTGTAGAACAGCATGCGTGGCAGATGCATCAGCAGCATGCCGACCGAGTCGGTGAAGTAGTTCATGATAAAGCTGGCGCCGCTGACGATAAACACCCAGCCGAGCATCAGGAAGCTCAGGTAACTACGTACGTCGCTGGCGATCTTGACCCCTTTTTGCAGGCCGCAGGCCACGCAAATGGCGTTCAATATGATCCAGCAGGTAATGATGATGGCGTCGAGTTGCAGCGTATGCGGAATACCGAACAGCCATTGCATACACTCGGTTACCAGCGGGGTAGCGAGACCGAGGCTGGTTCCCATCGCGAAGATCAGCGCCACCAGATAGAAGTTATCGACGATGGTGCCGAACAAGCCCTTAGCATGCTTCTCGCCAACTAACGGCACCAGTGTGGAACTGGGGCGGATAACGTCCATTTTGCGTACAAAGAAGAAGTAGGCGAACGCGACTGAAAGGAAGCTGTAGGTTGCCCACGGCAGCGGTCCCCAGTGGAACAAGCTGTACGCCAGAGCTATCTCTTTTGCGCCAACGGAGTTGGGGGCGAGAGCAAAAGGCGGGGTAGAGATATAGTAGTAGATCTCGATGGAACCCCAGAACAGCACCGCGGCGGATGTACAGGAGGCGAACATCATAAAAATCCAGCTGGCGGTACTAAACTCGGGTTTTTCGTCGCCTAATTTCTTTTTCGAATATGGGCCAAAGACTAACCAGAACCAGCCGAAGAGCATGACGACCATATACCATTCGAATGCCCAACCCCAGACGTTGGTGACATAACTGAATACCGCATTAATAACGACGTTAGCGGCATCAAGATCTCTTACTGTTAGCCAACAAAGTATCCCAACAATTATTAATGGCGGAAAAAAAACCTTCGGTTCAATTCCCGACTTTCTCTTTTCATTTTTCATAATTGAATTCCAGTGTGAAAACGAAATTTATTTAGCGTGCCCGTATGTGATTGTTTGTTTATTTGTTATTAATGATTTGTTGATAACTTTTTAACCTCTGGGGCGCCTCAGTGAGTAACTCATAATGGGTATTCACTTCCGGCTATTCTGTTATCTGTGTCACACTTTTTTATGCTGGTTATTTTGTCTGAAAATCCAAATAATTCTTTTATTAATCATAATGTTAATGTTGATTTTTTAACTTTTTTAAGTGACTGGCGTTCAATATTGTTGAACCAGCAAACAATATTGAAAATTTTCGTAATTGACATGTTTCTTTCAATATTGGTGATTAATGTTTTATTTCCGAATTAAAGAGCGTGATATCTGTATTTAACACCGCCGATATAAATACGTTTCCTTCATGATTTCTGGAGATGCAATGAAGATAATTACTTGCTACAAATGCGTACCTGATGAGCAGGATATTGCGATTAATAATGCTGATGGAACACTCGATTTCAGCAAAGCGGATGGCAAAATCAGCCAATATGATCTGAATGCGATCGAAGCGGCTTGCCAGTTAAAACAGCAGGTGGGAGAGGCTCAGGTTGTGGCCATGAGCGTCGGCGGCAAAGCGCTGACCAATGCAAAAGGGCGCAAAGATGTGCTCTCCCGTGGCCCTGATGAACTGATTGTTGTCATTGACGATCAATTTGAACAGGCGCTGCCGCAACAAACCGCCACTGCGCTGGCTGCCGCCGCACAAAAATCAGGTTTTGATCTGCTTATTTGCGGCGACGGTTCTTCCGATCTTTATGCTCAGCAGGTTGGTCTGCTGGTGGGCGAAATGCTGAACGTGCCGGCGATTAACGGCGTGAGTAAAATCCTCTCTCTTACCGACAGCACGCTGACGGTAGAGCGTGAACTGGAAGATGAAGTTGAAACCCTGAGTATCCCGCTTCCTGCGGTGATCGCGGTCTCTACCGACATCAACACCCCTCAAATCCCTTCCATGAAAGCCATTCTTGGCGCGGCGAAAAAACCGGTTCAGGTCTGGTCGTCTGCGGACATTGGGATGAACGGCGCGCAAGCGTATTCCGAACAACAGGTTGCCGCACCGAAGCAGCGCGAGCGTCAGCGCGTTGTGATTGAAGGTGACGGTGAAGAACAGATTGCTGCGTTTGTCGAGAATCTTCGCAAAATCATTTAATTATCAGGGGATGTTATGAACAAATTTTCCAGTGTCTGGGTATTCAGCGATACCCCTTCTCGTCTGCCGGAACTGATGAATGGTGCGCAGGCTTTAGGTGAAAACGTTAACACGTTTGTGCTCAGCGATGAGGACAGCGCGGCGGCATGCCATTTAGGGGCGGATCATGTCTGGCTGCTCAGCGGCAAACCAGAAGACCGTATGGTTGAAGACTACGCCGATGCGATGGCCGAAACCATTCGTCAGCACAGCGAGGGCGGCGCGGTGCTGCTGCCGAATACGCGTCGGGGCAAGCTGTTAGCGGCAAAGCTGGGCTTTCGCTTGTCGGCTGCGGTTTCAAACGACGCCAGCGCAGTCGAAGTACAGGACGGAAAAGCGGCGGTCAAACATATGGTCTACGGCGGCCTGGCGATGGGAGCAGAAACAATCGCTTCACCGTTTGCCGTGATCACGCTCAGCAGCGGAACGTTTGACGCGCAGCAACCGGATACCGCTCGCAGCGGCGAGGTGCACACCGTCCAGTGGCAGGCTCCGGCTATCGCCGTGACCCGTACGGCCACTCAGGCGCGTCAGAGCAATAGCGTTGATCTCGACAAAGCCCGTCTGGTGGTCAGCGTGGGACGCGGTATTGGTAGCAAAGAAAATATCTCGCTGGCCGAAGCGCTGTGCCAGGCGATTGGCGCTGAGCTGGCCTGTTCCCGTCCAGTGGCGGAAAACGAGAAGTGGATGGAGCACGAACGCTACGTCGGCATTTCCAACCTGATGCTCAAACCAGAACTGTACCTGGCCGTGGGGATCTCCGGACAGATCCAACATATGGTCGGCGCCAACGGCGCGCAGACGATTTTCGCCATCAACAAAGATAAAAATGCGCCGATCTTCCAGTACGCAGATTTTGGCATCGTTGGCGATGCGCTGAAGATCCTGCCTGCGCTGACGGCGGCTCTGGCGTGTTAAACCATTCGGGCAGGATGCGAAAGTATCCTGCCACTGACAGGAGTACGTATGTCCGAAGATATCTTTGATGCCATCATCGTGGGTGCAGGTCTGGCCGGTTCGGTTGCGGCGCTGGTGCTGGCTCGGGAAGGTGCACAGGTGCTGGTCATCGAGCGCGGCAATTCTGCTGGCGCGAAGAATGTCACCGGTGGGCGCATGTATGCGCATAGCCTGGAACGCATCATTCCCGGCTTTGCTGAGCAGGCCCCCATTGAACGCATTATCACCCACGAAAAACTCGCCTTTATGACCGACAAAGGGGCGATGACCATCGACTATTGCAATGGTGAAGAGGCTGCATCGTCGCAGGTTTCTTATTCCGTCTTACGCAGCAAATTTGACGCCTGGCTGATGGAGCAAGCCGAGGAGGCGGGAGCCCAGCTGATCACCGGTATTCGTGTGGATAACGTTGTGCAGCGCGAAGGCAAAGTCGTGGGCGTGGAAGCCGACGGCGATATTCTGGAAGCCAAAGTGGTGATCCTCGCTGACGGGGTGAATTCTTTGTTGGCAGAAAAACTGGGCATGGCAAAGCGCGTTGAGGCATCGCATGTTGCCGTTGGCGTAAAAGAGCTGATCGAATTGCCAAAATCGGTGATTGAAGATCGTTTCCAGTTACAGGGGAACGAAGGCGCAGCCTGCCTGTTTGCCGGTTCGCCAACCGATGGGTTGATGGGCGGGGGCTTCCTCTATACTAATGAAACGACCCTTTCTCTGGGGCTGGTCTGCGGTCTTCATCATCTGAAAGATGCTAAAAAATCGGTCCCACAAATGCTGGAAGATTTCAAACATCATCCGGCGGTTGCCCCACTGATCGCTGGTGGCAAGCTGGTGGAATATGCCGCGCACGTCGTACCGGAGGCCGGTATGAATATGCAGCCTGAACTGGTGGGTGACGGAGTGCTGATTGCCGGTGACGCTGCCGGAATGTGTATGAACCTCGGCTTTACCATCCGCGGTATGGATCTCGCCATATCCGCAGGCGAAGCGGCGGCGAAAACGGTGCTTTCCGCGATGAAGCGCGACGACTTCAGCAAGCAGTCGCTGGGCGAATACCGTCAGCATCTCGATAATGGTCCAATGCGCGATATGCGCATGTATCAGAAGCTTCCAGCTTTCCTTGATAACCCACGCATGTTTACCGCCTATCCCGAAATGGCGGTCAGTATCGCGCGCGACCTGTTCACCGTAGATGGCTCTGCTCCGGTGCCAATGCGCAAAAAAATCCTGCGTCATGCGAAGAAAGTGGGCTTCATCAACCTGATGAAAGATGGCCTGAAAGGAGTGACCGTATTATGACATCTCCCGTCAATGTGGACGTCAAACTGGGCGTCAATAAGTTCAATGTGGATGAAGACAGCCCGCACATCATTCTCAAAACCGATCCTGATAAACAGGCGCTGGAAGTACTGATTAAGGCTTGTCCAGCCGGACTGTATAAAAAGCAGGACGACGGCAGCGTTCGTTTTGATTACGCCGGATGCCTGGAGTGCGGAACGTGCCGCATTCTCGGACTTGATACAGCGTTGGAAAAATGGGAATACCCGCGCGGGACATTTGGCGTGGAGTTTCGCTACGGCTAATAAGTATGAGGTTGTGCACCCGTAGGTCGGATAAGACGCGGTAGCGTCGCCATCCGGCAATCATGTGGCGCCAATGCCGGATGGCGGCGTAAACGCCTTATCCGGCCTACAGATGACGCTTTGCCCGTGTTGAAACAGGAAGTCGCTATGCAGCAGCCCAGGAACTTTGATGACATCAAATTTACCTCTATTCACCGCCGGATAATGCTGTGGGGAAGCGGTGGGCCATTTCTGGATGGTTATGTGCTGGTGATGATTGGCGTGGCGCTGGAACAGCTCACGCCAGCGTTGAAACTGGACGCTCAGTGGATTGGTCTGCTGGGGGCCGGCACGCTCGCCGGTCTGTTTGTGGGGACGTCGCTGTTTGGCTACATTTCCGATAAGGTCGGGCGGCGAAAAATGTTCATCATCGATATTATCGCCATTGGCGTGATATCGGCGGCAACCATGTTTGTTTCCTCACCCGTTGAGCTGTTGGTGATGCGCGTGTTGATCGGCATTGTGATTGGTGCCGATTATCCGATTGCTACCTCGATGATTACCGAGTTCTCCAATACCCGCCAGCGCGCTTTCTCCATCGGTTTTATCGCCGCGATGTGGTATGTCGGCGCCACCTGTGCCGATCTGGTCGGTTACTGGCTGTATGATGTTGAGGGCGGATGGCGCTGGATGCTGGGCAGCGCGGTGATCCCCTGTATTTTGATCCTGATTGGGCGCTTCGATCTTCCTGAATCGCCGCGCTGGCTGCTGCGTAAAGGTCGGGTGAAAGAGTGTGAAGCGATGATGATCAAGCTGTTCGGCGAACCGGTGGTGTTCGACGAAGAGGCGCCGCAGGAGACGCGCTTCCTACAGCTGTTTAACCGCCGTCATTTCCCGTTTGTCCTGTTTGTTGCCGCTATCTGGACCTGTCAGGTGATCCCGATGTTCGCCATTTATACCTTTGGTCCGCAGATTGTTGGACTGTTGGGGCTTGGTGCCGGGAAAAGCGCGGCGTTGGGCAATGTGGTGATAAGCCTGTGCTTTATGCTGGGGTGCATTCCACCCATGTTCTGGCTCAATAGCGCGGGCCGTCGGCCATTGTTAATTGGCAGCTTTATTATGATGACGCTGGCGCTGGCCGTGCTGGGGTTAATTCCTGATATGGGAGCGTGGCTGGTGGTGCTGGCGTTTGCCGTGTACGCCTTTTTCTCGGGGGGACCGGGAAATCTTCAGTGGCTGTACCCAAATGAACTGTTCCCTACCGACATTCGCGCATCTGCCGTCGGGGTGATTATGTCCTTAAGCCGCATCGGCACCATTGTTTCAACCTGGGCGCTGCCGGTGTTCATTACCAAATACGGGATCAGCAATGTCATGCTGATGGGCGCAGGAATTTCGCTGATTGGCCTGCTGGTGTCCATCGCTTTCGCCCCGGAAACGCGAGGTCTGACGCTGGCGCAAACCAGTCAAATGACGATTCGCAGTAAGCCCGTGACCAGGGCGAGTTATTAGGAGTGTTCTGTATTTTCCCTGCAACTCAGTCAGTTAGCCTACAGTTAACTGGGTATATCACTGAAAACAACTGAAAAGCAGGGAGAACACCATGCAAAAACATATCTTGATCACCTCAATTTTTACCGCAGCAGCACTATTTATCGTAGCCGGTTGTTCCTCAAACCAGGCGGTTAAAACCACCGATGGCAAAACAATCGTCACTGACGGCAAACCGCAAGTCGATGATGATACTGGCCTGGTGTCGTATAAAAATGCGCAAACGGGTAAGACGGAACAGATTAACCGCGATCAGGTTAAGGATATGAGTGAGCTGGACAACTAACCCAGTTTTTTCCATTCATCTACTCAATAATATTGACTGTTAGCCTGCGGATTAACTGACTAAACTCACTGTTATTACAATAATGCAGTGAAACAGGCTAATCATGATCCTCATCATTTATGCGCATCCCTATCCGCAGCACTCGCATGCGAATAAGCGGATGCTTGAACAGGCAAGGACGCTGGAGGGCGTGGAGATCCGCTCGCTCTACCAGCTCTACCCCGACTTCAATATCGATATTGCCGCTGAACAGGATGCGCTGGCACGCGCTGATTTGATCATCTGGCAGCATCCGATGCAGTGGTACAGCACACCTCCATTACTCAAGCTGTGGATGGATAAAGTCCTTTCGCACGGCTGGGCGTATGGCCATGGCGGTACTGCGCTGCACGGTAAACATCTGCTGTGGGCGGTGACGACCGGCGGCGGTGAAAACCACTTCGATATTGGCTCCCATCCCGGATTTGATGTGCTTTCTCAACCCTTACAGGCGACGGCACTTTATTGTGGCCTCAAATGGCTACCGCCGTTTGCGATGCACTGTACGTTTATCTGTGATGATGAAACCCTGCAAGCGCAGGCGCGTCACTACAAACAGCGTCTGATGGAATGGCAGGAGGCACACCATGGATAGCCATACGCTGATACAGGCGCTGATTTATCTCGGATCGGCGGCACTAATTGTCCCCATCGCCGTACGGCTGGGACTCGGGTCTGTACTGGGGTATCTTATCGCCGGGTGCATTATCGGCCCATGGGGCCTGAGGCTGGTAACGGACGCCGAATCCATCCTGCATTTTGCGGAGATCGGTGTGGTGCTGATGCTGTTTGTTATCGGCCTTGAACTGGATCCGCAACGTTTGTGGAAACTGCGAGCCTCGGTGTTCGGCGGCGGCGCATTGCAAATGGTGGTTTGCGGAGGCCTGATTGGTGTGTTCTGTATGTTCCTCGGTCTGCGCTGGCAGGTAGCGGAGCTGATCGGCATGACACTGGCGCTTTCCTCTACAGCCATCGCTATGCAGGCAATGAATGAACGTAACCTGATGGTTTCGCAAATGGGCCGCAGCGCGTTTGCCGTGCTGCTGTTCCAGGATATCGCGGCCATTCCACTGGTGGCGATGATCCCATTACTGGCAGCGAGTGGCGCATCAACAACGCTTGGGGCGTTTGCATTGTCTGCCCTTAAGGTAGCGGGCGCACTGGTGTTGGTGGTGGTGTTGGGGCGTTATGTCACACGTCCGGCCTTGCGTTTTGTCGCCCGTTCGGGCCTGCGGGAAGTGTTCAGTGCCGTTGCTCTGTTCCTCGTGTTTGGCTTCGGTCTGCTGTTGGAAGAGGTTGGATTGTCGATGGCGATGGGGGCATTCCTGGCCGGGGTGCTGCTGGCGAGCTCTGAGTATCGCCACGCGCTGGAAAGTGACATTGAGCCGTTTAAAGGACTGCTGCTGGGACTATTCTTCATCGGTGTGGGGATGTCTATCGACTTTGGTACGCTGATTGATAATCCCTTACGCATTATCATTTTGCTGGTCGGTTTCCTGGTTATCAAAACCGTCATGCTGTGGTTGATAGCGAAACCGTTGCAGGTGCCGAACAAGCAGCGTCGCTGGTTTGCCGTATTATTAGGACAGGGCAGTGAGTTTGCCTTTGTGGTGTTTGGCGCGGCGCAAATGGCAAATGTGCTCGATCCTGACTGGGCGAAATCGCTGACGCTGGCGGTGGCGTTGTCGATGGCGGCTACGCCGATTTTGCTGGTGATTTTGACGCGTCTGGAAAAATCGGCGACTGAGGAAGAGCGGGAAGCCGATGAAATCGATGAGGAGCAACCGCGGGTGATCATCGCCGGATTTGGGCGATTTGGCCAGATAACCGGTCGTCTGTTGTTGTCGAGCGGGGTCAAAATGGTGGTTCTTGATCATGACCCGGACCATATCGAAACGCTGCGTAAATTCGGCATGAAGGTTTTCTATGGCGATGCGACCCGGATGGATCTGTTGGAGTCTGCCGGGGCGGCGAAAGCTGAAGTCATTATTAATGCTATTGACGATCCGCAAACCAGTCTGCAGTTAACCGAAATGGTAAAAGAGCATTTCCCTCATCTGCAAATTATTGCTCGTGCGCGCGACGTGGATCATTACATTCGCCTGCGCCAGGCGGGCGTGGATATGCCGGAACGTGAAACCTTTGAAGGTGCACTGAAGACCGGACGTCTGGCGCTGGAAGGTCTCGGGCTTGGGCGCTATGAGGCACGTGAGCGGGCTGACGTATTCCGCCGATTCAATACCATGATGGTAGAGGAGATGGTGAGAGGGGAAAATGACGCGACTTCCCGCGCGGCCGTTTATAAACGCACCAGCGCAATGCTGAGTGAAATTATTGCGGAAGATCGTCAGCACTTATCGTTAATTCAACGCCATGGCTGGCAAGGCACGGATGAAGGTAAGCATACGGGCGACGTCGCCGATGAGCCGGAAGTGAAACCGTCAGCATAGGGTAAAAAATGTGATGTTCTGCAAACTTTACTGCTAATTGACTGTTTTTGAACTACTGTAATGCTGGCGTACCACCTTAAATAGGTCGGTTCGCCAGCAGAACGGAAAATTTTCCTGTTCATCCTCTTTCCGCCAGTCGACGAAAGATTGCGCTTTCCGTATAGTGGCGACAATTTTTTTGTATCCGGGAAATATTCAATGATCAGTCTGATTGCGGCGTTAGCGGTAGATCGCGTCATCGGTATGGAGAACGCCATGCCGTGGAACCTCCCTGCCGATCTCGCCTGGTTTAAACGTAATACCTTAAACAAGCCGGTTGTCATGGGACGCCACACCTGGGAATCCATCGGGCGACCGTTACCTGGGCGTAAAAATATCGTCATCAGCAGTAAGCCAGGCACCGACGATCGCGTGCAGTGGGTGAAGTCTGTGGATGAAGCAATTGCGGCCTGCGGCGATGAACCTGAAATTATGGTAATTGGCGGTGGGCGTGTGTATGAGCAGTTCCTGCCAAAAGCGCAGAAACTGTATCTGACGCATATTGATGCGGAAGTGGAAGGGGATACGCATTTCCCGGACTACGAACCGGATGACTGGGAGTCGGTGTTCAGTGAATTCCACGATGCCGACGCGCAAAACTCTCACAGCTACTGCTTCGAGATTCTGGAACGTCGTTAATACTGTAAGTGCCGGATGGCGGTGAAACGCCTTATCCGGCCTACTTTTGTGCCAGATGTAGGCCTGATAAGCGTAGCGCCATCAGGCATAAACCTATCAGGCGTTGACCGCTTCGCCAGGATCCAGATTCAGATGGCGATTTGACGGCTGCACGAAGTACTGTTTGTCTTCCCAGCGCAGACAGGTGAGATCGCCTCCCCAGCAACACCCCGTATCCAGCGCGTAAATACCTTCTGGCGTGCCTTTACCCTCCAGCGATGCCCAGTGCCCAAATGCAATGCTGTACGCTTCACTGACAGGTCCAGGAATGGCAAACCACGGCTTCAGCGGAGCAGGTGCGTCTTCTGGTGACTCTTTGCTGTACATATCCAACTGACCGTTAGGGAAGCAGTAACGCATGCGGGTAAAGGCGTTGGTAATAAAACGCAGGCGCGCCAGCCCGGTCAGTTCCGGGGTCCAGTTATTGGGCATGTCGCCGTACATCGCATCAAGGAAGAAGGGATACGAGTCGCTCGACAACACGGCTTCAACATCGCGAGCACAGTCTTTTGCCGTCTGCAGGTCCCACTGTGGGGTGATACCGGCATGCGCCATCACCAGCTTCTTCTCTTCGTCTACCTGCAACAGCGGTTGACGGCGGAGCCAGTTAAGTAATTCGTCGGCATCCGGTGCTTCGAGCAGCGATGTGACCCTGTCTTTAGGTTTATTACGACTGATACCGGCGAATACGGCCAGCAGGTGTAAATCGTGATTACCCAATACTAACCGCACGCTGTCGCCCAGTGATTTCACGTAGCGCAAAACGTCCAGCGAGCCCGGTCCACGAGCGACCAGATCGCCGGTGAGCCATAGGGTGTCTTTTTCGGAATTAAAGTCTACCTGATGCAGCAAGGCTACCAGTTCATCGTAACAACCGTGAACGTCGCCAATAAGGTATGTCGCCATAGTTATTGTTTTAATGAATGAGTGTTGGAACGGCGAGTCGGAATACGGGAATATCGATGGTAAAGGCGATGCCTTGTTCATCGATCATTTCGTAATGACCCTGCATGGTGCCCAGCGGTGTTTCAATCACCGCACCGCTGGTGTACTGGTACTCTTCGCCGGGTTCGATGTGGGGCTGGACGCCAACCACGCCTTCACCCTGAACTTCGGTTTCGCGGCCATGACCATTAGTGATCAACCAATAACGCCCCAATAGCTGCACAGGCGCTCGCCCCAAATTGCGGATAGTTACGGTGTAAGCAAAAACGTAACGTTCATCATCAGGTGAGGATTGCGCCTCAATGTAGACGCTTTGTACCTGAATGCACACTCGGGGCGAATTGATCATGTTTAACTCTCCTTCGATGGCGCGTCTTCTGACAGATAGTTAGCCATCCGGCAGTATTGCGCGACAGAGATATTTTCCGCTCGCATCGCCGGATCAATGCCCAGCTCTGTCAGTACTTCAACGCTAAACAGGTTGCCGAGACTGTTACGTACCGTTTTACGGCGCTGATTAAACGCTTCGGTGGAAATACGGCTCAGCACACGAACATCTTTAACCGGGTACGGCATCGTCGTATGAGGGACCAGACGCACAACGGCTGAATCAACTTTAGGCGCTGGCGTAAATGCGGAAGGCGGTACTTCAAGTACCGGGATCACATTGCAGTAATACTGCGCCATGACGCTTAATCGACCATACGCTTTACTGTTTGGCCCTGCAACCAGACGATTGACCACCTCTTTTTGCAACATGAAATGCATGTCGGCAATGGCATCAGTATAGGAAAAAAGATGGAACATGAGCGGCGTGGAGATGTTGTACGGCAGGTTGCCGAATACGCGCAGCGGCTGTCCCATCGTTTGTGCCAGTTCGCCGAAGTTCATGGTCATGGCATCTTGCTGATAAATCGTCAGCTTAGGCCCTAAAAACGGGTGTGTCTGTAGGCGTGCTGCCAGATCGCGGTCGAGTTCAATGACCGTGAGCTTGTCCAGACGTTCGCCTACTGGTTCGGTCAATGCCGCCAGACCCGGGCCGATTTCGACCATAGCCTGACCTTTCTGCGGGTTGATAGCAGAGACAATACTTTCGATCACAAACTGATCGTTGAGGAAGTTCTGCCCGAAACGTTTACGGGCTAAATGGCCCTGATGGACTCGATTATTCATTGGTATTAACAATCATTTTGATGGCGAGATTAAGCGCCGTAATAAAACTGCCGACATCTGCTTGTCCACGGCCCGCGAGTTCAAGTGCGGTGCCGTGATCGACGGATGTGCGAATAAAGGGCAGGCCCAGCGTGATATTCACACCGCGACCAAATCCCTGGTATTTTAGCACGGGGAGACCCTGATCGTGGTACATTGCCAGCACGGCATCCGCGTGGTCGAGATATTTGGGCTGAAACAGCGTATCTGCGGGCAGCGGACCGTTTAATTTCATTCCCTGCGCACGCAGTTCATCGAGTACCGGAATGATGGTATCTATCTCTTCCGTTCCCATATGACCGCCTTCACCAGCATGCGGGTTAAGACCGCACACCAGAATATGCGGATCGGCAATGCCGAACTTGGTGCGTAAATCATGATGCAAAATGCCGATCACTTCCTGAAGCAGGGCGGGCGTAATGGCGTCGGCAACGGCTCTGAGCGGCAAATGCGTGGTTGCCAGGGCAACGCGCAGCTCTTCGGTCGCCAGCATCATAACAACTTTCTTTGCCTGTGAGCGCTCTTCAAAAAACTCGGTATGTCCGGTAAACGGGACGCCAGCGTCATTGATAACGCCCTTGTGAACCGGGCCGGTGATCAGCGCCGCAAACTCACCTTGCAGACAACCATCGCAGGCGCGAGCCAGCGTATCCACCACATATTGCCCGTTTTCTACCGCCAACTGACCCGCGACAACAGGTGCCCGCAGCGCAATCGGTAACAGCGTCAATGTGCCTGCTGATTGCGGTTTGGCTGGGGTATCTGGAGAGTATGGGAGGAGTGAAAGCGGTAAACCGAGCATCGCTGCCCGGTCATTGAGGAGTGCTGCATCCGCACAGACAACGAGTTCTACAGGCCACTCGCGCTGGGCGAGTTGAACCACCAGGTCCGGGCCAATCCCGGCGGGTTCGCCGGGAGTGATAACAACGCGTTGAGCACGAGTCATTAGTTGCTCAGAACTTTAACGTAAGCGCTGGCGCGCTGTTCCTGCATCCAGGTTGCTGCTTCTTCCGAGAATTTACGGTTCATCAGCATACGGTAAGCTCTGTCTTTCTGCGCTGCGTCAGTTTTATCAACGTTACGCGTATCCAGCAGTTCGATCAGATGCCAACCGAAAGAGGAGTGCACCGGGGCGCTCATCTGGCCTTTGTTAAGTTTGGTCAGCGCATCGCGGAAAGCAGGGTCGAAAATATCCGCTGCAGCCCAGCCCAGATCGCCGCCCTGGTTGGCAGAGCCTGGATCCTGAGAAAACTCTTTAGCGGCTGCCGCGAAGGTAGTTTTACCGCTCTTAATATCTGCCGCGATTTGTTCCAGCTTCAGACGCGCCTGCTGATCGGTCATGATCGGCGACGGCTTAAGCAGAATGTGGCGAGCATGAACTTCAGTCACGGAGATGCTCTGGCTTTGGCCACGCATATCGTTGACTTTCAGGATGTGGAAGCCGACACCGGAACGAATTGGGCCAATGATATCGCCTTTTTTCGCAGTGCTTAACGCCTGGGCAAAGATACCCGGCAGCTCCTGAATACGTCCCCAACCCATCTGACCGCCTTTCAGCGCCTGCTGGTCAGCGGAATAAGTAATAGCCAGTTTTCCGAAATCACTACCGTTACGCGCTTCATCAACAACAGAGCGCGCCTGGCTTTCAGCCGCGTTAACCTGGTCGGACGTTGGGTTTTCTGGTAATGGGATCAGAATGTGGCTCAGGTTCAGCTCGGTGCTGGCATCGTTTTGGTTGCCTACCTGCTGCGCCAGGGCATCCACTTCCTGAGGCAGGATAGTGACGCGACGGCGAACTTCGTTGTTACGCACTTCAGAGATGGTCATCTCTTTGCGGATCTGGCTACGATAGGTTGAATAGCTTAAGCCATCCTGTGCCAGACGGCTGCGCATCTGATCCAGCGTCATGTTGTTCTGCTTGGCGATGTTGGCAATAGCCTGATCCAACTGCTCGTCAGAGATTTTCACCCCCATCTTCTGACCCATTTGCAGGAGGATTTGATCCATGATCAAACGTTCCAGGATCTGATGACGCAGCGTGGCGTCATCCGGTAATTGCTGACCTGCCTGACCTGCATTCAGTTTTACTGACTGCATTAAGCCATCGACGTCGCTTTCCAGAACGACGCCGTTATTGACGACGGCTGCGACTTTATCGACTACCTGTGGGGCAGCGAAACTGGTATTCGCGATCATGGCGATACCGAGAAGCAGCGTTTTCCAGTTCTTCATACTTTTTCCATTTCAATTAACCGCAATGCGGATTACGTTGTAAATCAATCAGATCATAAAGCGCTTTGATACGGCAAAATGTTCGAACGTAACATTTGAGTCGTGCCGAGACCGTAGTTTGAGCTCAGGCCGCGGAGTTCGATATTAAAGCCGATAGTGTTGTCATAAATCGCGTGCTGCATTTTGTCATCCCAACCGTTCAGCTTACGCTCGTAGCCAAAGCGAATGGCGTAACAGCAGGAGTTGTACTGTAAGCCCAACATTGAATCTGCTTCTTTGTTCACGTTGGTATCGAAGTAGTAAGCACCGACAATCGACCAACGCTCAGCAATCGGGAAGCTTGCTACCGCGCCCACCTGCGAAATCCCGTTTTTATACTGATCTGCCGTAGAGTAGTAAGACGGCAAAGTAGCCTGGATATACTCCGAACTGGCGTAACGGTAGTTCAATTGCAGCATCCGGTTTTCATCGCGACGGTATTCAATACTGCTGCTGCTGGTTGCAACGCTGTCCAGACGCGTGTCGTACTGGATCCCACTGCGTAAACCCCAACGATCGGAGATGCGCCAGTAGGTGTCGCCTGCCCATACCAGTGAGCCCGTTTTGTCGTCATTCTCCCATTTAATGTTGTCATCGCCAGTGCGAGACTCGGTGAAATAGTAGATTTGACCCACAGAAATATTAAAACGTTCAACGGCTGCGTCATCATAAACGCGAGATGTGACCCCGGTCGTCATCTGGTTGGCAGAAGCAATACGGTCCAGGCCGCCATAGCTACGGTCACGGAACAGGCCGCTGTAGTCAGATTGCAGCAGGGAGGAGTCATAGTTATAGATATGACTTTGGTCACGATATGGGACGTACAGGTACTGCGCGCGCGGCTCCAGCGTCTGGGTATAGCCCGGTGCCAGCATTTGCATGTCGCGCTCGAATACCATTTTGCCGTCAACTTTAAACTGCGGCATGACGCGGTTGGCTGACTCGTCGAGCTTGTTAACGTTACTCGGGTTGTTGTTGTACCAATCCAGATTGGTCTGCTGATAGTGCGTTGCCAGCAGCTTCGCTTCGGTATTGATACTGCCCCAGTTATTCGACAACGGCAGATTGATCGTCGGTTCAAGGTGAACACGCGTGGCTTCCGGCATGTTGTCATTGGTATTGACGAAATGGACCGCCTGACCATAAATCCGGGTATCAAACGGACCGACGTCGTTTTGGTAGTAGTTGACGTCTAACTGCGGCTGCGCAGAGTAGCTATTACTGTTTTGTGCGTCGAAGACCTGGAACTGCTTGGTCGATACCGTGGCGTCAAAGTTTTGTACCGCGTAGCCGACGCTGAATTTCTGCGTGGCGTAGCCGTCGGTACTGGAACCGTATTTATTATCGAAATCGTTAAAGTAGCTGGTGTCGCTGACCTTGGTGTAGTCGACGTTGAAACGCCACACCTGGTCCAGTACACCGGCGTGCTGCCAGTAGAACAGCCAGCGACGTGAATTGTCATCATTCGGATGTTCGTCCTCGTACACTTTATCGGAATTCAGATAGTCGAACTCCATCAAGCCCGCACCCGCCTGGGTGAGGTAGCGGAATTCGTTCTCCCACATGATCCCGCCGCGACGGTGCATATAGTGCGGCGTGATGGTGGCGTCCATATTGGGCGCAATGTTCCAGTAATACGGGAGGTAGAACTCAAAATAGTTATTGGTGGAATATTTTGCGTTCGGGATCAGGAAACCGGAACGGCGCTTATCGCCGACGGGTAACTGTAAATAAGGACTATAAAAGACCGGAACCGGACCCAGTTTAAAACGGGCGTTCCAGATCTCTGCGACCTGTTCTTCACGGTCGTGGATAACTTCGCTACCGACGACGCTCCAGGTATCGGAACCCGGCAGACATGAGGTAAAGCTACCGTTTTCCAGAATAGTATAACGGTTTTCCCCACGCTGTTTCATCAGGTCAGCTTTCCCGCGCCCCTGACGGCCGACCATCTGGTAATCACCTTCCCAGATGTTGGTATCTTTGGTATTCAGATTAGACCAGCCCTTCGGTCCCTTCAGAATAACCTGATTGTCGTCATAATGGACATTGCCCAGCGCATCGACGGTACGAATTGGCTCCGGCTGGCCTTCAGCCTGCTTCTGATGAAGCTGCACTTCGTCGGCCTGCAGGCGGCTGTTACCCTGTGCGATATCCACGTTGCCGGTAAACACCGCGTCATCGGGATAATTCCCTTTTGCGTTGTCGGCATTGATGGTGACGGGTAACTCATTAGTCTCGCCCTGTACCAGAGGACGGTCATAGCTCGGCACGCCCAGCATACACTGTGAGGCGAGATCGGCTGCCAGGCCCTGATGGCTATAGAGGGCGCTGGCAATCATGGTGGCCAGAAGAGTGGGAATACGTTTTTTCATACGTTGTATTTATTGTTCCATCATCAGTAGCGTCGCGCGTGACAAACGGTCACAGCCTAACTTATCTCATCTTCACTTCGCTAGTATTAATCCTGCCCATTTTATACCTGCCACCTTTCAAGCTGCATCTTCGTTGTCTTCCTTGTTCACCCCAGTCACTTACATGGGTAAGCTCCAGGGGACTCACTACGTTGCCGCCTTGCTGCAACTCGAAATCCAACGGGTATAGCGTTTGTGGTGTTAGGCACGGCATTGAATGACAGGTATGATAATGCAAATTATAGGCGATGTCCCACAATTGACCGCAGCCGTAAATCGGTAAAAGCACCTTATATTGTGGGACATAGCCTGGCTGAGAGCGGAAAGATTTGGGGAGTCTATGCAGTATTGGGGAAAGATAATTGGTGTAGCCGTGGCCTTAATGATGGGCGGCGGCTTCTGGGGTGTGGTTCTGGGGCTGTTAGTTGGCCACATGTTCGACAAAGCCCGCATGCGCAAAATGGCGTGGTTTGCCAACCAACGTGAACGCCAGGCGCTGTTTTTTGCCACCACTTTTGAGGTGATGGGACATCTGACCAAATCCAAAGGTCGCGTCACGGAAGCCGATATTCATATCGCCAGCCAGTTGATGGATCGGATGAATTTGCACGGTGACTCGCGAACGGCAGCACAACATGCCTTCCGGGTAGGAAAATCGGATAATTACCCATTACGTGAAAAGATGCGTCAGTTTCGCAGCGTCTGTTTTGGTCGATTCGATCTGATCCGCATGTTTCTGGAGATTCAGATCCAGGCGGCATTTGCCGATGGGTCGTTGCATCCTAACGAACGTGAAGTGCTGTATGTGATTGCTGAGGAGTTGGGGATCTCACGCACCCAATTTGATCAGTTCCTGCGCATGATGCAGGGCGGCGCACAGTTTGGCGGCGGATATCAGCAGCAGTCTGGCAGCGGTGGCTGGCAGCAGGCGCAACGTGGACCGACGCTGGAAGACGCCTGCAATGTGCTGGGTGTGAAAACGACCGACGATGCGACTACCATAAAGCGGGCTTACCGTAAGCTGATGAGCGAGCACCATCCGGACAAACTGGTTGCGAAAGGTCTGCCGCCAGAGATGATGGAAATGGCGAAGCAAAAAGCGCAGGAAATCCAAAAAGCTTACGAGCTGATTAAGGATCAAAAAGGATTCAAGTGATTGAATTGCCGGATGCGGCTAGCGCCTTATCCGGCCTACGTTAATGAATGTAGGCCGGGCAAGCGAAGCGCCCCCGGCATAAATTGGCTCAGAATTTAAAAATCCGCCGGGACTTTAAACGTCATACTGTTGCCGTATTCGGGATGCGTGATGGTTAACATCTCTGCATGCAGCAACAGGCGCGGCGCTAACGCCAGAGCTTCCGGCGGAGCATAGAAGCGGTCGCCCAGGATCGGATGCCCTAAAGCCAGCATATGCACACGCAGCTGGTGGGAGCGTCCGGTAATGGGTTTGAGCACCACCCGGGCGGTGTTATCCGCTGCGAACTCCACGACTTCATACTCTGTCTGCGCCGATTTCCCGGTCTCATAACACACTTTTTGCTTTGGCCTGTTTGGCCAGTCACAAATCAGCGGCAAATCAACCAGACCCTCGGCCGGAGCGGGATGCCCCCAGACGCGTGCAACATACTGCTTTTTCGGTTCGCGCTCGCGAAACTGGCGTTTTAGCTCGCGCTCTGCCGCTTTGGTTAGCGCGACTACAATCACGCCGCTGGTGGCCATATCCAGACGATGCACGGATTCAGCCTGCGGATAATCGCGCTGAATACGCGTCATCACGCTGTCTTTGTGCTCATCCAGACGACCTGGCACAGACAACAAGCCGCTCGGCTTGTTGACCACCATAATGTGTTCATCCTGATACAGGATGACCAGCCAGGGTTCCTGCGGCGGATTGTAGTTTTCCATCCCCATGTATGGCTCCGTTACTGATGCGTCACGACGATCAAGCGCAGGGCATCGAGACGCCAGCCCGCCTGATCCAGGCTTTCCATCACCTGCTGACGGTTGCTTTCGATTGCGCTAAGTTCGTCATCACGGATGTTCGGGTTAACGGCACGCAGCGCTTCGAGACGGGAAAGTTCTGCCGTCAGCTTCTCGTCAGCTTCTTTACGCGCTGCGTCGATCAGCGCGCGGGCTGATTTTTCCACCTGCGCTTCACCGAGTTGCAGAATGGCATGAACATCCTGCTGCACGGCGTTGACCAGTTTGCTGCCGGTGTGGCGGTTAACGGCGCTGAGCTGACGGTTAAAGGTTTCGAACTCCACCTGTGCAGCAAGGTTATTGCCGTTTTTATCCAGCAGCATGCGTACCGGCGTTGGTGGCAGGAAGCGGTTTAGCTGCAGTTGTTTCGGTGCTTGCGCTTCAACAACATAGACCAGCTCAACCAGCAGTGTACCAACAGGTAATGCTTTGTTTTTCAACAACGAAATAGTGCTGCTTCCGGTGTCGCCGGAGAGGATCAGATCCAGACCATTGCGGATCAGCGGATGCTCCCAGGTAATAAATTGTGCATCTTCACGCGACAGGGCGACATCGCGCTCGAACGTAATGGTGCAGCCATCTTCCGGCAGCCCAGGGAAATCCGGCACCAGCATATGATCGGACGGCGTCAGCACGATCAAATTGTCGCCACGGTCATCCTGATTAATACCGACGATATCAAACAGGTTCATGGCGAAGGCGATCAGGCTGGTATCGTCGTCCTGTTCTTCAATACTCTCAGCCAGTGCCAGCGCTTTTTCGCCGCCGTTAGAGTGGATCTCCAGCAGGCGATCGCGACCTTGCTCCAGCTGTGCTTTCAGCGCGTCATGCTGGTCGCGGCAGGTTTTGATCAGATCGTCAAAGCCCTCGGTATTTTCTGGTTCAGCCAGGTAGCCGATCAGATTGTTATAGACCGTGTCATAGATGGTACGGCCGGTCGGGCAAGTGTGTTCGAACGCATCCAGACCTTCGTGGTACCAGCGCACCAGCACAGATTGCGCGGTTTTTTCCAGGTACGGAACGTGAATCTGAATATCATGCGCCTGACCAATACGGTCCAGACGGCCAATACGCTGTTCCAGCAGATCCGGGTTGAACGGCAGGTCAAACATCACCAGATTGCTGGCGAACTGGAAGTTACGCCCTTCGGAGCCGATTTCAGAGCACAGCATTACCTGGGCACCGCTATCTTCTTCGCTAAACCATGCTGCGGCGCGGTCACGCTCAATGATCGACATCCCTTCATGGAATACGGCGGCGCGGATACCTTCGCGCTCGCGCAGAACCTGCTCCAGCTGAAGCGCGGTAGTGGCTTTCGCGCAGATAACCAGCACTTTTTGCGAGCGGTGGCTGGTCAGGTAGCCCATCAGCCATTCCACGCGCGGGTCAAAGTTCCACCAGGTGCCGGTGTCGCCTTCGAATTCCTGATAAATCTGTTCCGGGTAGAGCATGTCGCGCGCCCGGTCTTCTGCACTTTTACGCGCGCCCATAATGCCGGAGACTTTAATCGCCGTCTGGTATTGGGTCGGCAGCGGCAGCTTGATGGTGTGCAGCTCGCGTTTCGGGAAGCCTTTCACGCCGTTACGGGTGTTACGGAACAGGACGCGGCTGGTGCCGTGGCGGTCCATCAGCATCGAAACCAGCTCCTGACGCGCGCTCTGTGCGTCTTCGCTGTCGCTGTTTGCCGCCTGCAATAGCGGCTCAATGTCCTGCTCGCCAATCATGTCGCCTAACATGTTCAGCTCATTGTTACTCAGCTTGTTGCCTGCCAGTAGCATCGCGACGGCGTCGGCGACCGGACGATAATTTTTTTGCTCTTCAACAAACTGGGCGAAATCGTGGAAACGGCTCGGGTCCAGCAGGCGCAGGCGCGCGAAGTGACTTTCCATGCCCAGCTGTTCCGGTGTAGCGGTTAGCAGCAGGATGCCCGGCACACGTTCTGCCAGTTGTTCAATGGCCATATATTCGCGGCTGGGCGCGTCTTCGCTCCATACCAGGTGATGGGCTTCATCGACAATCAGCAGATCCCACTCGGCGTCACACAGGTGCTCCAGACGCTGTTTATTACGACGGGCAAAGTCCAGCGAGCAGATGACCAGTTGTTCGGTTTCAAACGGGTTGTAGGCGTCGTGCTGCGCTTCTGCATAACGCTCATCATCAAACAGTGCAAAACGCAGGTTGAAGCGGCGCAGCATTTCGACCAGCCACTGGTGCTGTAATGTCTCTGGGACGATGATCAGCACGCGCTCTGCGGCGCCGGACAGCAGTTGTTGATGCAGGATCATCCCGGCTTCAATGGTTTTACCTAAACCCACTTCATCTGCCAGTAAAACGCGAGGGGCATGACGACGGCCAACATCATGGGCAATGTTCAGCTGGTGAGGAATCAGGCTGGTACGTTGACCACGCAAACCACTCCACGGCATACGGTATTGTTCGCTCTGAAATTTACGTGCGCGATAGCGCAGAGCAAAGCGATCCATACGGTCAATCTGGCCGGCAAACAGGCGATCTTGTGGTTTACTGAATACCAGTTTGCTGTCGAGCAGTACTTCACGCAGCGTGACACCGGTTTCTTCAGTATCCAGGCGGGTTCCGATATAGGCAAGCAGGCCGTTTTCTTCTTTTACTTCATCGACATGCAGTTGCCAGCCTTCATGGCTTGTTATCGTATCGCCAGGATTGAACATCACGCGGGTCACGGGGGAATCACTGCGCGCATACAGACGGTTTTCGCCCGTCGATGAGAAAAGTAAAGTGACGGTTCGCGCATCCATGGCGACAACAGTACCAAGTCCCAATTCGCTTTCTGTATCGCTGATCCAGCGTTGACCAAGTGTAAAAGGCATATATGTTCGGCTCTATATCTTTAATTGCAGGCAATACTCGTCATTTTCCGGGCTAGTCCCCGTTATTGAGAGCATACGACCCCGCTACCAGGCTAATAAATCAGTGGTAGTGGTGTTAAATGGGTCCAGGAATGGAAAGGGCGCTATGGTACTGGATGGCGGCGGTTTCGTCACGCGTCAAAATAACCCCAGTTGTCCTGTGAGTAGTGTAGCAAAATTATCGTCAATAAAGGGAAGAATTCCCTCGGCAACGGGTTGGATCTGGCGGGTCAGATAATGCTCGTAATCGAGCACAGATAGCTGATAATCAACAGGTTCTGGGCCATTGACCGTCCAGACATATTTTATGGTTCCGCGATTCTGATACTGTGGCGGACGCCCCAGCTTTACATTCTGCTCATCGGCTAACCGCGCAGCGCGAACGTGTGGTGGAACATTTCGCTGGTATTCACTTAACGGGCGACGCAGGCGCTTGCGGTACACCAGTTGTTCATCCATTTCACCGGCCATCAGACGGTCAATAGTCTCGCGAACAAACTCCTGATAAGGTTCGTTACGAAAAATTCGCAGGTATAGCTCCTGCTGAAACTGTTGGGCCAGCGGCGTCCAGTCGGTTCGTACCGTTTCCAGTCCCTTAAACACCATACGTTGCTCAGCACCGTCCTGAATCATCCCCGCATAGCGTTTTTTACTGCCGGTATCTGCACCGCGAATGGTCGGCATCAGAAAGCGACAAAAATGGGTTTCAAATTCCAGTTCCAGCGCGCTGGTCAGATTTTGTTGCTTCAGCGATTGCGCCCACCAGGTGTTGACATAGCTCACCAGTTCCCGACCAATTCGGGCTGCATCGTCTTCTGAGTGCGCCTTTTTCAGCCAGACAAAGGTCGAGTCGGTATCGCCATAAATGACATCGTAACCCTGAGCCTCAATTAACGCTTTGGTCTGGCGCATGATCGCATGGCCGCGCATGGTAATGGACGAGGCCAGTCTCGGGTCGAAAAAGCGACAGGCAGTGGTGCCCAGCACGCCGTAAAATGCGTTCATGATGATTTTCAACGCCTGCGAGAGTGGCTTATTGCCACGGCGTTTTGCTTCTTCGCGCCCGTGCCAGATCTGAGTAACGATTTCAGGCAGGCAGTGCTTTTCGCGTGAAAACCAGGCGTCAAGGAAACCTTCGGTGCTGTGTTCCGGATTCGGCTGCGCCATCCCTTCGATAAGCCCCACCGGATCGATTAAAAAAGTACGAATTATTGAGGGATACAGGCTTTTGTAATCCAGCACCAGTACCGAGTCGTATAAGCCTGGGCGTGAGTCCATCACGTAGCCGCCGGGACTGGCGTGCGCGGGGACTTCACCCAGATTCGGCGCCACATAACCCGCCCGGTGCATTCGTGGCAGGTAGAGATGTCCGAAGGCGGCAACTGAACCACCGTGCCGGTCGACCGGCAGACCGTTGACCGTCGATCGTTCCAGCAGAAATGGCATGATCTCGGTTTTGTGAAAAATGCGCGTGACCAGTTCACAGTCTTTGAGATTGTAGGTGGCAAGCGCGGGCTTATCCTGGGCAAATCGGCGGTCGATTTCGTCCATTCTGTCCCACGGATTATCAATCGACTTCCCTTCGCCCAGCAGCTCCTGTGACACTGTTTCCAGTGAAAATGACGAGAAATTCCAGAATGCGGATTTGAGTGCCTCAATACCATCGATAATCAGGCGGCCTTTAGCCTGAGCGAAGAATACGCCGTTTTTGAAGCCATGCTCGCGCCACTCAAGCTCGCTGCTATCACGGCCAAAACGCAGGGGAATGCGGTAACGTTCGGCGTGCTGTTGCAGGAGGCGTAAATCGAATTGCACGACGTTCCAGCCGATTATCACATCAGGATCGTGACGGGCAATCCAGTCATTGAGTTTTTCCAGCAACTGCGGGCGGCTTGCAACGTACTCAAGTTCAAAATCCAGCGTAGAGGCGTCGCCGTTTGCCGGGCCGAGCATGTAGACAATACGCTGCCCGCAGCCTTCCAGACCGATGCAATAGAGTTCGCCGTGGCGCGTGGTTTCGATATCCAGCGATACCCATTTTAGCGGTGGTCGATAGTCAGGGTTCGGCTTCAGGCGGGCATTGACCAGCATGTCATTATGTCTGTCGCCTTCGACCCAAACAGGGGAGGTGATAAAGCGCTCCATGAGATACCGCTCAGGTGGGCGTACGTCGCCCTCATAGACGGTGACTGCGTTTTCGCGCAGCAATTTTTCCAACCGCATGAGCTGGCGATGTGAGCGGCAATACAGTCCGGAAACGGGTTGGCGGTGGAAGTCTTGCAATTGCAGCGGCGTCAGGCGATAGCCGTTTTCAGTGCGTAATAATGACGTCACGCGAGGAACCTGACTGGTGGGAATAAACGCGACCGACTCCTGAGGTGCGAGCGTGACCTGCAGCGGCCCATTGTCTGTAGCCAGCCAGAATGAGACCTCAGTTCCCTGTGGGGTGTCCCGCCAGTGCCGGGTTAAAATAAAACCTGCTTGCGCCACGCTGCGTATCCATCAAAAAACCAGGCATTATTATAGCCTGGTTCTGATAGATTAGCTGTGATTTTATACAGTTGTCATGCTCAGAAGAGGTTACTGCCCGTAATACGCTTTAGCACCGTGTTTACGCAGATAATGTTTATCTAACAGGGTTTGCTGCATATTCGGCAATTGCGGCGCGAGCTGGCGACAGAAGATCCCCATATAGGCGACTTCTTCCAGCACGATGGCGTTATGCACCGCGTCTTCGGCATTTTTTCCCCAGGCAAACGGACCGTGAGAGTGCACCAGCACGCCAGGCATCTGCGCGGCGTCAATACCTTGTTTCTCAAAGGTTTCAACGATCACGTTGCCGGTTTCCCATTCATATTCGCCGTTGATTTCTTCGTCGATCATTTTCCGTGTGCAGGGAATCGAACCGTAGAAATAGTCCGCATGGGTGGTCCCCGTTGCCGGAATCGACTGACCCGCCTGCGCCCAGATGGTTGCATGACGCGAATGGGTGTGAACAATACCGCCAATGGTCGGGAATGCCTGATACAGCAAACGGTGTGTTGGGGTATCTGAGGAAGGTTTCTTCGTACCTTCAACAACTTCACCCGTGGCGATACTGACTACCACCATATCGTCGGCGGTCATTACGCTGTAATCGACTCCCGAAGGTTTAATCACAAACACGCCGCGCTCGCGATCGACGGCGCTGACATTCCCCCAGGTCAGGGTGACCAGATTGTGCTTAGGCAACGCCAGATTGGCTTCCAGTACCTGATGTTTGAGATCTTCTAACATGATGCTCTCCGATGAATCTTGCCGGATGGCGCTACGCTTATCCGGCCTACAAATCGCACATTCTTGTAGGCCGGATAAGGTGTTTACGCCGTCATCCGGCAGTTGTTAACGTTTGAAGCCGTAATACACTTCGTTCCAGCGCAGCGCGTCCTTAAAGGCCGGCAGGCGGGTATCGTTATCGATCACCGCGATCTCGATATCGTGCATTTCAGCAAACTGGCGCATATCGTTCAGATCCAGCGCGTGGCTGAACACGGTGTGGTGCGCGCCACCGGCCAGGATCCAGGCTTCAGAAGCGGTTGGCAGATCCGGTTGAGCTTTCCACAGCGCGTTAGCGACAGGCAGTTTTGGCAGGGAGTGCGGCGTTTGTACCGTGTCGATGCAGTTAACCAGCAGGCGATAGCGATCGCCGAGATCGATCAGGCTGGCAACCACTGCCGGGCCGGTTTTGGTGTTGAAGATCAGACGGGCAGGATCGTCTTTACCACCAATGCCGAGGTGCTGTACGTCGAGGATCGGTTTCTCTTCCACCGCGATGGACGGGCACACTTCCAGCATGTGCGAGCCGAGCACCAGATCGTTGCCTTTCTCGAAGTGGTAGGTGTAATCCTCCATAAATGAGGTGCCGCCCTGCAGACCGGTTGACATCACCTTCATGATGCGAAGCAGAGCGGCGGTTTTCCAGTCGCCTTCGCCCGCAAAGCCGTAGCCTTGCTGCATCAGACGCTGTACGGCCAGACCAGGGAGCTGTTTCAGGCCGTGTAAATCTTCAAATGTGGTAGTGAAGGCGTGGAATCCGCCCTGTTCCAGGAAGCGCTTCATCCCCAGTTCAATACGGGCCGCTTCCAGGACGTTCTGACGTTTTTCACCGTGGACTTGCGTCGCCGCAGTCATGGTGTAGGTGCTTTCGTACTCATCGATCAGCGCGTTGATTTCGCCGTCGCTAATTGCGTTCACTACCTGCACCAGATCGCCCACGGCCCAGGTGTTTACCGAGAAGCCGAACTTGATCTGCGCAGCGACTTTATCGCCATCGGTGACCGCAACTTCACGCATGTTGTCGCCAAAACGGCAGACTTTAAGGTGGCGGGTATCCTGTTTGGACACGGCCTGGCGCATCCAGGAGCCAATGCGTTCGTGCGCTTGTTTATCCTGCCAGTGACCGGTGACCACGGCATGCTGCTGACGCATACGCGCGCCGATGAAGCCGAACTCACGACCGCCGTGCGCAGTCTGGTTCAGGTTCATAAAGTCCATATCAATGCTGTCCCACGGCAGGGCGGCGTTGAACTGGGTGTGGAACTGCATCAGCGGCTTGTTGAGAATAGTCAGGCCGTTAATCCACATTTTTGCCGGGGAGAAGGTATGCAGCCAGACCACCATCCCTGCACAGCGATCGTCGTAATTTGCGTCACGACAGATAGCGGTAATCTCATCAGGGGAAGTGCCTAGCGGTTTTAATACCAGCTTGCAGGGCAGTTTGGCTTCAGTATTCAGTGCGTTAACGACGTGCTCGGCATGTTGGGTTACCTGACGCAGGGTTTCAGGGCCATACAGATGCTGGCTACCAATCACAAACCACACTTCATAGTTATCAAAAATCGTCATTGTCGTGTCCTTAATGTGTCAGGGTTGCCAGATCTACCGGGGCTTGTTGCGCCGGAGCGGCAGTCGGAAGGTATTGCTGTTCAGCGCTTACTGCCCACTGCTGATAGCGGCGGTAAAGCTGTTCAAAACGTTGAGCCTGCTCTGGGCGAGGTTGCAGCGTGTTTTCCACGGCGCTTGCCATCTGCTGTTGAGCGGCAGGGATATCGGCGTGTACTTTCGCGGCAACGGCGGCGAAGATAGCCGCACCGAGTGCGCAGCACTGGTCTGAAGCGACAATCTGTAGCGGACGGTTCAGCACGTCACAGCAGGCCTGCATGATGACCGGGTTCTTGCGCGCGATACCGCCAAGCGCCATCACGTTGTTAACCGCAATGCCTTGTTCGGTGAAGCATTCCATAATGGCGCGCGCGCCAAAGGCGGTGGCGGCAATCAGACCACCGAACAGCGCTGGCGCGTCGGTTGCCAGGTTCAGATCGGTAATCACCCCTTTCAAACGCTGGTTGGCATTGGGCGTACGGCGACCGTTGAACCAGTCGAGCACGACCGGCAGATGCTCCAGTGATGGATTTTTCGCCCATGCTTCGGTGAGTGCAGGCAGCAGCTGTTTTTGACTGGCTTTAATCTGGGTCTGCAGTTCCGGATGCTGTACGGCAAGCTGTTCCAGCGGCCAGCTCAGCACGCGGCTAAACCAGGCATAGATATCACCGAATGCAGACTGACCAGCTTCGAGGCCAATAAAATTCGGCACCACGCTGCCATCAACCTGGCCGCAAATGCCTTTCACCGCACGCTCGCCAACGCTTTGCTTATCGGCAATCAGAATGTCGCAGGTTGACGTGCCGATGACTTTCACCAGCGTGTTAGGCTGTGCACCTGCGCCGACCGCGCCCATATGACAGTCAAAAGCACCGCCTGCAATCACCACACTTTCCGGTAGTCCAAGACGCTGTGCCCACTCGGCGCACAGGGTGCCAACCGGCAGATCCGCGGTGAAGGTATCGGTAAACATTGGGTATTGCAGATGGCGGTTGAGGATGGGGTCGAGTTCGTCAAAGAAACTGGCTGGCGGCAGACCACCCCAGCTTTCATGCCACAGAGATTTATGCCCGGCGCTGCAGCGACCGCGACGAATATCCTGTGGGCGTACGGTGTTGGAGAGCAGGGCCGGAACCCAGTCGCATAGCTCAATCCACGAAACCGCAGCTTCGGCAACTGCGTGGTCCTGACGAGTTACATGCAGGATTTTGGCCCAGAACCATTCGCTGGAATAAATGCCGCCGATATAGCGGGAGTAATCGATCTTGCCCGGTGTATGGCACAGGCGGGTGATTTCTTCGGCTTCTTCTACTGAGGTGTGATCTTTCCACAGGACAAACATCGCATTCGGGTTTTCCGCGAACTCCGGACGCAGCGCCAGTACATTACCGTCTGCATCGATGGGGGCCGGGGTTGAGCCGGTACTGTCAACGCCAATACCGACCACTTCCGCGCGCTGCTCAGCGCTCAGTTCGGTCAGTACGGTTTTCAGCGCCGCTTCCATGGATTCAATGTAGTCGCGCGGATGATGGCGAAACTGGTTGTTTGGGCCATCGCAATATTGCCCTTCCTGCCAACGTGGGTACCACTCAACGCTGGTGGCGATCTCTTCGCCGGTGGCACATTCCACCGCCAAAGCGCGTACTGAATCACTACCAAAATCGAGGCCAATTGCAATCGCCATCGTCTTACTCCATCCAAAAATACGGGTATGGATAAACAGTAGTGAGTAGCGATAAAAACCGTCAGGCAGGATCCGCTAATCTTATGGACTAAAATGCTGTTGCATCACAAAGTGTGACGCTGTGCAAATAATCAATGTGGACATTTCTGCCGTAGTTATAGACACTTTTGTTAGCCGATTTTGACGTTGGCGTAGTACATGTTTTTTACAAAGAGCTTTTCACAAGCGGGGTTGGTGGTCCATTGCCGCAAATACAGCGGCCCGCAGGGGCGACAGCGATGATGTCTGGCGTAATATGGACAAATTGTTTCTTGGCAGGACGTAGGGAGTATTGAAATTATGGCTGAAACGCAAAACGATCCCCTGTTGCCAGGTTATTCGTTTAACGCGCATTTGGTGGCCGGATTAACCCCCATTGAGGCGAACGGATACCTGGATTTTTTTATCGACAGGCCGCTGGGTATGAAGGGTTATATCCTCAATCTCACCATCCGTGGCGAAGGGGTTATCAATAATCAGGGCAAGCAGTTTGTCTGCCGGCCTGGCGATATTCTGTTGTTTCCACCTGGAGAAATTCACCACTACGGGCGCCATCCTGATGCCAGCGAGTGGTATCACCAGTGGGTTTACTTTCGCCCGCGCGCCTACTGGCAGGAGTGGCTGACCTGGCCGGCCATTTTTGGCCAGACCGGTTTTTTCCGCCCGGATGAAGCACATCAGCCGCATTTTAACGAGCTGTTTGGGCAGATAATTAACGCCGGGCAGGGAGAAGGCCGCTATTCCGAACTGCTGGCGATTAATTTACTGGAACAGTTGTTGCTCCGACGTATGGAAGCCATCAATGAATCGCTACACCCTCCCATGGACAACCGCGTCCGCGATGCCTGTCAGTACATCAGCGATCACCTGGCGGACAGCAATTTTGATATCGCCAGCGTCGCGCAGCACGTCTGCCTGTCGCCTTCCCGTTTGTCGCATCTGTTCCGTCAGCAGCTGGGTATCAGCGTTTTGAGCTGGCGCGAGGATCAGCGCATCAGCCAGGCGAAGTTACTGCTGAGTACCACACGTATGCCTATCGCCACCGTAGGTCGCAATGTTGGCTTTGACGATCAGCTCTATTTCTCTCGTGTTTTCAAAAAATGTACCGGTGCCAGTCCGAGCGAGTTTCGTGCAGGATGTGAATAAAAAGTGAATGATGTATCCTGAAAGTTGTCATAACTCGCAATTTATTCAGACAATTGATGGCTTGACGAAGTTGAGAGGGGTTATCAAAATCCCTGCTTCGTAAATTTGACGGACACATTATGCAAGCATTGCTGGAACACTTTATTCTCCAGTCCGCCCTGTACTCTCTGATCGCCGTACTTCTGGTGGCTTTTTTGGAGTCGCTGGCGCTGGTTGGTCTGATTCTGCCCGGGACCGTGATGATGGCGGGGTTGGGCGCGCTGATTGGCAGCGGCGAACTGAACTTCTGGCATGCCTGGCTTGCGGGCATCGTCGGCTGTCTGTTGGGGGACTGGATCTCCTTCTGGTTGGGCTGGCGCTTTAAAAAGCCATTGCACCGTTGGTCGTTCATGAAAAAGAACAAGGCGTTGCTGGATAAAACCGAGCACGCCCTGCATCAGCACAGCATGTTTACTATTCTGGTGGGGCGTTTTGTCGGACCGACGCGCCCGCTGGTGCCGATGGTTGCAGGCATGCTGGATCTGCCTGTCGCTAAATTTATCGTCCCGAATATTATTGGCTGCGTGCTGTGGCCACCGTTCTACTTCCTGCCGGGGATCCTGGCGGGAGCGGCAATTGATATCCCTTCTGATATGCAGAGCGGGGATTTTAAATGGTTGCTGCTGGCGACGGCGGTGTTGCTATGGGTCGGTGGTTGGCTGTGCTGGCGCCTGTGGCGCAGTGGCAAAGCGGCTGTCGATCGCTTAACGGCGTATTTCCCCCGCAGCCGTTTGCTGTATCTGGCGCCGTTGACGCTCGGGATCGGCGTGGTTGCGCTGGTGGCGTTGCTGCGTCATCCGCTGATGCCGGTGTATATCGATATTCTGCGCAAAGTGGTGGGTTACTGACGATACCTTTGCCGGATGAGGCATTCACGCCGTCACCCGGCAACGCATTATGCTTTAATGCCCAATAGCGCCGAGGCGCTGGCGTTGCCGCTTAACAGATCGTCCGTTTTGCCCTGCCAGGCGATGCGCCCGTCGGCGACTACAATTGAGCGGGACGCAATTCGCGCCGCATCTTCTACGCTGTGAGAAACCATCAGTAACGTCAACTGCTTCTCGCGACAGACCTCGGCGACCAGCGTTAGCATCTCCTGGCGCAGCGCAGGATCGAGCGCAGAGAATGGTTCATCAAGCAGTAAAATAGGTTGTTCCCGCACCAGGCAACGCGCCAGCGCCACGCGCTGTCTCTGCCCGCCGGAAAGCTCGCCGGGGAGTCGCTCCAGCAGTGAGTCGATCCCCATTTGTTGGGCGATGTGGTGCATTTTCTCCCGCTGCGATGCGTTCAGCTTCAATCCCGGATTCAGGCCCAGGCCGATGTTTTGCTGCACGCTCAGGTGGCTGAACAGGTTATTTTCCTGAAACAACATGGAAACGGGACGGCGTGAGGGCGGCGTGGTGGTGTGATCTTCACCGTCAATCATCATGGTACCGCTGGCGGGCGTGAGGAAGCCGGCAATCAGATTCAAAAGCGTACTTTTCCCGGCGCCGCTGGGCCCGAGTACAGCTATTTGCTCACCGCGCGCGACCGACAGCGTAAAGCGCATAGGCAAATGATGATAAAGCCATGTGATATCAATCAGTTTTAACATTTCGACCCGGCAATTTCTCAATAACGGTAAACAGCGTAAAGCACAGGATCAGCAGTAATAACGCCGTAACCGCGCCATCCTGACTGCGATAAGAGCCAATCTGCTGATATAAATAAAATGGCAGGGTACGGAAATCCTCATTACCAAATAACGCCACTACGCCAAAATCGCCAATCGACAGGACGCAGGCAAACGCCATCGCCTGCGCCAGCGGGCGCTTCAGGGCGCGCAGTTCAACCACTTTCAGGCGCGACCATCCCTCAATGCCTAACGACTGACACAACATACTGTAGCGCGCAGTGACGTCACGCATTGGGTTTTCCAGCACCTTCAGTGCATAAGGGATCGCCATCAACGCATTGGTAAAAATAACAATACCGTCGGCAGATTCGGGAAGCCCAATGGTGTTATTGAGCAGCAGAAAGAAGCCGGTAGCTAACACGATGCCCGGCATGGCGAGGATCATCATGCCGCTCAACTCCAGCATCTGACCTGCCAGCAGTTGCTGTCGGGCACGAAGTTCACGACTGCTCCATAACAGCATCATGGTGAGTACGACGCATAACGCTCCTGCTGCTAATGCGATGCGCAGCGAGGTTCCCAGCGCCTGCCACAGCACTGGCTGCATCAGTACATCCAGAACATGGCGGTTTAAGCCATCGATAATCACCGCCAGCAACGGCGGCAGTAACAGCAACAGGGCAAGAATAATCAGGATTGCATCAGCCAGTCGGCTGTGCAGGCGATCGTCGGGATCGCGCCAGCCTTGTACCAGGGTAGCACCGGGAGCAATCGCGCGGCTCAGACGTTGACTGAGGAGCACCAGCGCCAAACAACAAACCATCTGGATCAACGCCAGCATGGCTGCGCGGGCAGGATCGTAATCAAAATTCAGCGCCTGATAGATAGCCAGCTCGATGGTGGTGGCCTGTGGCCCGCCGCCAAGCGACAGAACGGTGGCGAAGCTGGCGAAGCACAGCATAAAGATGAGTGCCGCGACGGGCAGGATCTGACGACGCAGCCACGGCCATTCAACAAAACGGAAGAAATGCCAGCCACGCATACCCAACTGAGCGGCTAACTGCCGCTGTTCGCCGGGAATATTCTCCAGCGACTGTAACAGCAGGCGGCTGGCCATCGGCAGATTGAAAAAGACATGCGCCAGCAGAATGCCCTGCAAACCGTATGGCGAAAACGTCCACTCCAGCCCGAATGTATGCCAGAGCGAGGCCAGCCAACCCTGGCGGCCGTAGACGCTAAGAATACCGAATACCGCGACAAGCACCGGCAGGATTAACGTCATCGCGCACAGACGCAGTAGCGCCAGACGTCCTGGAAAACGACGACGATAGAGCGCTCTGGCGAGGAAAATCGCCGGGACAACCGACAGCACAGCGGATAAAAAAGCCTGCCAGAAAGAAAAGCGCACCACGTGCCACAGGTAGTCGTCTTGCCACAGCAAGAGCCACTCTCCCTGCGGGGCGTTAAACCACAGTGCCAGAAATGCGGCCAGGGCAACGGCCACCATCAGCGTGGCGGCGGTAAGCCCTGGAACCAACCAGACGGGGATTAACGGCTGACGGCGCGTTGCCATTCGCTAATCCATGCCTGACGTTGAGCCGCAACCTGCTGCGGCGTAAATTCCAGCGCGGTGGCCGGTTTATTCAGTTGCTCGAATCCTGGCGGCAGGGCGACTTGCGTCACGGGATACATCCAGTTGCCGGTCGGAATCGCATTCTGGAATGCCGGGGACACCATAAACTTCAGGAATTTCTCGGCCAGTTCCGGCTGCTTGCTGGCCGCAGTACGGGCGGCGACTTCCACCTGCAAATAGTGGCCTTCGCTAAAGTCGGCTGCGGCGTAGTTGTCTTTTTTATCGGCGATGATGTGATAGGCCGGAGAGGTGGTGTAGCTGAGCACCAGATCGCTTTCACCTTTCAGGAACAGGCCGTAGGCTTCGCTCCAGCCCTTGGTGACGGTGACGGTTTTGGCTGCCAGTTTCTGCCACGCCTCTGGCGCTTTATCGCCATAGACTTTCTGCATCCATAGCAGCAGACCCAATCCAGGCGTGCTGGTACGCGGATCCTGATAAATGACGCGCCATTTTTGGTCGCTCTCTACCAGTTCTTTCAGGCTTTTGGGCGGATTCTTCAGCTTGTTCTTATCATAAACGAAGGCGAAATAGCCATAGTCAAACGGAACGAAGGTATCGTTTTTCCAGCCGCCGGGCACGTTAACGGCGTCGTTTGCAACACCACTTTTGGCAAACAGTTTGGTTTGTGTGGCGGCTTCCAGAAGGTTGTTATCCAGACCCAGCACGACGTCGGCTTTGCTGTTTTTTCCTTCCATGCGCAAGCGGTTAAGCAGCGAGACGCCATCTTCCAACGCGACCAGTTTTAGCTCGCAGTTGCAGTCAGCTTCAAAGGCTTTTTTGATTGTCGGGCCCGGGCCCCAGTCAGCTGCGAACGAGTCGTAGGTATAGACGGTCAGTACAGGTTTAGCGAAGGCAGGCGCTGCGCACAGCAGTAAAAGTGGAAGACATTTTTTAAACACTTTGCACCTCAAGAGTTGGGTGGCAAAGGACTTGAGATAAGCCTCAAATCCCTTCGCCGGCATTATCCGGATCAGGTTCGACGGGTATCTCTCAGCCAGCATATTGCATAGCACCCCGTTGAGAACGGCGTTAGTGTAGTGATTTTGTTGCCGGGCAGCAATTAAGAGCTGGCTCTTATGGATCCGGCGGCGCAAACCACGCCGATTTAAAATCAAACCAGCCGAGGGTATTCATGCGCAGCCCGCGCATACTGCGCTGTCCCTGAATGATCAGCCAGTGGTGGATTAATGGCACAATGGCCTTTGTGGCGAGCAGCTGTTGGCACCATGCTGCCAGGCTCATTTCGCCCGTTCGCCAGCGAGCCGCATCGTTTTCCCAGTCCCGCGAGATACAGTTTTGCAGCAAAGGGACTTCGCACAAATGGGCGAACAGTGAGAAGTCCAGCGGGAGGGTAAAGTTGGCGCTGTTGAGCCAGATATCGCTGATGATTTCACCTGCATGCCATTGATCGTAGTCGATCTCCTGAATATTCAACTGTACCTGATGCTGCGCCAGCAACGTTTTCATGATCTGCGCGATAATCCGGTGTTCGATATGATCGCGATAGTAGGTGATCGTCAGCGTTTCCAGCCCGGCGGGTTTTTCACCATGGCCAGGTTTGGCGTGGTGCCAGCGGGGAAGCAAACCGTAGGCGGGAAACCACAACCGCTGGTACTGTTCATCGGCGTGGCAGATTAAATTCGTTGGCGAGAGAACGCGGCTTGCCCACTCACGGACCTCCTGATTAGCGCCACGGTGGCTACGCGCATCAAACAGCAGGTAGTAGCAGCCTTCTTCGAGGCGGCTTTCGATCGCCTTTTCATCCTCTGTGGGACCTTTTAGCGTCAACCCGCCGCCAGGCTCTTCTCCGATGTCGGGTAATACCCAAACGTTAACTTCGTCGATCAGCGCCCGGTAGCCAAAGTAATCATCAAATGCATGAATTTTCAGTTGGTTATTGGTATTGCGCATTACCGCATACGGACCGGTACCAATCGGGTGGCTGGAAAAGTTGTTTAGCGTTTCCCATTCTCGCGGCAGGATCATGGCCGGGACCTGCCCCAATAGCCAGGGAAGCCAGCGGTCTGGCTGGGCCAGATGGATATCCAGCGTCCAGGCCGTGGGAGAAACTATTTGCGTGATGTGTGAGTACAGTGGCAGGGTGTTAATGCGCCTCAGCGAGGCGATAACATCTTCCATTTCCAGCTCGCGGCCATGATGAAAATGGATCCCCGGGCGCAGGAAGAATCGCCAATGCAAAGGTGAAATTTGCTGCCAGTGATGGGCAATGTCCGCTTCCAGTTCCCCATTTTCCTCATTTACCCGAATTAAGGCACTGAAGATTTGGCGGGCGATATGGGTTTCGGAGCGGCGTAATGCCGTACCGGGGAGCAGGTTGTGCATCGGGCGATAATAGAGAACGCGCATGATATGCCGACCCTGGCGAAAGCTGCGGCCAAGGTGGGAGACCAGCATTTGCCGGACGGCCGTTTTGTCACCGACAAGCTGCACCAGTTGATCGATACGATCCTGTTCCAGTAGGTCTTCCGCGCGCTGCTGCTGGAGCGCCAGCCCGGTATAGAGGAATGTCAGTCGCGAGCGTTTACCTCGTCCAACTTCAGCTTCCCACGTCAACCAGCCACGATCCTGCATGGTATTAAGCAGCGTACGCATATGGCGACGCGAGCAGCTCAGTAGATCCGCCAGCTCGTTGAGCGTCGTGTCTTGCGTCTTACCGTCACAGCATTGCCACAGACGGATGAACTGTTGTTGCAAACGACCAGAAGACATAAAAGGGGAACTCCTGCGGAAAACTCAGCAATTTTATAATCCCTATATTAAGCCAATAATAGATTCCGATGAAGCGATGAGACAACGAAGGGGTCATCTATGCGTCAGTTCTGGTTGAAGTACTTTACCGCGACAGAAAAATCGTCCTGGTTGGCTTGCCCGAGTGCCCCGCAGCGCTTAAAGATGCTCGAAGAGCTGATGCAGTGGGAGATGACATCTGACTCCTGAATTGGAAATTGCAGACATCATGTGTGACTGAGTATTGGTGCAGGCTGTATCCTGCCATTATCTCTGAGCATCGCTGGTGGCAATTTTTTCACATGGCAAGGCGCGAACAGTGAAATTTGGTGGACCAAATAAGGTGTGAGCAACACAGCTATGTGAAAAAATGGCCCCAGCCCTCCGGGACGCGTGTAAAAAACGCATACTCTGCGTTGTCAGGCTTGGGAATAGATTTCTATACCCAGCGCCCTCCGCCTGGATTATGCGTTTTTTACCCAGCGTCGATGCCAGATATAATGGCAGGATACAGCCTCGTTCACCCGCCAGCAGGTATTATCTGCTGGCTTTTTTCGTTTCAGCTGCGCTTAAAAGGAAAGATATGCTCTGGATTATGACCATGGGACGGCGCCTCAACGGCGTTTACGCGGCATTTATGCTGGTCGCTTTTATGATGGGCGTGGCGGGGGCATTGCAGGCACCCACGCTGAGTCTGTTCCTGAGCCGTGAAGTCGGGGCGCAGCCATTTTGGGTCGGGCTGTTTTACACCGTCAATGCGATTGTCGGGATCGTAGTCAGCCTTGGCCTTGCGAAACGATCTGACAACCAGGGCGATCGACGTAAGTTGATCATGTTCTGCTGCCTGATGGCAATTGGCAATGCGTTGCTGTTTGCCTTTAATCGTCACTATCTTACGCTGATCACCTGCGGTGTGCTGCTGGCCTCGCTGGCGAACACCGCCATGCCGCAGCTGTTTGCGCTGGCGCGGGAATATGCTGATAACTCCGCGCGTGAAGTGGTGATGTTTAGCTCGGTGATGCGTGCGCAGCTTTCACTGGCCTGGGTAATTGGCCCACCGCTGGCTTTTATGCTGGCGCTGAATTACGGCTTTACGGCGATGTTTTCCATTGCCGCAGGGATTTTTGCCATTAGCCTGGTGCTGATTGCGCTGATACTGCCGTCAGTTGCTCGGGTGGAGCAGCCTGTAGATGTGCCGCTGGAACAGACCGGCGGTTGGCAGGACAAAAATGTGCGTATGTTGTTTATTGCCTCCACGCTGATGTGGACCTGCAACACCATGTACATCATCGATATGCCGCTGTGGATAAGCCTCGAACTGGGCTTGCCGGACAAGCTGGCCGGGATTCTAATGGGGACGGCAGCTGGACTGGAAATTCCGGCGATGATTCTTGCGGGCTATTACGTGAAGCGCTTTGGCAAACGGCGAATGATGATCGCGGCCGTAGCGGCAGGTGTGCTGTTTTATCTTGGTTTGATCTTCTTTCACAGCCGTACGGCGCTGCTGGTGCTGCAACTGTTTAACGCGGTATTTATCGGTATTATCGCCGGGATAGGCATGCTGTGGTTTCAGGATCTGATGCCCGGACGTGCGGGATCAGCGACCACATTATTTACCAACAGTATTTCAACGGGAGTCATTCTGGCAGGGGTGATTCAGGGGGCTGTTGCGCAAAGCTACGGTCACTATGCCGTCTATTGGGTAATTGCGGTGATTTCAGTGGTGACGCTGTGGATGACCGGGCGGGTGAAGGATGTTTAGTCCGGTGCAATCCCGGCGTCGCTGTGCTCGACCGGACGACATTTCGTATTCGCTTTTGTCGTTTTTGTAGGCCGGATAAGGCGTTTACGCCGCCATCCGGTAACCTGTCCTTACGGCCTGATCGCGTTACGCTTATCAGGTCTATCCCTCTTTTTTTCATCTTGCACGTAAATGTAATGTTGATCACATAACGATCATTTTCCTCTTCCTGGATCTTCTTTTTTCTACTGTTACGCGTATACAGTTACGCGTAACAGTTATTAAAAAAGGAGTTTTTTATGAAAAACCTATTCGACCTTACCGGCAAACGCGCGTTGATTACCGGTTCCGCTCAGGGCATTGGTAACCTGCTGGCCAGCGGTCTGGCGGCGCACGGTGCTGAGATTGTGATTAACGACATCACCCAGCAGCGGGCGCAGGCGGCGGCGGACAAACTGGTGGCCGAAGGCTATCGCGCTGTTGGCTATGGATTTGATGTCACCAACGGGGAAGAGGTGGCGCGCGCCATCGCGCAAATCGAAAAGGAAGTTGGGGCCATTGATATTTTAATTAACAACGCCGGAATCCAGCGTCGTTATCCCTTCACCGAATTTCCGGAGGCTGAATGGGACAAAGTGATTGATGTAAACCAGAAATCGGTCTTTCTGGTGTCGCAGCAGGTTTCCCGCTACATGGTGCAACGCCGCCGCGGGAAGATTATTAATATCTGCTCAATGCAAAGCGAATTAGGTCGTAAAACCATTACCCCATACGCGGCGTCAAAAGGTGCGGTCAAAATGTTAACCCGTGGCATGTGCGTGGAACTGGCTGAATACAATATTCAGGTCAACGGCATTGCTCCTGGCTATTTCGCCACCGACATGACCACCGCGCTGGTCAACGATGAAGCATTCTCCGCCTGGCTGTTCCAGCGCACGCCCGCCGCTCGCTGGGGTAACCCGGAGGAGCTGATCGGCGCGGCGGTTTATCTTGCCGCGCCCGCTTCTGACTTTGTGAATGGGCATCTTCTGTTTGTGGACGGCGGCATGCTGGCTGCGGTCTGAACAATAATGGGCCGCAACGCGCGGCCTGAGCGATAAAACAATAATCCAAGGAGTGAGTATGGATATGCTCGCAAAACTGCCAGCGCGTCGCTGGTGGTATTTAATGCCGATTATTTTTATTACCTACAGCTTAGCTTATCTCGACCGCGCCAATTACGGCTTTGCCGCTGCCGCGGGTATTGAACATGACTTGGGGATTACTCAGGGAACTGCATCGTTAATTGGCGCGTTATTCTTCCTTGGCTACTTCTTTTTCCAGGTGCCGGGTGCGATGTACGCCGTTAAGCATAGCGTGCGCAAAATGATTTTTTACAGCCTGATCCTTTGGGGGCTTTGTGCCGCGGCGACCGGCTTTGTCAGCAATATCCCAACGCTGATGGCGATCCGCTTTATTCTCGGCATCGTCGAAGCGGCGGTGATGCCCGCGATGCTGATTTATATCAGCAACTGGTTTACCAAAACTGAACGCTCGCGCGCCAACACCTTTTTAATTCTCGGTAACCCGGTCACAGTGTTGTGGATGTCGATAGTCTCCGGCTATCTGATTGAAGCCTGGGGCTGGCGCGAAATGTTTATTATCGAAGGTATCCCGGCGGTGATCTGGGCGTTCTGCTGGGTGATTCTGGTACGCGACAAACCGGCGGATGCGGGCTGGTTGAGCGAGCAGGAGAAACAGGCATTACAGCAGGCGATGGATCGCGAGCAGCGTGACATCAAACCGATGCGTAACTACGGTGAAGCGATGCGTTCACGCAGCGTCATTATGCTTTGCGCGGTGCATGCGCTTTGGAGCATCGGGGTGTATGGCTTCATGATGTGGATGCCGTCAATCCTCAAAAATGCGGCGCAGATGGACATCGTGGCGGTGGGCTGGCTGGCAGCGGTGCCATATCTGGCGGCGATTTGCCTGATGCTGACAGTCTCCTGGCTGTCCGATAAGTTCCAGAACCGTAAACTGTTTATCTGGCCGCTGCTGTTGATTGCCGCTATCGCGTTCTTTGCCTCGTGGCTGTTGGGCAACCAGTCCTTCTGGCTCTCCTACGCGCTGCTGGTTGTGGCCGCCGCCTGTATGTATGCGCCTTACGGACCGTTCTTTGCGCTGATCCCCGAACTGCTGCCACGCAACGTCTCCGGCGTGTCGATGGGGATGATCAACAGTTTTGGCGCGTTAGGGGCATTCCTCGGCGCGTGGCTGGTGGGTTACCTCAATGGCGTGACCGGCGGGCCGGGCGTCTCCTACACCTTCATGGCGATTGCTCTGCTGGCGTCGGTGGTGCTGATGTACTGCGTTCGTGCGCAAAATGAAACCACGTCGCCGTCGGCTGAGATGGCTACGCGTTAAGGTTGAGCGAGGAGTGCAGTCGCTAACCGGCTGTGATAAGGTTCTCTGCGAGCATAATGGGCTGTTGGTCGTAGAGAACCTCATGAAAAACAATCGGATGACATTACAGGATATCGCTAATCTGGCCGGGCTGAATAAGATGACGGTCAGCCGTTATCTGCGTGACCCGAATCAGGTGTCGCAACGCAGCCGCGAATTGATTTCGAAAGTGATGGAAGAGAACAACTACATCCCCAACCGCGCCCCGGAAATTCTGCTCAACGCACGCAGCAAAACCATTGGTGTGCTGATCCCCTCGTTTCGTAATCAGATCTTTGCCGACGTGCTGGCGGGGATTGAATCCGTCACCTCGGCCTGCCAGTACCAGACGCTGATCGCCAACTACGAATATGATGCCGAGCGTGAAGAACGTGAGGTGCTGAACTTGCTCTCTTACAATATCGACGGCCTGATCCTCACGGGAAAGCTGCATACCGAGCGGATGATCCAGTACGTGCGCGCCAGCGGCGTACCGGTGGCGGAACTGATGGATATTAGCGGCCAGTATCTTGATATACAGGTTGGGTTTGATAACGAAAAAGCCGCGTTTGAAATGACGCAGGCTTTTATTGACAGCGGTAAACGCAGCATTGCTTTCTTTGGCTCGATGGATGACCCCCGAGACCTCAGCCGTTTTCGCGGCACCGAGAAAGCGCTGGCGGCGCAGGGACTGGAAGCGTACCACCTGGCGCCAAAAACTATTTCGTCGGTGGCGCTGGGACGCAAGATGTTCCAGCAGGCGATGGGGGAAAAGCCGGATATTGACGCTATTTTCTGTACCAACGATGACCTGGCGGTTGGCGCGCTGCTGGAGTGTCAGGCACAGCAGTACGATGTGCCGGGAAAAATGGCGATTGCCGGTTTCCACGGGCTGGAAATTGGCCGTGCGCGGCTGCAAAAAATCGCCAGTGTGATTACGCCACGCTTTGAGATTGGCAAAACGGCGGCGGATATTCTGATTAAGCGTTTGAACGGGAAAGCTGCGCCGGGCAGCGTCAATCTTGGCTACCAAATCTATTACGGCGATACGCTTTAGGCGAAGAGAAAGGGCTGGCCACAGTGCGGTGACCAGCGGAAGAGATTACTGCATAAACGCTGGCTGCTTGTCTTCGTACTCGGTGATGGCCGCTTCATGCTGCAGCGTCAGCCCGATGCTGTCCAGACCGTTCAGCATGCAGTGACGGCGGAAGTCGTCAATTTTAAAGCTGTAGGACTTATCGCCTGCTTTCACCACCTGCGCTTCCAGATCCACTTCAAATTTAATGCCCGGATTGGCTTTCACCAGCGCGAACATTTCATCTACCTGCGCGTCGCTCAGGGTCACCGGCAACAGTTGGTTATTGAAACTGTTGCCGTAGAAGATGTCGGCGAAGCTTGGTGCGATAACAACTTTAAAGCCGTAATCGGTCAGTGCCCACGGCGCATGTTCGCGTGAAGAGCCGCAGCCAAAGTTTTCCCGTGCGAGCAGAATTGATGCCCCTTTATATTCCGGGAAGTTTAAAACGAACTCAGGATTCGGCTGTTGGCCCTTTTCGTCCAGGAAACGCCAGTCGTTAAACAGATGGGCGCCAAAACCGGTGCGCGTAACCTTCTGCAAAAACTGTTTAGGGATAATTGCGTCGGTATCAACGTTGGCGGCATCCAGTGGGACAACCAGGCCGGTATGCTGGGTAAATTTCTCTGCCATGGTAGTTTCCTTATTTGATGCTGCGAATGTCGGCAAAATGACCGGTTACGGCGGCAGCGGCGGCCATGGCCGGGCTGACTAAATGCGTGCGACCACCGCGGCCCTGACGACCTTCAAAATTACGGTTGCTGGTGGATGCGCAGCGTTCGCCTGGGTTCAGGCGGTCATTGTTCATCGCCAGGCACATGGAACAGCCCGGTAAACGCCATTCAAAACCGGCTTCGATAAAGATCTTATCCAGACCTTCTGCTTCCGCCTGCGCTTTCACTGGACCAGAGCCCGGCACCACCAGTGCCTGCACACCCGGCGCAACTTTGCGCCCTTTGGCGATTTCTGCCGCGGCGCGTAAATCTTCAATACGCGAGTTGGTGCAGGAACCGATGAACACTTTATCGATAGTCACTTCCGTTAACGGAATACCCGGTTTCAGCCCCATATACGCCAGCGCTTTTTCAGCTGATGCACGCTCAACGGGATCGGCAAATGACGCCGGGTCGGGAATATTATCGTTCACCGAGATGACCTGACCCGGGTTTGTTCCCCAGGTGACCTGCGGAGCGATCTCTTCTGCCTGCAGGGTAACGACGGTATCAAACGTCGCGTTGTCGTCGGTTTTCAGGGTTTTCCAGTATGTAACCGCGTGGTCAAAATCCTCGCCCTTCGGTGCGTGTAAACGACCCTGAACATAGTTAAATGTCGTTTCATCCGGTGCGACCAGACCCGCTTTGGCGCCCATTTCAATGGCCATATTGCACAGGGTCATCCGGCCTTCCATGCTCAATGCACGGATGGCTTCGCCACAAAACTCAACCACGTGTCCGGTACCGCCTGCGCTACCGGTTTTACCGATAATAGCCAGCACAATATCTTTGGCGGTAATGCCAGGGGCTGCTTTACCGTTGACTTCAATCTTCATGGTTTTGGCGCGCCCCTGTTTCAGGGTCTGCGTCGCCAGAACGTGTTCAACTTCAGAGGTGCCAATGCCAAACGCCAGTGCGCCGAACGCGCCGTGTGTAGCGGTGTGGGAATCGCCGCAGACGATGGTCATACCCGGCAACGTCACGCCTTGTTCTGGCCCCATCACGTGAACGATACCCTGATACGGATGGTTCAGGTCGTACAGCTCGACGCCAAATTCGTTACAGTTCTTAATCAGCTCCTGCATCTGGATGCGCGCCATCTCACCCGACGCGTTGATGTCTTTGGTCTGGGTAGAGACGTTGTGATCCATGGTGGCAAAGGTTTTACCTGGCTGGCGTACCTGACGGCCATGCGCGCGCAGTCCATCAAACGCCTGCGGAGAGGTCACTTCATGCACCAGATGCCTGTCGATGTACAACAGTGGGGTTTCGTTTTGCGCCTCAAAGACGACGTGCGCATCAAACAATTTTTCGTACAACGTTTTGGCCATGATTACACCCCTTCTGCGACGTAACGGGCAATGATGTCGCCCATTTCATCGGTACTGACTGCGGCAGCGCCGCGGGCTAAGTCACCGGTGCGAATGCCTTCTTCTAATGCGCGGTTGATGGCGCTCTCAATTGCGGTTGCCGCATCATTGGCATCCAGGCTGTAGCGCAGCAGCAGCGCCAGCGACAGGATCTGGGCGATAGGGTTGGCAATGTTTTTCCCGGCGATGTCCGGAGCTGAACCGCCAGCAGGCTCGTACAAACCAAAACCCTGCTCATTCAGGCTGGCGGACGGTAACATGCCCATCGAACCGGTGATCATGGCGCACTCATCGGACAGAATGTCACCAAACAGATTAGAGCACAGCAACACGTCGAATTGGGATGGATCTTTAATCAACTGCATTGTCGCGTTGTCGATGTACATATGCGCCAGTTCAACGTCTGGGTATTCATTAGCAATTTCATTGACGATTTCGCGCCACAGAATAGACGTTTGCAGTACGTTAGCTTTATCAATCGACGTAACTTTACGGCGACGTTTGCGAGCGGATTCAAACGCGATACGTGCAATACGTTCGATCTCGAAACGGTGATAAACCTCGGTATCAAAGGCTTTTTCATGTTGTCCGCTGCCTTCGCGGCCTTTTGGTTGACCGAAGTAAATCCCGCCAGTCAGTTCGCGTACGCACAGGATGTCGAAACCGTTCGCGGCAATATCTGCGCGCAGAGGGCAAAACGCTTCCAGCCCCTGGTAGAGCTTAGCTGGGCGCAGATTGCTGAATAATTTGAAGTGCTTACGCAATGGCAGCAGCGCGCCACGCTCTGGCTGCTGGTTTGGCGGCAGGTTTTCCCATTTCGGGCCGCCAACGGAGCCAAACAGAATGGCGTCAGCTTGTTCACAGCCTTCAACCGTTGCAGGTGGCAGCGGCTGACCGTGGTTATCGATCGCGGCACCACCCACGTCGTAGTGGCTGGTGGTAATGCGCATGTTAAAACGGTTGCGGATTGCGTCCAGTACCTTCAGGGCTTGCGCCATCACTTCCGGGCCAATACCGTCACCCGGCAAAACAGCAATATGATAATTCTTCGACATCACACGGTTTCCTTGTTGTTCTCGTTGTTCTGAGCTTTGCGTTGCAATTCTTTTTCGACTTCTTCGGCGCGCCAGATGTTGTTCAGCACATGCACCATCGCTTTAGCAGAAGATTCGACGATATCTGTCGCCAGACCGACGCCGTGGAAACGACGACCGTTATAGTTGGCAACGATATCCACCTGACCCAGAGCATCTTTACCGTGCCCTTTGGCGGTCAGGCTGTATTTCACCAGTTCGATGTTGTACTCAGTTACACGGTTGATAGCCTGATAAATAGCATCGACTGGACCGTTACCGTTCGCCGCTTCGGCTTTAACTTCTTCACCGCAGGCCAGCTTGACGGAGGCGGTGGCGATGTCGTTTGAGCCGGACTGCACGCTGAAGTAATCCAGACGGAAATGCTCTGGCTCTTCCTGCTGTTTATTAATGAAGGCCAGCGCTTCCAGGTCGTAATCAAATACCTGACCTTTTTTATCCGCCAGTTTCAGGAATGCGTCATACAGGTTGTCCAGGCTGTATTCATTTTCTTTATATCCCATCTCGTCCATACGGTGTTTCACCGCGGCGCGTCCGGAACGGGAGGTCAGGTTCAGCTGTACCTGGTTCAGACCAATGGATTCAGGCGTCATGATTTCGTAGTTTTCACGGTTTTTCAGTACGCCGTCCTGATGGATGCCGGAGGAGTGGGCAAAGGCGCCGCTACCGACAATGGCTTTATTTGCCGGAATAGGCATGTTGCAGATTTGGCTGACTAACTGACTGGTACGCCAGATCTCCTGGTGATTGATGCGGGTCTGTACATTCAGGATATCTTTACGCACTTTGATCGCCATGATCACTTCTTCCAGTGAACAGTTACCGGCGCGTTCGCCGATACCGTTCATCGCGCCTTCCACCTGACGTGCTCCAGCGTGAACGGCTGCCAGTGCGTTGCCGACGCCTAAACCTAAATCATCATGGGTGTGTACGGAGATGATGGCTTTATCGATATTTGGTACGCGTTCATACAGGCCAGAAATGATTGCCCCAAATTCGAAAGGCATGGTGTAACCGACGGTATCGGGGATGTTAATGGTTTTGGCACCCGCGTTAATGGCAGCTTCAACCACGCGAGCCAGATCGGCGATAGGGGTACGGCCTGCATCTTCGCAGGAGAACTCCACGTCATCGGTATAATTACGCGCACGCTTAACCATGTAGACCGCGCGCTCAATGACCTCATCCAGCGTACTGCGTAATTTCGTCGCGATGTGCATCGGCGAGGTGGCGATAAAGGTATGAATACGGAAAGCTTCAGCAACTTTCAGCGATTCTGCGGCAACATCGATATCTTTTTCTACGCAGCGTGCTAAGGCGCAAACGCGGCTGTTTTTAACCTGACGAGCAATGGTCTGAACTGACTCAAAGTCGCCCGGTGAAGAAACGGGGAAACCCACTTCCATCACGTCAACGCCCATACGCTCAAGGGCCAGCGCAATCTGCAGTTTTTCTTTCACACTCAGGCTTGCCTGTAACGCTTGTTCACCATCGCGTAAGGTGGTATCGAAAATAATGACTTGCTGGCTCATGGTTTAGGTCCTTGGTTTCTTAGGGCGCCTTGCTTCGAGCATAAAAAAACCCGCGCAACGGCGCGGGTTTTTGTCTTAACTGGAGCTGACTTAATGCTGAATGTCGTCCACCAGTCTACCGCGCAATGAAGATGCGTTTAGTAGTAGTAGACCGTTGAAACGAGCAATGTAAGTCATCAATTAAGCTCCAGGCGAATGCGATATGCTTTTAGTGGTACTGGATATGAAGACTGATGTCAACCCTCACCCTGGCAAATGCCTCACTTGAGGGGGGAAGTTTCGGCAAAACTTAAGCGAATTGTGCTGAATTTTTTTGGGTACATAAAATTAATCAGTTGATGGTTGTACATGTTTTTCATGGTTTGACATATTTGAGCATAATTATTTGCATTTATTGTAACGGCGAACTGGAGAAAACTCCGCCTCTGGGATTTTTTATCCTCATGATTTATTTGTTTTTATAGTGACTATGAATGGGTTGGAACGGTGTGATACCACATAATTGATAAATTAATGTTAACTTTTAATGTATTAATAATATAAACATTTAATTAAAACTTAAATATACATTCACTGTATGTATGATTGTGTATTCGCCGCGCTTATGGTTATATTGTTTTTGAAATTTAAACATATGAATCACCGTGCAGTGACACCTGCCACACTGCGCTCGCATTGGTCTTTTGTTCATTTAGGTTTGTGCCTTTATGTTTTCCTAATTTTAATGTTTTTTCTTTTTCTCATCTTATATGTATGGTAAATCATATTAACGGAGATTATTTCTTCACTCCGTCTGGGAAAAGGGAGTTTAGAGTGACAGTGGAGTTAAATATGCCAGAAGTAAAAATAATAGATAAAACAAATATTATAGATATGGGGAAGCCACAGCTTCGCATGGTTGATCTTAATTTATTAACCGTCTTTGATGCGGTGATGCAAGAACAAAACATTACCCGTGCCGCGCATACTTTGGGGATGTCGCAACCCGCTGTCAGTAATGCGGTCGCGCGCCTGAAAGTGATGTTTAATGATGAGCTTTTTGTTCGTTATGGACGCGGTATCCAGCCGACAGCAAGAGCCTTCCAGCTATTTGGTTCTGTTCGCCAGGCATTGCAATTAGTGCAAAATGAACTGCCTGGATCGGGCTTTGAACCAGCCAGCAGCGAACGCGTATTCAATCTTTGCGTGTGCAGCCCATTGGATAATATCCTGACGTCATTGATTTATAATCGGGTTGAGCAAGTTGCACCAAACATTCATGTCGTATTTAAATCTTCACTCAATCAAAATACAGAGCATCAATTACGTTACCAGGAAACTGAATTCGTTATTAGCTATGAAGAGTTCCGACGTCCTGAATTTACTAGTATTCCGTTATTCAATGACGAAATGGTGTTAGTGGCAAGTAAAAAGCATCCGCGCATTAGCGGCCCTTTACTGGAAAGTGATGTCTATAATGAACAGCATGCGGTGGTGTCACTTGATCGCTTCGCATCATTCAGCCAACCGTGGTATGACACACCGGATAAACAATCCTGCGTGGCTTATCAGGGCATGGCATTAATTAGCGTTCTTAATATTGTGTCGCAAACGCATTTGGTCTCTATTGCGCCACGTTGGTTAGCAGAAGAATTTGCCGATTCTTTAGAACTACAGATCTTGCCTTTACCGTTAAAATTGAACAGCCGCACATGCTATCTTTCATGGCATGAAGCCGCAGGCCGGGATAAAGGGCATCAATGGATGGAAGAGCTGTTAGTCTCCGTTTGTAAGCAGTAGCATTTGGCAGAGTAAACCGGGCGGTACATCCTGTTTATTCTGCTTTTAAGTTTATAACTGAAATTTTATGCTGAACTCTATTTTTTACGTCTGTCCAAAAGTGTCAAAAAATAGAGTAATTGCTGTAAGCTCCCATTTTTAAGCGATTTTTTATCATACTGATTGCTTATGCTGGTTTAATTCTCCGTTTATTCGCGTCTTTCCTCCTTTTTATTCTTATTTACTCCAGTGCCACCCCTTCGGAGTCAATTGCCATGCGTCATCGTCAGCGGTTAATGTGTTGTTAAACCGTAATTCATTATAAGAGTGAGGCAAGCCATGGAGATGTTGTCTGGAGCCGAGATGGTCGTCCGATCGCTCATCGATCAGGGTGTGAAGCAGGTATTCGGTTATCCCGGGGGGGCCGTTCTCGATATTTATGATGCGCTGCATACGGTCGGCGGTATTGATCATGTGCTGGTTCGCCATGAACAAGCTGCGGTACATATGGCTGATGGCCTTGCGCGCGCCACGGGAGAAGTGGGTGTTGTATTAGTTACCTCCGGACCGGGGGCGACCAACGCGATTACCGGAATCGCAACGGCTTACATGGATTCCATTCCGCTGGTGATCCTCTCCGGACAGGTCGCAACGTCGCTGATTGGCTACGATGCCTTCCAGGAGTGCGACATGGTAGGTATATCCCGCCCGGTGGTAAAACACAGCTTCCTGGTCAAACAAACGGAAGATATCCCACAGGTGCTGAAAAAAGCCTTCTGGCTGGCAGCAAGCGGTCGCCCAGGACCGGTGGTGGTGGATTTGCCGAAGGATATTCTGAATCCGGCGAAGAAACTGCCTTATAGCTGGCCGGACTCGGTGAGTATGCGCTCGTATAATCCGACGACGACGGGACATAAGGGACAGATCAAACGGGCGCTACAGACGCTGGTCGCGGCGAAGAAACCGGTTGTCTATGTGGGCGGTGGAGCGGTCAATGCTGCTTGCCATGAGCAGTTAGCTCAGATTGCTGAAGCGCTGAATCTGCCGGTTGTCTCCTCGCTAATGGGGTTGGGCGCGTTTCCGGCCACGCATCGTCAGGCGCTGGGTATGTTAGGGATGCACGGTACCTACGAAGCGAATATGACCATGCATCATTCCGATGTGATCTTTGCTGTCGGCGTTCGCTTTGACGATCGAACGACGAATAACCTGGCAAAATATTGTCCGAATGCGACCGTGCTGCATATCGACATCGATCCGACCTCTATTTCTAAAACCGTTACTGCGGATATTCCGATTGTGGGTGATGCCCGTCTGGTGCTGGATCAAATGCTCGAACTGCTGGAGCAGGAGAAATCACAGCAGCCACTGGATGATAACCGCGACTGGTGGCAACAGATTGAGCACTGGCGCGCCCGTCAGTGTCTGAAATATGACACGCAAAGCGAAAGCATTAAGCCGCAGGCGGTGATTGAAACCATCTGGCGTCTGACGAAAGGGGAGGCGTATGTGACCTCTGACGTTGGCCAGCATCAGATGTTTGCCGCACTTTATTATCCGTTCGATAAACCGCGTCGCTGGATTAACTCAGGCGGCCTCGGCACGATGGGATTCGGTTTACCCGCGGCGTTAGGGGTGAAAATGGCGTTGCCGGATGAAACGGTAGTGTGCGTCACCGGGGATGGCAGCATTCAGATGAATATCCAGGAGCTGTCGACGGCGCTGCAGTATGAACTGCCGGTGCTGGTGCTCAACCTTAACAACCGTTATCTCGGCATGGTCAAACAATGGCAGGATATGATCTACTCCGGGCGTCACTCTCAGTCTTACATGCAGTCGCTGCCCGATTTTGTGCGCCTTGCTGAGGCTTATGGGCATATCGGTATCCAGATTAATCATCCAGATGAACTGGAGAGCAAGCTGGGTGAAGCGCTGGAGCATGTGCGTAACCATCGCCTGGTGTTTGTCGACGTCACCGTCGACGGCAGTGAGCATGTCTACCCGATGCAGATTCGTGGGGGTGGGATGGATGAAATGTGGCTAAGCAAAACGGAGAGGACCTGATTATGCGCCGGATATTATCAGTATTGCTGGAAAACGAGTCGGGTGCATTATCGCGGGTGATTGGCCTCTTCGCCCAGCGTGGTTACAACATTGAAAGCCTGACCGTCGCGCCGACCGACGACCCGACCTTATCGCGGATGACGATTCAGACGGTAGGGGATGAGAAAGTCCTTGAGCAGATCGAAAAGCAGCTCCACAAACTGGTGGATGTTCTGCGCGTTAGCGAGCTGGGGCAGGGTGCCCACGTTGAACGAGAAATCATGCTGGTGAAAATCCAGGCCAGCGGTTATGGCCGGGAGGAGGTGAAACGCAACACGGAGATTTTCCGCGGGCAAATCATCGACGTGACGCCGTCTATCTACACCGTACAACTGGCGGGCACCAGCGACAAGCTGGATGCGTTTCTGGCAACCCTACGTGAAGTCGCCAAAATTGTGGAAGTTGCTCGTTCCGGTGTGGTGGGACTCTCCCGTGGCGATAAAATTATGCGCTAATCGTCAACCGTAGGCCTGGTAAGCACAGCGATATCAGACCTCATCGTGGAGGTCATGCCGGATAGCGGCATAAACGTCTTATCCGGCCTACATGTAACGTACCCGTTTGCGCTGATGCTACCTGCTGCGCTTTTTTTTGCGAAATCAGCAGTAACCAGAGACAAAAGCGGTTGCCGCAGTCATTATTCTGCGCTTAGATGTTAAGAAGTTTAACCCATGCCATCTAAAAGGTTATGGTTTGTACATTTTACGCAAGGGGCAATTGTGAAACTGGATGAAATCGCTCGGTTGGCCGGCGTTTCGCGAACGACTGCAAGCTACGTTATTAATGGCAAAGCAAAGCAATATCGCGTAAGCGACAAAACGGTTGAAAAAGTCATGGCGGTGGTGCGTGAGCATAATTACCACCCGAATGCCGTGGCGGCCGGGCTGCGTGCTGGACGCACACGTTCTATCGGGCTGGTGATCCCGGATCTTGAGAACACAAGCTATACCCGGATCGCAAACTATCTGGAACGCCAGGCGCGTCAGCGTGGGTATCAGCTGTTGATTGCCTGCTCTGAAGATCAGCCGGATAACGAAATGCGCTGTATTGAGCATCTTTTACAGCGCCAGGTCGATGCCATTATTGTGTCGACTTCTTTGCCGCCTGAGCATCCGTTCTACCAACGCTGGGCAAACAGTTCATTCCCGATTGTGGCGCTGGACCGTGCACTGGACCGCGAACATTTTACCAGCGTTGTGGGTGCGGATCAGGATGATGCGGAAATGCTGGCAGAGGAGTTACGCAAATTCCCTGCTGAAACCGTCCTCTATCTGGGCGCGCTTCCTGAATTATCCGTCAGTTTCCTGCGCGAGCAGGGTTTTCGTACCGCGTGGAAGGACGATCCGCGTGAAGTCCATTTCCTGTACGCCAACAGCTATGAGCGGGAAGCAGCTGCGCAGTTGTTTGATAAATGGCTGGAAACGCACCCAATGCCTCAGGCGTTGTTTACCACGTCGTTTGCCCTGTTGCAGGGCGTGATGGATGTGACCCTGCGTCGTGATGGGCAACTGCCGTCTGATTTAGCGATTGCGACTTTTGGCGATCACGAACTGCTCGACTTCCTACAGTGCCCGGTACTGGCAGTGGCACAGCGCCATCGCGATGTCGCAGAACGCGTGCTGGAGATTGTACTGGCAAGTCTGGACGAACCGCGTAAACCAAAACCAGGTTTAACGCGTATACGGCGTAATCTGTACCGTCGTGGTATTCTCAGCCGTAACTAAGTTTCCTCAATTGATGACGTCGGCGGGATAAGCCTCTGACGTCTTCAATTTTTCTATTCTCAGAAATAACCGCATTATATTTAAGAATATTCTTTAGAATTATCTGAAATTCATTCTTGAAATACCCCGAATTAAAAATGCAACTATCCATTTTTGGGTTATTGATACGTAACGACGCGTTACGCTTGTATTATTTTGTTACATGCTTGTATGGATTTGCCGAATTAACAAACACTTTGCTCTCGTATTGCGGCCATCTGGTGCTTACCTCGACTCTGCGCGGCGTACAGACCGATTAACTGGTACTGTTAACTCGCTGCATATTGTCCTAAAATGCCGCTCGCGTCGCAAACTGACACTTTATATTTTCTTTGGATGATATTCAGTTGTTTTAAACAATGATGAGTTGTTGGATTTTTTTCTTACAAATATTCATGACGTTAATTTGCTTCGTTTGCTGTACGGAATTTGTTCAACGCTGATATTAGCCGTAAACAATGGGTTTTTTGCTCCGCTAAGCGCCGTGACTTGCTTGACAAGGTTTTCCTCCGCTCCGTAAACTCCTTTAAGTGGGAATTTGTGGGATAAAGTGGTAATTGGGGGGAGGCTGGCATGTTCCGGGGAGCAACGTTAGTTAATCTCGACAGTAAAGGGCGCTTATCCGTGCCTACCCGTTATCGGGATCAACTGCTTGAGAGCGCTACCGGTCAAATGGTTTGCACCATTGACATCCATCACCCGTGCCTGCTGCTGTACCCCCTGCCTGAATGGGAAATAATCGAGCAGAAGCTATCGCGTCTGTCGAGCATGAATCCAGTTGAGCGTCGCGTACAGCGCTTATTGCTGGGTCATGCCAGCGAATGTCAGATGGATAACGCTGGTCGATTACTGATAGCGCCCATTCTGCGGCAACACGCAGGGCTAACGAAAGAAGTGATGCTGGTTGGGCAGTTCAATAAGTTTGAGCTGTGGGATGAAACGACCTGGTATCAACAGGTCAAGGAAGATATCGACGCTGAGCAGTCTGTTACTGGCGCGTTGTCGGAACGATTGCAGGATTTGTCTCTATAAAATGACGGAAAATTATAAACATACAACGGTGTTGCTGGATGAAGCCGTAAACGGCCTGAATATTCGTCCAGACGGCATCTACATTGACGGGACATTTGGTCGCGGTGGTCACTCACGTCTGATCCTCTCCCAGCTTGGCGAAGAGGGACGTTTACTGGCAATCGATCGCGATCCGCAGGCTATTGCCGTTGCAAAAACGATTACCGATCCCCGTTTCTCCATCGTACATGGACCTTTCTCTGCGCTGGCTGACTATGTCGCCGAGCGTGGACTGACCGGTAAGATCGACGGGATTCTACTCGATCTGGGCGTTTCTTCACCGCAGCTCGATGACGCAGAGCGCGGTTTCTCGTTTATGCGTGACGGTCCGTTAGACATGCGTATGGACCCAACACGCGGTCAGTCAGCGGCCGAATGGCTGCAAACCGCCGATGAAGCAGACATTGCCTGGGTGATTAAAACCTTTGGCGAAGAGCGCTTCGGCAAACGCATTGCGCGCGCCATCGTCGAGCGCAACCGCATCGAACCGATGACCCGCACCAAAGAACTGGCGGAAGTCATTGCGGCGGCAATGCCGGTGAAGGACAAATTCAAACATCCCGCGACCCGTACCTTCCAGGCGGTGCGCATTTGGGTGAACAGTGAACTGGAGGAGATAGAGCAGGCGCTAAAAAGCTCGCTCAGTGTGCTGGCTCCAGGTGGTCGCCTTTCGATCATCAGTTTCCATTCGCTTGAAGACCGCATTGTGAAACGCTTTATGCGTGAACAAAGCCGTGGTCCTCAGGTACCGGCTGGAATACCGATGACCGAAGCGCAGATCAAAAAGCTGGGCGGCCGTGAGTTAAGAGCACTAGGCAAGATGATGCCGGGTGAAGAAGAGGTAGCTGAGAATCCTCGTGCCCGTAGTTCAGTTCTGCGTATTGCAGAGAGGACGAACGCATGATCAGCAGAGTGACAGAAGCCCTAAGCAAAGTTAAAGGATCGATAGGAAGCAACGAGCGCCATGCCTTGCCTGGCGTGATCGGTGACGATCTTTTGCGGTTTGGGAAGCTGCCACTCTGCCTGTTCATTTGCATTATTTTGACGGCGGTTACCGTCGTGACAACAGCCCACCATACGCGGTTACTGACCGCGCAGCGTGAGCAGCTGGTTCTGGAGCGAGATGCGCTGGATATCGAATGGCGTAACTTGATCCTTGAGGAGAACGCGCTCGGCGACCATAGCCGTGTTGAACGGATCGCAACGGAAAAGCTGCAAATGCAGCATGTCGATCCCTCACAAGAAAATATCGTAGTACAAAAATAAGGATAAACGCGACGCATGAAAGCAGCGGCAAAAACGCACAAACCAAAACGCCAGGAAGAACAAGCCAACTTTATCAGTTGGCGTTTTGCGTTACTGTGCGGCTGTATTTTGCTGGCACTGGGTTTTCTGCTGGGGCGCGTTGCCTGGCTGCAAATCATCGCGCCGGACATGCTGGTGCGTCAGGGTGATATGCGCTCTCTACGCGTCCAGGAAGTGTCTACATCACGCGGAATGATTACCGACCGCTCTGGTCGCCCGCTGGCGGTGAGCGTTCCGGTTAAAGCTATATGGGCCGACCCGAAAGAAGTACATGATGCAGGCGGCGTGAGCGTTGGCGAACGCTGGAGAGCGCTGTCAACCGCGCTGAATCTCCCGCTCGATCAACTGGCTTCCCGCATTAACGCTAACCCGAAAGGGCGCTTTATCTATCTGGCGCGTCAGGTAAACCCTGACATGGCCGACTACATCAAGAAACTGAAGCTGCCGGGTATCCACCTGCGCGAAGAATCCCGCCGTTACTATCCTTCCGGAGAAGTGACTGCTCACCTCATAGGCTTTACTAACGTTGACAGCCAGGGGATTGAAGGCGTTGAGAAGAGCTTCGATAAGTGGCTCACCGGACAACCGGGTGAACGTATTGTACGTAAAGACCGTTATGGCCGCGTCATTGAAGATATCTCCTCTACCGACAGCCAGGCGGCGCATAACCTCGCGTTGAGCATTGATGAGCGTTTACAGGCACTGGTTTACCGCGAACTGAATAACGCCGTGGCGTTCAACAAGGCGGAGTCAGGCAGTGCGGTACTGGTGGATGTAAACACCGGTGAAGTGTTGGCCATGGCCAACAGTCCGTCCTACAACCCGAACAATCTCACCGGTACGCCAAAAGACGCGATGCGTAACCGTACCATCACCGACGTGTTTGAACCGGGTTCTACCGTTAAACCGATGGTGGTGATGACCGCGCTGCAGCGTGGCGTGGTACGCGAAAATACCGTCCTTAACACTATCCCTTACCGAATTAATGGTCACGAAATCAAAGACGTGGCGCGTTATAGCGAATTAACCCTCACCGGGGTTTTGCAGAAGTCGAGTAACGTCGGTGTTTCCAAGCTGGCGTTAGCGATGCCGTCCTCAGCGTTAGTAGATACTTACTCACGTTTTGGGCTGGGAAAAGCGACCAATTTGGGGTTGGTCGGAGAACGCAGTGGCTTATATCCTCAAAAACAACGGTGGTCTGACATAGAGAGGGCCACCTTCTCTTTCGGCTACGGGCTAATGGTAACACCGTTACAGTTAGCACGAGTCTATGCAACGATCGGCAGCTACGGCGTTTATCGTCCACTGTCGATTACCAAAGTTGACCCTCCTGTTCCGGGCGAGCGTATCTTCCCGGAAGATACCGTGCGTACCGTCGTGCATATGATGGAAAGCGTGGCGCTGCCCGGCGGCGGCGGCGTGAAGGCGGCGATTAAAGGCTATCGTATCGCCATTAAAACCGGTACAGCGAAAAAAGTAGGGCCAGATGGCCGCTACATCAACAAATACATTGCTTATACCGCAGGTGTTGCGCCTGCGAGTCAGCCGCGCTTCGCGCTGGTTGTTGTTATCAACGATCCGCAGGCGGGTAAATACTACGGTGGCGCCGTTTCCGCGCCGGTCTTTGGTGCCATCATGGGCGGCGTACTGCGTACCATGAACATCGAGCCGGATGCGCTGACAACGGGCGATAAAAATGAATTTGTGAATAATCAAGGCGAGGCAACAGGTGGCAGATCGTAATTTGCGCGACCTTCTTGCTCCATGGGTGCCGGGTGCACCGGAGCGAGCACTGCGGGAGATGACGCTTGACAGCCGTGTGGCTGCATCGGGCGATCTCTTTGTCGCAGTATTGGGTCATCAGGCGGACGGGCGTCGGTATATCCCGCAGGCGATAGCGCAAGGTGTGGCTGCCATTATTGCAGAAGCAAAAGATGAAGCTACTGATGGTGAAATCCGTGAAATGCACGGCGTTCCGGTCATCTATCTCAGTCAGCTTAACGAACGTTTATCTGCACTGGCAGGCCGTTTTTACCATGAGCCTTCTGAGAAAATGCGTCTGGTCGGTGTGACCGGGACCAACGGTAAAACTACCACCACCCAATTGCTGGCACAGTGGAGCCAACTGCTTGGCGAAACCAGCGCGGTAATGGGAACAGTAGGCAATGGCCTGCTGGGCAAAGTGATCCCGACGGAAAATACCACCGGTTCAGCAGTTGATGTCCAGCATGTGCTGGCGGGGCTGGCAGCGCAGGGCGCAACGGTTGGCGCGATGGAAGTCTCTTCACACGGTCTGGTTCAGCATCGCGTGGCGGCGCTGAAGTTTGCCGCATCAGTATTTACTAACTTAAGCCGTGACCATCTCGACTACCACGGCGACATGGAACATTATGAAGCCGCGAAATGGCTGCTGTATTCCACGCACCATTGCGGTCAGGCCATCGTCAATGCGGATGATGACGTCGGTCGTCGCTGGCTGGCGAAACTCCCGGATGCGGTTGCCGTTTCGATGGAAGACCACATCAACCCGAACTGTCATGGTCGTTGGTTAAAAGCGGTTGACGTGAAGTATCACGACAGCGGGGCAACGATTCGTTTTACCTCCTCATGGGGCGACGGCGAAATTGAAAGCCGCCTGATGGGGGCGTTTAACGTCAGCAATCTTCTGCTGGCGCTGGCAACGCTGTTGGCACTGGGCTATCCGTTAGCTGATTTACTGAAAACGGCGACACAATTGCAGCCGGTTTGCGGACGTATGGAAGTGTTCAGCGCGCCGGGTAAAACCACCGTGGTGGTTGATTACGCCCATACGCCAGATGCGCTGGAAAAAGCGCTGCAGGCGGCACGTTTGCACTGTACAGGCAAACTGTGGTGCGTCTTTGGCTGCGGCGGCGATCGCGACAAAGGCAAACGTCCGTTGATGGGCGCAATCGCCGAGCAGTTTGCAGATGTTGTCGTGGTGACCGATGACAACCCGCGTACCGAAGAGCCGCGCGCCATTATTAACGACATTCTGGCGGGTATGCTGGATGCCGGACAGGCGAAGGTGATGGAAGGGCGCGCAGAAGCCGTGACAAACGCCATTATGCAGGCGAAAGAAAACGACGTGGTGCTGGTGGCCGGGAAAGGTCACGAAGATTACCAGATCGTTGGCTCGCAGCGTCTCGACTATTCTGACCGCGTGACCGCAGCGCGTCTGCTGGGGGTTATCGCATGATTAGCGTAACGCTCAGCCAACTGGCGGAGATCCTCCGTGGCGAACTGAAAGGGGCCGATCTGACCCTTGATGCCGTAACAACCGATACGCGTAAAGTGACGCCGGGCTGCCTGTTTGTGGCGCTGAAAGGCGAACGCTTTGATGCCCATGATTTTGCAGACAAAGCGCAAGAGAGCGGGGCGGGTGCGCTGCTGGTCAGCCGCCCGTTGGACACCAACCTGCCGCAGCTGATTGTTAAAGATACGCGTCTGGCGTTTGGTGAACTGGCGGCGTGGGTTCGCGCTCAGGTTCCGGCGCGCGTTGTCGCGTTGACCGGCTCATCCGGTAAAACGTCCGTCAAAGAGATGACGGCTGCCATTCTGAGCCAGTGTGGTAACACCCTATATACCGCGGGCAATCTGAATAACGACATCGGCGTACCGATGACGCTGCTGCGCTTAAACAACGATTACGACTATGCCGTGATTGAGCTCGGCGCCAACCATCAGGGCGAAATCGCCTGGACCGTCGGCCTGACGCGTCCGGAAGCGGCGCTGGTGAACAACCTGGCCGCCGCGCACCTGGAAGGCTTCGGCTCTCTGGCGGGCGTTGCGAAGGCAAAAGGTGAGATTTTTACCGGCCTGTCTGCGAACGGTATCGCCATTATGAATGCCGACAACAACGACTGGTTGAACTGGCAAAGCATCATCGGCGATCGCAAAGTCTGGCGCTTCTCCCCGAATGCGGCCAACAGCGACTTTTCTGCGACCAACGTTCATGTGACCTCGCATGGCACGGAATTTTCTCTGCAAACGCCGACCGGAAGCATTGATGTCCTGCTGCCGTTGCCGGGTCGCCACAATATCGCTAACGCCCTTGCGGCGGCGGCGCTTTCTATGGCGGTTGGCGCGACGCACGAGGCGATCAAAGCGGGTTTGAAAGATCTGCAGGCGGTACCAGGACGTCTGTTCCCGATTCAACTCGCAGAAAATCAGCTGCTGCTGGACGACTCCTATAACGCGAACGTCGGTTCGATGACCGCAGCGGTGCAGGTGCTGTCTGAAATGCCGGGCTATCGCGTACTGGTCGTTGGCGATATGGCAGAGCTTGGCGCAGAAAGTGAAGCATGCCATGTACAGGTAGGTGTTGCTGCGAAAGCAGCAGGTATCGACCGTGTACTGAGTACAGGAAAACTGAGTCAGGCAATTAGCGACGCCAGTGGCGTTGGCGAACATTTTGCGGATAAAAGCGCGCTGGCCGCGCATCTTAAAGCATTGATTGCAGAACATCAGGTCATGACGATTTTAGTGAAGGGTTCACGTAGTGCCGCCATGGAAGAGGTAGTACGCGCATTACAGGAGATTGGGACATGTTAGTTTGGCTGGCCGAACATTTGGTCAAATATTATTCAGGCTTTAACGTCTTTTCCTATCTGACGTTTCGCGCCATCGTCAGCCTGCTGACCGCGCTGTTCATCTCTTTGTGGATGGGCCCGCGCATGATTGCCCGCTTGCAAAAAATGTCCTTTGGACAGGTTGTACGTAACGACGGTCCTGAATCGCACTTTAGTAAACGTGGTACGCCAACCATGGGCGGGATCATGATCCTCACCGCGATTGTTATCTCCGTTCTGTTGTGGGCATATCCGTCGAACCCGTACGTATGGTGCGTGCTGGTGGTATTGATTGGCTACGGCATTATCGGTTTTGTCGATGACTACCGCAAAGTGGTGCGAAAAGATACCAAGGGCCTGATTGCTCGCTGGAAGTACTTCTGGATGTCGGTGATTGCGCTGGGTGTAGCCTTTGCGCTGTACCTCGCCGGTAAAGATACCCCGGCTACCGAGCTGGTGGTGCCGTTCTTTAAAGATGTCATGCCGCAGTTGGGGCTGTTCTACGTGCTGCTGGCGTACTTCGTGATTGTGGGTACTGGCAACGCGGTAAACCTCACCGATGGCCTGGATGGTCTGGCGATTATGCCGACCGTGTTCGTGGCAGCGGGTTTTGCGCTGGTGGCATGGGCGACCGGTAACATGAACTTTGCCAACTATCTGCACATTCCCTATTTACGCCATGCCGGTGAGTTGGTGATCGTCTGTACGGCGATTGTCGGCGCGGGGTTAGGCTTCCTGTGGTTTAACACCTATCCGGCGCAGGTCTTTATGGGCGACGTCGGTTCGCTGGCGCTGGGCGGCGCGCTGGGCATTATTGCCGTGCTGCTGCGTCAGGAGTTCCTGCTGGTAATCATGGGCGGCGTATTTGTTGTGGAAACGCTGTCGGTCATTTTGCAGGTTGGCTCCTTTAAGCTGCGCGGACAGCGCATCTTCCGTATGGCGCCGATTCACCATCACTATGAACTGAAAGGCTGGCCGGAACCGCGCGTAATTGTGCGCTTCTGGATTATTTCGCTGATGCTGGTGCTGATTGGCCTGGCAACGCTGAAGGTACGTTAATCATGGCTGATTACCAGGGTAAAAAAGTCGTCATTATCGGTCTGGGATTGACCGGGCTGTCCTGCGTGGATTTCTTTCTGGCGCGTGGTGTGACGCCGCGTGTGATGGATACCCGCGCAACGCCACCTGGCCTGGATAAATTGCCGGAAGCGGTTGAGCGTCATGTTGGCAGCCTGAATGATGATTGGCTGCTGGCCGCCGATCTCATCGTCGCCAGCCCTGGTATTGCCCTGGCGCATCCTTCGCTGAGCGCCGCTGCTGATGCAGGGATCGAAATTGTCGGTGACATCGAGCTGTTCTGTCGTGAAGCGCAGGCGCCGATCGTCGCGATCACCGGTTCCAACGGGAAAAGCACCGTCACCACGTTGGTGGGAGAAATGGCGAAAGCGGCTGGTGTGAACGTGGGTGTTGGCGGAAATATCGGCCTGCCCGCGCTGATGCTGCTGGATGACGAACGTGAGCTGTATGTACTGGAGCTGTCGAGCTTCCAGCTGGAGACAACCTCCAGCTTACAGGCTGTAGCCGCCACCATTTTGAACGTCACCGAAGATCATATGGACAGGTATCCGTTTGGCTTGCAGCAGTACCGTGCGGCCAAACTGCGCGTCTATGAGAATGCAAAAGTGTGTGTGGTTAATGCCGATGATGCGCTGACCATGCCGATTCGCGGGGCGGATGAGCGCTGCGTGAGCTTTGGCATCAACATGGGTGACTATCATCTCAATCGTCAGCAGGGTGAAACCTGGCTGCGGGTGAAGGGCGAAAAAGTCCTGAACGTGAAAGAGATGACGCTTACCGGCCAGCATAACTATACCAACGCACTGGCTGCGCTGGCGCTGGCGGATGCTGCGGGTCTGCCGCGGGCATCCAGCCTGAAAGCGCTGACTACCTTTACCGGTCTGGCTCATCGTTTCCAGTTGGTACTGAATCATAACGGTGTGCGTTGGATTAACGATTCAAAAGCCACCAACGTTGGCAGCACAGAAGCGGCACTGAATGGTCTGCACGTTGACGGTACGTTGCACCTGCTGCTGGGCGGCGATGGGAAATCGGCCGACTTTACGCCGCTGCAACGCTACCTGACTGGCAACAACATTCGTCTGTACTGCTTTGGTCGCGATGGCGCGCAGCTTGCCGCTCTGCGTCCTGAGGTTGCGGAACACACTGAAACCATGGAGCAGGCAATGCGTCTGCTCGCACCGCGTGTGAAGTCGGGTGATATGGTGCTGCTGTCGCCAGCCTGCGCCAGCCTTGACCAGTTCAAGAACTTTGAGCAACGCGGTGACGTCTTTACCCGTTTAGCGAAGGAGTTGGGTTGATGCGATTCTCTCTCCCTCGTCTGAAAATGCCGCGCGTACCGGGACTGGGTGTCCTGGCGTGGATCTTCGCGGCACTTAAAGGCTGGGTGATGGCTTCGCGTGATAAAGACGCGGACAGCCTGATCATGTATGACCGCATGCTGCTGTGGCTGACTTTTGGTCTGGCAGCGATCGGTTTTGTGATGGTGACATCGGCATCAATGCCCGTAGGGCAACGTCTGGCGGGCGATCCCTTCCTGTTTGCTAAGCGTGACGCGCTGTATATCTTCCTCGCGTTCTGTCTGGCGATGGTGACGCTGCGTCTGCCGATGGAGTTCTGGCAGAAGTACAGCACGACGATGCTGATCGCCTCGATCATCATGTTGTTGATCGTTCTGGTGGTGGGGAGCTCCGTTAACGGGGCATCGCGCTGGATCGCGCTGGGGCCGCTGCGTATTCAGCCTGCGGAATTCACCAAGCTGTCGCTGTTCTGTTATCTCGCTAACTACCTGGTGCGTAAAGTCGATGAAGTGCGTAACAACCTGCGCGGCTTCTTAAAACCGATGGGTGTGATTCTGGTGCTGGCAGTCTTACTGCTGGCGCAGCCTGACCTTGGTACGGTAGTGGTGCTGTTTGTCACGACGCTGGCGATGCTGTTTCTCGCTGGTGCGAAACTGTGGCAGTTCATTGCCATTATCGGCATGGGGATTTCGGCGGTGGTGCTGCTGATCCTTGCCGAACCGTATCGTATTCGCCGCGTAACCTCTTTCTGGAACCCATGGGAAGATCCGTTTGGCAGCGGCTACCAGTTAACGCAATCGCTGATGGCTTTTGGTCGCGGTGAGGTTTGGGGTCAGGGGTTAGGTAATTCAGTGCAAAAACTGGAGTATTTACCGGAAGCGCACACCGACTTCATCTTCGCCATCATTGGGGAAGAGCTGGGTTATATCGGTGTGGTATTGGCACTTTTAATGGTATTCTTCGTCGCTTTTCGCGCGATGTCGATCGGTCGCAAAGCACTGGAAATTGACCACCGTTTTTCAGGCTTTTTAGCCTGCTCCATCGGGATTTGGTTCAGCTTCCAGGCCCTGGTAAACGTCGGCGCGGCAGCAGGTATGCTGCCAACAAAAGGTCTGACGTTACCGCTGATCAGTTATGGTGGTTCCAGTTTGTTGATTATGTCGACGGCCATCATGTTTTTGTTACGTATTGATTATGAAACGCGTCTGGAAAAAGCCCAGGCGTTTACACGAGGTGCACGATGAGTGGTCAACCGAAGCGGTTAATGGTGATGGCAGGCGGTACCGGTGGGCATGTGTTCCCGGGGCTGGCGGTCGCGCACCATTTAATGGCCCAGGGCTGGCAGGTTCGTTGGCTGGGCACCGCCGACCGTATGGAAGCGGACTTAGTGCCGAAGCATGGCATTGAAATTGACTTTATTCGCATCTCCGGTTTGCGTGGCAAAGGTGTCAACGCGCTGCTTGCCGCCCCCGTGCGTATTTTTAATGCCTGGCGTCAGGCGCGCGCCATTATGAAGCAGTTTAAGCCTGATGTGGTGCTGGGGATGGGCGGCTATGTGTCCGGCCCTGGCGGTCTGGCTGCCTGGTCATTAGGCATCCCGGTTGTCCTGCATGAGCAGAACGGCATTGCGGGATTAACCAACAAGTGGCTGGCGAAGATTGCAACGAAGGTGATGCAGGCTTTTCCTGGCGCTTTCCCGAATGCGGAAGTGGTGGGTAACCCGGTACGCACCGACGTTCTGGCGCTGCCGTTGCCCGAAGCGCGTCTGGCGGGGCGTGAAGGCCCGGTTCGCGTGCTGGTCGTCGGGGGATCTCAGGGCGCACGCGTATTGAACCAGACGATGCCGCAGGTTGCCGCAAAGCTTGGTGACGCGGTGACTATCTGGCATCAGAGTGGCAAAGGCGCGCAGCAAACCGTTGAACAGGCGTATGCCGACGCGGGACAACCGCAGCACAAGGTCACTGAGTTTATTGATGATATGGCAGCCGCCTACGCGTGGGCGGATGTTGTAGTTTGTCGCTCCGGCGCGCTGACGGTAAGCGAAATTGCCGCTGCGGGTTTGCCTGCGCTGTTTGTGCCTTTCCAGCACAAAGACCGACAGCAGTACTGGAATGCGCTGCCGCTTGAGAAAGCGGGCGCCGCTAAAATTCTTGAGCAGCCGCAGTTTACTGTGGATGCCGTCGCGAACACCCTTTCCGGGTGGTCGCGAGAAACCTTATTAACCATGGCAGAACGTGCGCGCGCCGCATCCATACCGGATGCCACAGAGCGTGTTGCTAATGAAGTGAGCCGGGCTGCCCGGGCGTAATTGTGGTGATGCCTTTTGCATCGCATGAACTAAGAAGTTAATGGCTAAAGAATGAATACACAACAACTGGCAAAACTGCGTTCCATCGTGCCCGAAATGCGTCGCGTTCGGCACATTCACTTTGTCGGCATCGGTGGTGCTGGTATGGGCGGTATTGCCGAAGTTTTGGCCAACGAAGGTTATCAGATCAGTGGTTCTGACCTGGCGCCGAACCCGGTGACGCAGCAGTTGACGAATCTGGGCGCCACGATTTTCTTCAACCATCGCCCTGAAAATGTGCGTGATGCGAGCGTGGTGGTGGTATCCAGCGCGATTTCTGCGGATAACCCGGAAATTGTTGCGGCGCATGAAGCACGTATTCCGGTGATCCGTCGTGCTGAAATGTTGGCTGAATTAATGCGTTTTCGTCACGGTATCGCCATTGCCGGGACGCACGGTAAAACCACGACCACAGCGATGGTCTCCAGCATCTACGCGGAAGCGGGGCTGGATCCGACGTTTGTCAACGGCGGTCTGGTGAAGGCTGCAGGCGTCCATGCGCGTCTGGGTCATAGCCGTTATTTAATTGCTGAGGCGGATGAGAGCGATGCGTCGTTCCTGCATTTGCAGCCGATGGTGGCGATTGTTACCAATATCGAAGCCGATCATATGGATACCTACCATGGCGACTTCGAAAATTTAAAGCAGACGTTTATTAATTTCCTGCATAACTTGCCGTTTTATGGTCGTGCGGTGATGTGCGTTGACGATCCGGTGATCCGCGAGTTGTTGCCGCGAGTTGGTCGTCAAACCACAACCTATGGTTTCAGCGATGATGCTGATGTGCGCGTCGAAGATTATCAGCAGATTGGCCCACAAGGGCACTTCACGCTGCTGCGTCAGGGGATGGCCGATTTACGCGTGACGTTGAACGCACCGGGCCGTCACAATGCGCTGAACGCAGCGGCGGCGGTGGCAGTGGCAACAGAAGAAGGCATTGAAGACGACGCAATTCTGCGCGCGCTGGAAAGTTTCCAGGGCACCGGACGCCGCTTTGACTTCCTCGGTGAATTCCCGCTGGAGCCGGTAAACGGTAAAACCGGGACGGCGATGCTGGTGGATGATTATGGTCATCACCCAACGGAAGTGGATGCCACGATTAAAGCTGCTCGCGCGGGCTGGCCGGACAAAAATCTGGTAATGCTGTTCCAGCCGCACCGCTTTACGCGTACACGCGATTTGTATGACGACTTTGCCAACGTGCTGACTCAGGTCGATGCGCTGTTGATGCTGGATGTATACGCCGCGGGTGAAGCTGCGATTCCGGGGGCTGACAGTCGCTCGCTGTGCCGTACGATCCGTGGTCGCGGTAAGATCGACCCGATTCTGGTATCCGATCCGGCTCAGGTGGCAGACATGTTGGCGCCGGTATTAACCGGCAACGATCTGATTTTGGTGCAGGGCGCTGGAAATATCGGCAAAATCGCGCGTTCCTTAGCTGAAATCAAACTGAAGCCGCAAAACCCGGAGGAAGAACAACATGGCTGATAAAATCGCGGTCCTGTTAGGAGGAACCTCCGCAGAGCGTGACGTTTCGCTGAATTCCGGCGCGGCCGTACTGGCAGGGTTACGCGAAGGTGGTGTCGATGCCCATCCGGTTGACCCTAAAGAGGTTGATGTCACTCTTCTGAAATCTATGGGTTTTCAGAAGGTGTTTATTGCGCTGCATGGCCGTGGCGGGGAAGATGGCACGTTGCAGGGCATGCTGGAGCAAATTGGCCTGCCATATACCGGCAGCGGCGTCATGGCTTCCGCAATTTCGATGGACAAACTGCGCAGCAAGTTGCTGTGGCAGGGCGCAGGTTTACCCGTCGCGCCTTGGGTTGCATTGACCCGCGCTGAGTTCGAAAAAGGTCTTAGCGATGAAGCAGTTACAAAAATTTCTGCGCTAGGTTTGCCGCTGATTGTGAAGCCAAGCCGTGAAGGCTCAAGCGTAGGAATGTCAAAAGTTGAAGAAGAAAATGCTTTGCAGGGTGCATTAGCATTGGCTTTTCAGCATGATGAAGAAGTACTGATCGAAAAATGGCTCAGTGGCCCGGAATTTACAGTTGCGATACTTGGTGAAGAAATTTTACCGTCAATACGTATCCAACCCGCGGGAACCTTCTATGATTATGAGGCGAAGTATCTCTCTGATGAAACACAATATTTCTGCCCTGCCGGTCTGGAAGTCGAACAAGAGGCACGTTTACAGGAATTAGTCCTGAAAGCGTGGACCGCATTGGGCTGTAAAGGTTGGGGTCGCATTGACGTCATGCTGGACAGCGATGGCCAGTTTTATCTGCTGGAAGCGAATACCTCTCCGGGTATGACCAGCCACAGTCTGGTGCCGATGGCGGCGCGTCAGGCGGGCCTGAGCTTCTCGCAGTTGGTGGTAAGAATTCTGGAGTTGGCGGACTGATATGTCGCAGGCTGCGCTGAACACGCGAAACGGTGATGAAGAAGAAGTAAACTCCTCACGCCGCAATAATGGAACGCGTCTTGCAGGAATATTGTTCCTGCTGACAGTGCTGTGCACCGTGTTTGTCAGCGGCTGGGTAGTGTTGGGATGGATGGAAGATGCGCAACGTTTGCCTTTATCGAAACTGGTGTTAACCGGCGAACGGCATTACACGCGCAATGACGATATTCGTCAGTCCATTCTGGCGCTGGGCGCTCCGGGAACCTTTATGACTCAGGATGTGAACATCATTCAGAGTCAAATTGAACGCCTCCCCTGGATTAAACAGGCGAGCGTCAGAAAGCAATGGCCCGATGAATTGAAGATTCATCTGGTTGAATATGTGCCCATTGCGCGTTGGAATGACCAACATATGGTGGATGCTGAAGGAAATACGTTCAGTGTTCCAACCGGTCGGGCCAATAAGCAGGTATTACCCATGTTGTATGGACCGGAAGGCAGCGCAAGTGAAGTGTTGCAAGGGTTCCGCGATATGGGGCAGGTGCTGGCTAAGGATAGATTCACCCTGAAGGAAGCGGCGATGACCGCTCGTCGTTCCTGGCAGTTGACGCTGAATAACGATATTAAGCTGAACCTGGGCAGGGGCGATACGATAAAACGTTTGGCTCGCTTTGTGGAACTCTACCCGGTTTTACAGCAGCAGGCGCAAACCGATGGCAAACGGATTAGCTACGTTGATTTGCGTTATGACTCAGGAGCGGCAGTAGGCTGGGTTCCCTTGCCTCCTGAGGAATCTAATCAGCAACAGAATCAGGCACAGGCAGAACAACAATGATCAAGGCGACGGACAGAAAACTGGTAGTTGGACTGGAGATTGGCACCGCGAAGGTAGCCGCTTTAGTAGGGGAAGTTCTGCCCGACGGTATGGTCAATATCATTGGCGTGGGCAGTTGCCCATCGCGAGGTATGGATAAAGGCGGGGTGAATGACCTTGAGTCAGTGGTGAAGTGCGTACAGCGCGCCATTGACCAGGCTGAACTGATGGCAGATTGCCAGATTTCCTCGGTGTATCTGGCACTTTCCGGTAAACATATTAGCTGTCAAAATGAAATTGGTATGGTGCCCATTTCCGAAGAGGAAGTGACGCAGGAAGATGTGGAAAACGTAGTACATACGGCAAAATCCGTACGCGTTCGCGATGAACATCGTGTTCTGCACGTTATTCCGCAGGAATACGCCATCGACTACCAGGAAGGCATTAAAAATCCGGTCGGTCTTTCCGGCGTGCGTATGCAGGCAAAAGTCCATCTTATTACCTGCCACAACGACATGGCGAAGAACATTGTCAAAGCCGTTGAACGTTGTGGTCTGAAAGTTGACCAACTGATTTTTGCCGGGTTGGCAGCCAGTTATTCCGTGTTGACGGAAGATGAACGTGAGCTGGGTGTCTGCGTGGTGGATATTGGTGGTGGTACAATGGACATCGCCGTTTATACTGGCGGGGCGTTGCGCCACACTAAAGTGATCCCTTATGCAGGGAATGTAGTGACCAGCGATATCGCGTATGCCTTTGGTACGCCGCCGAGCGATGCTGAAGCCATCAAAGTGCGTCATGGATGCGCGCTGGGCTCCATCGTGGGTAAAGACGAAAGCGTTGAAGTGCCAAGCGTAGGTGGTCGTCCACCGCGTAGCCTGCAACGTCAGACCCTGGCAGAGGTCATTGAGCCGCGTTATACCGAGCTGCTCAACCTGGTCAACGAAGAAATTTTGCAATTACAAGAACAGCTTCGCCAGCAGGGTGTGAAACATCATCTGGCGGCGGGGATTGTGTTAACCGGTGGCGCTGCGCAAATTGAAGGTCTTGCGGCCTGCGCACAGCGCGTGTTCCATACGCAAGTACGTATTGGCGCACCGCTGAATATCACTGGTCTGACGGATTATGCCCAGGAGCCTTATTATTCAACGGCAGTGGGGCTGCTTCACTACGGGAAAGAATCCCATTTGAGTGGTGAGGCTGAAGTTGAAAAACGCGTTACGGCATCAGTTGGCTCGTGGATCAAACGACTCAATAGCTGGCTGCGAAAAGAGTTTTAATTTTTAAAGAGACCAACGCACATTAACGGTCTCAGGCGACAGGCACAACGGAGAGAGAAACTATGTTTGAACCTATGGAACTAACCAATGACGCGGTGATTAAAGTCATCGGCGTCGGCGGCGGCGGCGGTAATGCCGTTGAACACATGGTGCGCGAGCGCATCGAAGGTGTTGAATTCTTCGCGGTGAATACCGACGCTCAGGCGTTGCGTAAAACGGCGGTTGGACAGACCATTCAGATTGGTAGCGGCATCACCAAAGGTCTGGGCGCGGGTGCAAACCCGGAAGTAGGCCGTAATGCGGCAGACGAAGATCGTGAAGCTCTGCGTGCAGCGCTTGACGGGGCAGACATGGTGTTTATCGCAGCTGGCATGGGCGGCGGTACCGGTACCGGTGCAGCGCCAGTGGTTGCTGAAGTAGCAAAAGATTTAGGTATTCTGACCGTTGCTGTCGTGACTAAGCCTTTCAACTTTGAAGGCAAGAAGCGTATGGCATTCGCGGAGCAGGGTATCACCGAGCTGTCCAAACATGTGGACTCTCTGATCACTATTCCGAATGACAAGCTGCTGAAAGTGCTGGGTCGCGGAATCTCCCTGCTAGATGCGTTTGGCGCAGCGAACGACGTGCTGAAAGGCGCAGTCCAGGGTATCGCTGAACTGATTACTCGTCCGGGCCTGATGAACGTCGACTTTGCAGACGTGCGCACCGTGATGTCCGAAATGGGCTACGCGATGATGGGTTCAGGCGTGGCAAGCGGTGAAGACCGTGCAGAAGAAGCGGCTGAAATGGCTATCTCTTCTCCGCTGCTGGAAGACATCGATCTGTCTGGCGCGCGCGGCGTGCTGGTCAACATTACTGCGGGCTTCGACCTGCGTCTGGATGAGTTCGAAACCGTCGGTAACACGATTCGTGCCTTTGCATCGGATAATGCGACCGTGGTTATCGGTACCTCCCTGGACCCGGATATGAACGACGAACTGCGCGTCACCGTTGTTGCGACTGGAATTGGTATGGACAAACGTCCTGAAATCACTCTGGTGACCAACAAGCAGGTACAGCAGCCGGTAATGGATCGTTACCAGCAGCACGGCATGGCGCCGTTGACGCAAGAGCAGAAACCGGTAGCGAAAGTGGTTAACGACAATACGCCGCAAACCACCAAAGAGCCGGATTATCTGGATATCCCAGCATTCCTGCGTAAGCAAGCTGATTAAGAATTAGCTGGAATTTGGGAATTGTGGCTCTTTGTGCTAAACTGGCCCACCGAATGTATAGTACACTTCGGTTGGATAGGTAATTTGGCGAGATTATACGATGATCAAACAAAGGACTCTTAAACGTATCGTTCAGGCGACTGGCGTCGGTTTGCATACCGGCAAAAAAGTCACCCTGACATTACGCCCTGCGCCGGCCAACACCGGGGTCATCTATCGTCGCACCGACTTGAATCCTCCGGTAGATTTCCCGGCCGATGCCAAATCTGTGCGTGATACCATGCTCTGTACGTGTCTGGTCAATGAGCATGATGTACGGATTTCAACCGTAGAGCACCTTAATGCTGCTCTGGCGGGTTTAGGTATCGATAACATCGTTATTGAAGTTAACGCACCGGAAATCCCGATCATGGATGGCAGTGCCGCTCCGTTCGTTTATCTGCTGCTTGATGCAGGTATTGAAGAACTGAGCAGCGCCAAAAAATTTGTTCGCATCAAAGAGACCGTTCGTGTCGAAGATGGCGATAAGTGGGCTGAGTTTAAGCCGTATAATGGTTTTACGTTGGATTTCACCATCGACTTTAACCATCCGGCGATCGACTCCAGCACGCAGCGCTACGCGATGAACTTCTCTGCGGATGCGTTCATGCGTCAGATCAGCCGTGCGCGTACTTTCGGCTTCATGCGTGATATCGAATATCTGCAGTCCCGCGGCCTGTGCCTGGGCGGCAGCTTCGATTGTGCCATCGTTGTTGACGATTATCGCGTATTGAACGAAGACGGCCTGCGTTTTGAAGATGAATTCGTTCGTCACAAAATGCTCGACGCGATCGGTGACTTGTTCATGTGTGGTCACAACATTATTGGTGCATTTACCGCGTATAAATCCGGTCATGCATTGAATAACAAACTGCTGCAGGCGGTCCTGGCAAAACAGGAAGCCTGGGAATATGTGACCTTCCAGGACGATGCAGAACTGCCGTTGGCGTTCAAAGCACCATCGACCGTACTGGCATAACGACATACGCTGTCGCATAAATTCGACTGGTAAATCTGGCACTCTCTCCGGCCAGGTGAGCCAGTCGTTTTTTTATCTTCCGAGTGCAAACCACCTTATATGAAGCGACTTTTTCCCCACAGGTAGATTAAAATACCGTTCGATCGCTGCTTTCTTAAGCATATTTACCCGCGACTTGCTGTCATTACTGCTGTGGTGCGAACGCATTAATGGTAAGATTTGTGCGCAAAAAATGGTTTTGCATTTGTAACCCCAAACGCAGGGTATATCAGGTGGCAATAACGTGAGTGGAATACTGACGCGCTGGCGACAGTTAGGCAGACGGTACTTCTGGCCGCATCTCCTGTTGGGGATGGTCGCGGCTAGTTTTGGCCTGCCCGCGCTCGGTAATGCTGCTGAACCTAATACTCCCGCGAAGGCGACCGCCAGCAATCACGATCAAGGTGCTAAAGTTAACTTTAGCCAGCTTGCTTTGCTGGAAGCGACCAATCGGCGCCCAAATTTTACCGTCGATTACTGGCATCAACATGCCATTCGTACGGTTATCCGCCATCTTTCTTTTGCCATGGCACCTCAGGCGTTGCCCGTTGCCGAAGAGCCATTGCCAATCCAGGCGCACCATCTTGCGTTACTGAATACGCTCAGCGCGATGCTGACGCAAGAAGGCACTCCGCCCGCGACAGTAAGTCGCGTGACATACGCACACTTTACCTCTCAGGCCGCGTTTAGCGTTCCGGTCTGGATTAGCCAGCTGCAGGGTATCCGCGCTGGTCCTCAACGCCTCAGCTAAAAAAGAACCTTCCAACTTATAATTTTTGACTCCGCACCGCGGGGCGTTTGAGATTTTATTATGCTAATCAAATTATTAACGAAAGTATTCGGTAGCCGTAACGAGCGTACGCTGCGTCGTATGCGTAAAGTGGTCAATGTCATCAACGCGATGGAACCGGAGATGGAAAAACTCTCCGATGATGAACTGAAAGCGAAGACCGCTGAATTCCGCGCCCGTCTGGAAAAAGGTGCCAGCGTTGAGAGCCTGATCCCGGAAGCGTTCGCAGTAGTGCGTGAAGCGAGTAAGCGCGTGTTCGGTATGCGTCACTTCGACGTTCAGCTGCTGGGCGGTATGGTGCTTAACGATCGCTGCATCGCGGAAATGCGTACTGGTGAAGGTAAAACCCTGACCGCGACGCTGCCAGCCTACCTGAACGCATTAAGCGGGAAGGGCGTACACGTGGTTACCGTGAACGACTATCTGGCTCAGCGTGATGCCGAAAATAACCGCCCGCTGTTTGAATTCCTCGGCATGACCGTTGGTATCAACATGTCTGGCCTGCCTGCGCCAGCCAAGCGTGAAGCCTATAACGCCGATATTACTTACGGTACCAATAACGAATACGGCTTTGACTACCTGCGTGACAACATGGCGTTTAGTCCGGAAGAGCGTGTTCAACGTAAACTGCACTATGCGCTGGTCGATGAAGTCGACTCCATCCTGATCGATGAAGCGCGTACGCCGCTGATCATTTCCGGCCCTGCTGAAGACAGCTCGGAAATGTACAAAAAAGTTAATAAAATCATCCCGCACCTGATCCGTCAGGAGAAGGAAGATTCCGACACGTTCCAGGGCGAAGGCCACTTCTCTGTTGATGAGAAAGCGCGCCAGGTTAACCTGACCGAGCGTGGTCTGGTACTGATTGAAGAGCTGCTGGTTAACGAAGGCATTATGGACGAGGGCGAGTCACTGTACTCTCCTGGTAACATTATGCTGATGCACCACGTGACTGCCGCACTGCGTGCGCACGTGCTGTTTACCCGCGACGTAGATTACATCGTGAAAGACGGCGAAGTTATCATCGTCGATGAACACACTGGTCGTACCATGCAGGGGCGTCGCTGGTCCGATGGTCTGCACCAGGCTGTTGAAGCTAAAGAAGGCGTAGAGATCCAGAACGAGAACCAGACGCTGGCATCTATTACCTTCCAGAACTACTTCCGTTTGTACGAAAAACTGGCCGGTATGACCGGTACAGCCGACACTGAAGCGTTTGAATTTAGCTCCATCTACAAACTGGATACCGTGGTTGTGCCGACCAACCGTCCGATGATCCGTAAGGATTTACCGGATCTGGTGTACATGACCGAAGCGGAAAAAATTCAGGCGATCATTGAAGATATTAAAGAGCGTACTGCAAATGGCCAGCCGGTACTGGTAGGTACTATCTCCATTGAAAAATCGGAAGTAGTGTCTAACGAGCTGAGCAAAGCGGGTATCAAACACAACGTTCTGAACGCCAAGTTCCACGCCAACGAAGCTGCAATCGTCGCCCAGGCGGGTTATCCGTCAGCCGTGACTATCGCGACGAACATGGCCGGTCGTGGTACCGATATCGTGCTGGGCGGTAGCTGGCAGGCGGAAGTTGCCGAGCTGGAAAACCCAACTCCGGAACAAATCGCGCAGATTAAAGCCGAGTGGCAGGTTCGCCATGACGCGGTATTAGCAGCCGGTGGCTTGCATATTATCGGTACCGAGCGTCACGAATCTCGCCGTATCGATAACCAGCTGCGTGGTCGTTCGGGCCGTCAGGGTGATGCGGGCTCTTCCCGTTTCTATCTGTCGATGGAAGATGCGCTGATGCGTATTTTTGCCTCTGACCGCGTGTCAGGCATGATGCGTAAACTGGGTATGAAGCCTGGCGAAGCCATTGAACACCCATGGGTGACCAAAGCAATTGCTAACGCGCAGCGTAAAGTGGAAAGCCGCAACTTCGATATTCGTAAGCAGTTGCTGGAATATGATGACGTCGCCAACGACCAGCGTCGTGCTATCTACACCCAGCGTAACGAACTGCTGGACGTAACTGATGTTAGCGAAACCATCAACAGCATCCGCGAAGATGTCTTCAAAGCAACTATTGATGCCTATATTCCGCCGCAGTCTCTGGAGGAAATGTGGGATATCCCGGGTCTGCAGGAACGTCTGAAAAACGACTTCGATCTTGAGATGCCGATTTCAGAGTGGCTGGATAAAGAGCCTGAGCTGCACGAAGAAACGCTGCGTGAACGTATCCTGGCAAACGCCATCGAAGTTTATCAGCGTAAAGAGGAAGTTGTGGGCGCGGAGATGATGCGTCACTTCGAAAAAGGCGTGATGCTGCAAACTCTCGACTCCCTGTGGAAAGAGCACCTTGCTGCGATGGACTATCTGCGCCAGGGTATCCACCTGCGTGGTTATGCGCAAAAAGATCCGAAGCAGGAATACAAGCGTGAATCTTTCTCTATGTTTGCGTCAATGCTGGAATCACTGAAATACGAAGTGATCAGCACCCTGAGCAAAGTTCAGGTGCGTATGCCTGAAGAAGTCGAAGCTATGGAGCAGCAGCGTCGTGAAGAAGCTGAGCGCTTAGCGCAGATGCAGCAATTGAGCCATAAAGGCGACGATTCTGCCGCGGCAGAAGAGCTGGCAGCACAAACTGGCGATCGTAAAGTGGGTCGTAACGATCCGTGTCCTTGCGGCTCTGGCAAAAAATACAAACAGTGCCACGGCCGTCTGAGCTAAGAAAATAACTTACTGAAAAGGCGCAGAATTCTGCGCCTTTTTTATGGACGATAAAGATGAAAATACTGCAAATCGCCGTCGGGATTATTCGTAATCATCAACATGAAATTTTTATCACCCAGCGTGCGGCTGATGCCCACATGGCCAATAAGCTGGAGTTCCCCGGCGGGAAAATTGAAGCGGGCGAAACACCGGAGCAGGCGCTGATTCGCGAGCTACAGGAAGAAGTGGGGATCACGCCGACTCAAAGCTCATTGTTCGAAAAGCTGGAGTATCAGTTTCCGGACAGGCATATCACTCTGTGGTTCTGGCTGGTTGAAAGCTGGGAAGGCGAGCCGTGGGGAAAAGAGGGGCAACCGGCGCAGTGGATTGCGCAAGATGCTCTGAATGCGCAGGATTTCCCGCCTGCGAATGCACCGGTCATTGAAAAGCTGATAGCTGGCTAATGGTGCTGTAGGCCGGATAAGGCAACGCCGCATCCGGCAAATTATGGCGGGGGCGCTACGCATGCCCGCCCTACGTTTTAGTTCGTAGGCCTGATAAGCGCAGCGCCATCAGGCAAAACAACATAAAATGCCGGATGCGGCGTTGCCTAATCCGACCCACCGTTTTAGCAGAATTACTTCTGTTCTTCACTCCAGTCGTCGCTTTCTGACAGATCGCCAGAGCTTGGGATGCGTTTCTCTTCTGCGGCCCACTCTCCCAGATCGATTAACTGGCAGCGCTTGCTGCAGAATGGGCGAAACGGACTGACCTCAGCCCATACTACAGGCTTGCCGCAGGTTGGGCAGTTGACGATGGTTTGTTCAGACATGTTGACTCCTTAACAGCACGCCAGTTCAAAATCGAGGCGCTCAGGCACCTGACCATTCTCGCTATCCAGCGGCATAAAACGGATGGCAAAACGGCTCTTATGACCAGAAATTTGCGGATAAAGTAGCGAATCAAGCGGCAGCTGCAAGCGTAGCAGATCTGCATCTTCGCCGTTGTCCTGATAAAAACCATTCAGGCTGGTTTGCTTACGAAACGGCGCTGAGTTGCGAATTAAATCCAGTACCAGCGACAGCGCCTGATTGAGCGGATTCAGGCTGGCAAGCCAGGTTTCAACCTGCGCGTCACGATGCGACTGTGCCAGGTGTAACCAGATATGCAGGGTCGGCAGATCGAAACTGCAGCACCCGCCAGGAATACTTAAACGCTGACGGACGAGACCAATCAGACGATCTTCGCGCAGCGTCTGTCCAATACGCGGGGCAGAAATCAGAATGCTACCTGCACTTTTTAACTGCTGACGCAAAGAGTCGATTCTGCTTTGATCAACGCCGGGAACTTCGACCCAGGCCTGGAGTTTACGCTGCTGTCGTTCCAGTTCCTTGAGGAGTTCGGTGCGGACTTCGCCGCGTTCAAATACATCCAGTAAATCTCCGATATTGCGGAAAAAATGCAGAGCGCCGGCATGGTCAGCAATGGGCAAATTAACGGAGAGCTGTTGGATTAAAAACTCAATGCGCAGCCATGTGCGCATCTTCTCATTGAGAGGGTGTTCAAAAAGGACCTGGGTGTGCATTACGGTTTTTCCTGTGAGACAAACTGCGACGCGCATTGCAAATAGAGCGCGTGCAGGCGGGCGACATCCGAGGCGATGGCTTCCGGTGCGCCATTATTATCAATAACATCGTCTGCCACGGCCAGCCGCGCTTCACGCGTTGCCTGGGCAGCAAGAATTTGTTCAACATGCTCACGCGTGACGTCATCACGCTGCATGGTGCGTCTGAGCTGGGTTTCGGGGGTGACATCCACCACGAGTACGCGGTCGGCTTTTTTATACAGCGAATTTTCCACCAGCAAAGGGACAACCCATAGCAGATAAGGAGAGGTTGCTTGCTGAAACTGACGCTGCGTTTCCTGCTGAATAAGCGGATGGAGCAGGGCATTCAGCCAGCTTTTCTCCTCAGGATTGGAAAAAATGCGTTCGCGTAAAATGCGTCGCTGCAACGATCCGTCTGCGGCTATAACGTCGGAACCAAAATGTTCTTCGATCGCCTTAAGAGCAGGTGTGCCGGGTTCAACCACCTGGCGCGCAATAATATCTGCATCAATGACGTTTATTCCGAGGTCAGCGAACGCATTTGCAACGGTGCTTTTACCACTGCCAATGCCGCCGGTTAAGGCTACCGTATACCTCATAGATGCCGATCCTGGAGTTTAAGTTTGATTATCAAACAGTTAAAAGTTATGCGTGCGAAGGCGAGGCTGCTGCAGGATTAACCTACTATTCGCCAGGTAAATTTATGGGATTGTAGCGTAAAAAAAGAGAATTTCGCAGTCTTGCGCGGCATTGATTAGTGCGTATGATAGCGTCACTGGAGTTGTGAGTTTCGATTTTTCGCCATTAACCCCAGGAATCCGCACATGCGTATCGAAGAAGATCTGAAGTTAGGTTTCAAAGACGTTCTTATCCGCCCTAAGCGTTCTACTCTCAAAAGCCGTTCCGATGTTGAGCTGGAACGTCAATTTACCTTTAAGCATTCAGGTCAGACCTGGTCCGGCGTACCTATTATTGCCGCGAACATGGACACTGTCGGGACGTTTGCCATGGCAACGGCACTGGCATCCTTCGACATCCTGACCGCTGTGCACAAACACTATTCTGTTGAAGACTGGGCCGCCTTCATCGCAGAGAGCTCTGCCGATGTGCTCAAACACGTAATGGTTTCAACCGGTACGTCTGATGCAGATTTCGAAAAAACTAAACAGATTCTGGCGCTCAACCCCGCGCTGAACTTTATCTGCATTGATGTGGCCAATGGCTACTCAGAGCATTTTGTTCAGTTCGTGTCGAAAGCGCGTGAAGCATGGCCGACAAAAACGATCTGTGCGGGCAATGTGGTCACCGGTGAAATGTGTGAAGAGCTGGTGCTCTCCGGTGCTGATATTGTCAAAGTCGGCATTGGCCCAGGTTCAGTATGTACCACACGTGTAAAAACCGGCGTTGGCTATCCACAGCTTTCTGCGGTTATTGAATGCGCCGATGCAGCCCACGGTCTGGGTGGCATGATTGTCAGCGACGGCGGTTGCACAATGCCGGGTGACGTGGCAAAAGCGTTCGGTGGCGGCGCAGACTTCGTGATGCTCGGCGGCATGCTGGCTGGTCATGAAGAAAGTGGCGGCAAAATTGTTGAAGAGAACGGTGAGAAATTCATGCTGTTCTACGGTATGAGCTCTGAATCTGCAATGACGCGTCACGTAGGTGGTGTTGCACAGTACCGCGCTGCAGAAGGTAAGACCGTCAAGCTGCCACTGCGCGGCCCGGTTGATAATACCGCTCGCGATATCCTCGGCGGTTTGCGTTCTGCTTGTACCTATGTGGGCGCATCCCGTCTGAAAGAGCTGACCAAACGTACAACGTTTATTCGTGTACAGGAACAAGAAAACCGTGTTTTCAATAGCCTGTAAGAACAGCTAGTTCTGTGAAATGCCTGATGGCGTTACGCCGCCATCCGGCATTTGAATTTATCACACTCCGCTCATCGCATCTCCCAAATGGAAAATCGGTAAATACATCGCGACGACTAGGGTACCGATGATAAGCCCCGTAATGATCAGCAACGCAGGCTCAAGTAATGCAGCCAAATTCTCAGCCTGAGCCAGGGTTTTCTCGCCATGGTGATGCGCAAGATTGCGCAGCATTGCATCCAGCGAGCCGGAAGCTTCACCAGTTCTGACCAGCTGTATACACAATGGGCTGAATTCACCACTATTTTTAAGCGCTAACCAGATCGGTTTTCCAGCGCTGATATCCTGCTGAACCAGTGCTAAACGTTGCGACCAGAAAGGGTTAGCCAGCGTTTCGGTAACGCTCTCAAGACCCTGCAAAAAGGGAATGCCCGCATTTTGCGTTAACGCCAGAACAGTGAATATCTGCGTGAGTTTTTGCCCTCTCACCATCGGCCCTATGACCGGGAGGCTGAGCAGCAATTTCTGGCGCAGAATGAGCCAGTACGGTTTCTGCTTTATCAAATGATGTGTGGCAACTGCTACCAGGACAAGTGCTACCGTCAGCCATCCCCATTGGCTGCTACAGTGTGCGATGGTAATAATCCACTGAGTGAGCGCCGGTAGCGGGGTGTTGAACGTCTGGTAGATAGCGGCAAACTCAGGGAGTACAAACTGCAGCATCGCAAATACGACCATCACTGCCATTGTTATGATGATGATCGGATAGCGCAGGGCTTTTCTAACTTTATCAGCAAGTTGCTGTTGTTTCTTTTGCTGGTGGGCGAGTTCAAAACAGCAGTCGTCCAGCTTACCCGTAAGTTCTCCGGTACGGATCATTGCCTGGTAAAGGGGCGGAAAAACGTGTTGCCATTGTGATAACGAGGTGGAGAGGGTAATGCCCTGTTCCATATCGTAAGCCAGCGTACGCAGTAGCGCCTGCCATTGACTGCTGGGATGCTGTTCAGCAAGCAGAGCTAGCCCTGTTGAGAGCGTTAACCCTGCCTTTAGTAATGTCGCCAACTGGTGTATGGTTTCGGCACTTCTTGTACGGCTCCAGTGCGAGGTTTTGACACGCATACGTTTAATGCGCAGCGGCGTAATCTGTTGTTTCTCAAGAGCCAGCATTAATGACGGTCGGGTATCGGCCCATAGTGTGCCTTCCAGCGATTTACCTTCGTTGTTAATACCTTGCCAGCGCCAAAGCTGTTTAGTGGACATGAGGCATGCCCAGTACACGAATCAGCTCTTCAAATGTCGTTAACCCTTGCTCGACGGCCTGACAGCCATTCTCGAATAGCGTTCTCATTCCTGATTGCTGAGCATCAGACTCCACTTCGTCTACGGATGTGCCACTGGCAATACTCTGACGTAATGCCGGAGTAACAGGGAGCACTTCAAACAATGCCGCACGACCATAAAATCCGTGATAACAATGTTTGCAGCCAGGGGCCTGCCAATTCGGTACTGGTGTAGGCCAGACAGCTTTTGGGAGCGTGATAGGCGTACTCTGACGTTGTCGGCAATGGGGGCACAACTTTCTGACCAACCGCTGTGCAATAACGAGCGTCAGCGCGGAGGCGATCATCCAGCGTGCGACACCCATTTGTTGCAGGCGCACCAGCGTTTCACTGGTGGAATTGGTATGCAGCGTAGAAAGAACCAGATGGCCGGTTTGCGCGGCTTTAAGGGCTATTTCGGCCGTTTCGCCATCGCGGATTTCACCCACCATGATAATGTCGGGATCCTGGCGCAGCAGAGCACGTAAGACTCCCTGAAAAGTCAGGCCGGCACGTGGGTGAATTTGCGTCTGGTTGAGGCCTGCGATCGGGATCTCTACCGGATCTTCCACGCTACAAAGATTCACATCCGGGGTGTTTCGGGTTTGCAGCGCACTGTACAGCGTGACCGTTTTGCCGCTTCCGGTAGGCCCGGTAACCAGAATCAGCCCCTGAGGCTGCTGCAAGGCTTGCGAAAATGCGGTCAGCTGCGCGTCTTGCATTCCCAGCGCGGCGATCTCCAGTGACTGATCGACCTGATGAAGTAGCCGCAACACGACCTTTTCGCCGTAGCGACAGGGCAGGGTGGCGATGCGAAACGAGACCGGCTCTCCTGAAATCTCAACGGTAAATTGTCCGTCTTGTGGAAGCCGATGCTCGGCGATATCCAGGCTGCCTAATACTTTTAACCTTGCGGTGATGGCAATGCCCATCTCGGTCGTGACTTCCGGTAAAGCGTGAAGCACGCCATCTACGCGTAATCTGATTCGATAGTGATTTTCCTCGGGTTCAAAATGAATATCAGAAGCCCGTTGCGTCAGAGCGGAATGAAACGTCTGATTCAGCAAGTCTGCTGCGCTGGCGCTGCTTTTCGTGACCACTGCCGGGAGCATTGTCTGCGGTGTATGTGTGTGGCCTTCCATTTGCTGACGTGTCCAGCAGACAATGTCGATGCGCCGGGTGGTGGCAAAATGCAGCGCATCCAGCAGCTCGTGTGATGGGGCGTCTACGACGGCGATATGCACCACTTCATTGTCTGCATCCAGTAATATTGCCTGATAACGTTGGCATAGCGCCGTAAGTTGGGTGGTGTTCATCTCTGTTCCTTAGTGGGTATCAAAGCGGAAAACGTCTTCACAGGCCTGCTGCAATGCGCTGTCGTTCTGGATGACGCAGTTTCGGTTCCAACCGGTAATGCCGTTGGCATTGTCCCAACCTGGCGTCATGGTGATGCTTAGTCCGTTCAGGCTTTCCTGCCCACTAAGACTGACAACTCCCTTTTCAACGCTCATGGCTGAGACGTAACGGGTAGTTGTTGGAGAGGGAATACCATTCGTTCCGGCATCGCAGGTATCTGTTCCGCCATGCTCCAGTGCACAGAGCTCAACCGCCGTGCGATAGGGGACAAAGGTTTGCAGCATGTCTGTCAGCGCGGCTTTGCGCAGATAGTTTTGATATGCCGGAATGCCGATGGCGCTAAGGATGGCAATAATGCCAATTGCCACCATAAGTTCGATAAGTGTAAAGCCTCGTTGCTTGTTCATCGTTCGCTCCTTGAGTTTGCTGGCGCTACTTTGGCAAACCGACGGGAGGACGACGAGAGACAAAAAACAAAACGGGAAAGCGGGTTCAGAGGATTTTTACGAAATTACAGAGTCAGACAATGTATTTGCGAAGAGACTCGAAGAAACTGCCGGATGGTGGTGTAAATGCCGTATCCGGCTTACAGAATAAACTTGTGTAGTAGGCCCGATAAGCGAAGCGTCATCGGGCAATACAATCAGCAATTAGCGAAATCGCATGGAGAGATCGAGTGCGCGAACATGTTTGGTCAGTGCGCCAACGGAGATAAAGTCGACACCGGTTTCGGCAAATTCTCGCAGCGTTTCATGGGTGACGTTGCCCGACACTTCCAGACGCGCCTGGCCGTTGGTGCGTTTTACCGCTTCGCGCATTTGGTCAGTTTCGAAGTTATCGAGCATGATGATGTCGGCCCCGGCTTTCAGCGCGTCGTCCAGCTCATCCAGACTTTCTACTTCGACTTCAACCGGCACATCCGGGTGCAACCAGAAGGCTTTTTCGACGGCCTGACGTACCGAGCCGGAAGCAATAATGTGGTTTTCTTTTATCAGGAAGGCGTCGGACAGCCCCAAACGATGATTCGCGCCGCCGCCGCACAATACGGCGTATTTTAGCGCGGTACGCAGTCCCGGCAGTGTTTTACGCGTATCCAGTAGTTGGGTCTTGGTTCCCGCTAACAGGTCGACGTATTTACGCACTTCGCTCGCTACACCTGAAAGCGTCTGCACAAAATTCAGCGCAGTACGTTCACCGGTCAGTAAAACGCGGGAAGGGCCGTCCAGTTCAAACAGCGGCTGATTGGCCTTAATGCTGTCGCCATCTTCGACATGCCAGGTGATGTTAACATCATCGCCAGCCAGCTGAATAAAGACCTCTTCCACCCAACGTTTTCCACAAAAAACGCCATCTTCGCGGGTGATTACGGTGGCATGGGAGCGCATGTCTTCGGGTAAAAGCTGCGCGGTGATATCGTTATTGGCATCAACTTCTCCGCCTAAATCTTCACGCAGCGCCTGAGCTACAGCGGCAGGGATATCCAGATTTATGCGTTCCAACAGCGCGTCACGTCGGTAGTCAGGGTTATAGCGGCGAGGCGGCATGATAAAACTCCAAATAGCTAACGAATCATAAGGTGGAAACATGCTACCCTGAACCAGATATGAGCACCACCAATAAGGAGATTCTGCATGTTGTTAGACGAGGGCTGGCTGGCAGAGGCGCGACGCGTTCCCTCTCCGCATTACGATTGCCGCCCGGATGACGAAAACCCTTCTCTGCTGGTGGTGCATAATATCAGCCTGCCGCCCGGCGAGTTTGGCGGCCCGTGGATAGACGCGCTGTTTACGGGCACGATTGATCCCAACGCCCATCCTTATTTTGCCGGGATCGCCCATCTGCGTGTTTCGGCCCATTGTTTGATTCGCCGTGACGGTGAAATCGTGCAATATGTGCCTTTTGATAAACGCGCCTGGCATGCGGGTGTGTCGAGCTATCAAGGGCGAGAACGCTGTAATGATTTTTCAATTGGTATTGAGTTGGAAGGGACGGATACGCTGGCCTATACCGATGCGCAGTATCAGCAACTGGCTGCCGTGACGAATACTCTGGTTACGCGTTATCCGGCCATTGCTAACAACATGACAGGACATTGCAATATTGCGCCCGAGCGTAAGACCGATCCCGGGCCGTCCTTTGACTGGGCAAGGTTCCGCGCCCTGGTCACCCCCTCGTCGCACAAGGAGATGACATGACGCTGTTTACAACATTATTGGTGTTGATTGTTGAACGCCTGTTTAAGCTGGGTGAGCATTGGCAGCTTGATCACCGGATTGAAGCTTTTTTTCGCCGGACTAAGCATTTCTCGATGATGCGTACGGTAGGCATGACTCTTATTGCGATGGGAGTGACATTTCTGCTACTGCGCGCACTTCATGGGCTGTTGTTTAATGTTCCGTTGCTGGTGGCGTGGATCTTAATTGGCTTGCTGTGCATCGGTGCTGGCAAGGCGCGCCTTCACTATCACGCTTACCTGAACGCTGCTGCTCGCGATGATGCTCACGCCCGTGATGCGATGGCCAGCGAGCTGACGCTTATCCATGGGGTTCCGCCGGACTGCGATGAGCGTGAATTCTTGCGCGAACTGCAGAACGCGCTGTTATGGAACAACTTCCGCTTTTATCTGGCACCGTTATTTTGGCTGATTGTCGGTGGTCCGTGGGGACCTGTGACGCTGGTTGGTTATGCTTTTTTACGTGCCTGGCAGTCCTGGCTGGCGCGCTATCAGACACCGCACCAGCGTCTGCAATCAGGTATTGATGCGATCCTGCATGTGCTGGATTGGATCCCGGTGCGTCTGGCGGGCGTGGTCTATGCGTTGCTGGGACACGGCGAGAAAGCGCTGCCGGCCTGGTTTGCCTCGCTTGCGGATCTGCACACATCGCAATATCAGGTGCTTACGCGTCTGGCGCAGTTCTCGCTGGCGCGTGAACCGCACACCGATAAAGTCGAAACGCCAAAAGCCGCCGTTTCGCTGGCGAAGAAAACCTCGTTTGTGGTGGTGGTGGTTATTGCGGTGCTCACCATTTATGGGGCATTAGTATAGCGTTGTGCCGGATGGCGCTAACGCTTATCCGGCCTACAATGAAAAAACGTGTAGGCCCGGTAAGCGTTAGCGCCACCGGGCAGTGCAACGGTTTAGTTCGTATCAGCAGGCGGCACGCCAAAATCTGGCATGCCGTTTTCGTCCCAACGCACGAGCTTCAGACGAGTGTGGCGATTTGGGTCGTACAGCGGATCGCCCTCGATTTCGGTGTAGTTTCTCGCGTGATACACCAGCACATCTTCACCTTCCGGCGTTTGTGTAAAGCTGTTGTGTCCTGGCCCAAACTGGCGGTTTTCATAACTGGTGGTAAAGACCGGGCGCGGTGATTTGTGCCAGTTCTGTGGGTTGAGCGGATCGGCGTTGAGGTCAATCCACAATAATCCCATACAGTAGTTCTCATCGGTGGCGCTGGCGGAATAGCTGATAAACAGCTTATCGCCATGAACCATGACGGCAGGACCTTCGTTGACCCAAAAACCCCGGCATTCCCAGTCATACTCAGGGTGGCTTAGCATGATCGGCTCGCCTTTAATCGTCCATGGATTTTCCAGCTCTGCGAGATAGATATTGGAGTTTCCGGCGATATCGGGAGACTTCTGCGCCCAGAGGTACCACTGTTTTCCCTGATGGTTAAAGGTGGTGGCATCAAGCGCAAAGGTATCAAACTGCGTTTTAATCTGACCTTTCTCAGTCCACTGGCCGGTCAGCGGATCGGCGTCGGCACATTCGAGCGCAAACATGCGATGCTGGAACATCCCCAGCTTGTCGAGCGACTGTGTATGGGTGGCAGCAAAATAGATGTACCACTTGCCTGCCAGATGATGGATTTCGGGTGCCCAGATGAGTTGGCTCATGGGGCCGCTTTCTGGTTTGCGCCAGACGACAACCTGGGCGGCGGTGCGCAACCCTTCCAGCGAGTCGGCCCGGCGTATCTCCAGGCGGTCATATTCGGGTACTGAAGCAATGAAATAATAGTGGCTACCATCACGTAAGATAAACGGATCGGCACGCTGTTCAATAAAGGGATTTGGCCACTGATTCATTAGGCTTTCCTTACGGTTTCAGTCGTTTTTATATCGTGGTATTCATTCAGTTCACGGTAGTTGGCGCGGCGCTTTTCTAAATCTGTCTGGATTTGTTGCATAAACTCGCGGTCAACTTTCAGCAGACGAACCACGCCTGCGGTAATCAGGTAGCCTACGCCCGGTATGATGGTAAACAGCAGCATAATACCGTTAATGGCAGAGTCGCTTTGCGCTTTCGCCCCAGCGTCGTAGCCGTACCAGGAGAGCAGGAAGCCGACCATCGCTCCGGCAATCGCCAGGCCTAGTTTCAGGAAGAACAGGTTACCGGAGAAGCTGATTCCGGTGATGCGTTTACCGGTTTTCCACTCGCCATAGTCATCGACATCCGCCATCAGCGACCAGTGCAGCGGAGAAGGAATTTGGTGCAGGATGTTGAGCAGGAAGTAGAGCACCATAATCATCATGGTTGCTTTCGGATCGAAGAAGTAAAACGCGGCAGAGAAAATCGCCAGGATAATATTGGTCCAGAAGAAGACTTTCAGTTTGCACCAGCGATCGGTTAATACCTTCGCCAGCATACTGCCGATCATCATGCCGACCACACCAAGACTGATAAACAGCGTTGCGAACTGCGTGCTTTGCTGCATAACCCAGGTCACGTAGTACATGGTGGCAGCCATGCGAATAAAGCCCGGACAGACGTTGCACAGTGTTAACAGCAGAATTTTTACCCACTGATCGTTCTTCCACACGTCTTTCAGATCGGCTTTTAAATCGTCATTGGTCTGGACAGCAGGGCGTACGCGTTCACGGACCGTAGCGAAGCAAAACAGGAACATACACATGCCGATGAAAGCCAGAACCGCCATCGCCATCTGATACCCTTTGGCTTTGTCTTCCCCGCCGAACCAGTCGGCCATTGGCAGCAAGGTGAGGGACAGCAGCAGGGTTGCAATGCCTACCAACACAAAACGATATGACTGGCAGGCGACGCGTTCCTTCGGATCGTTGGTGATGACGCTGCCGAGCGAGCAGTAGGGAATGTTGATCGCCGTATAGGTGATAGAGAGCAGGAAGTAGGTAACGAACGCATAGATAACTTTGCTGTTATAGGTCCACTCTGGGGTGGTAAACATCAGTACGCTGAATAATGCGTACGGGAAAGCCATCCACAAAAGCCATGGACGAAATCGACCATATTTACTGCGGGTGCGGTCGGCCATCGCGCCCATTATAGGGTCGGTAACGGCGTCGATAACGCGTACTGAGAGCAGTAATACGCCGACCAGTGCAGGTGCCAGACCAAAAATGTCTGTGTAAAAATAGTTAACAAACAACATGATGGCGCCAAAGATGATGTTGCATCCGGCGTCGCCCATTCCATAGCCGATCTTTTCTTTCACCGTGAGCTTACTGGTTTCCATCAACTGCTCTCCATTAATGAGATATGGAGAGAATTATTGTCCGGCACTGGTGTTTTTGCGTTGCAGGATAACGCCGCTGATATGGACTAAACAGTCGTGAGTGGGAAAGTGTGAGACAGGTAACAACCCCCACCTGACGCAGGTGGGGGGAGGGGGGATTAATGCGCTTTAACCGCGCCGGCCGTTTTCTGTTTACACAGGTAGCCGATGCCAAGAATGGCAATCCATACAGGGATTAAGTATACCGAGATCGCCATGCCCGGCGTCATCAGCATAATCACCAGTACTGCAGCCATGAAAATCAGGCACACCCAGTTACCCAGCGGATAGAGCAGCGCCGGGAAGCGGGTGGTAACACCCTGCTGCTGTTTGGCTTTGCGGAACTTCATGTGCGCCAGGCTAATCATTGCCCAGTTGATCACCAGTGCGGAAACCACCAGCGCCATCAGCAGGCCAAAGGCGGATTCCGGTGCCAGGTAGTTGATCAGCACACAAAGAGCCGTCACCAGTGCGGAAACCAGAATGGTGTTCACCGGTACACCGCGTTTATCTACGTTCATCAGCGCTTTCGGCGCATTGCCCTGCTGTGCCAGACCGAACAGCATACGGCTGTTGCAGTATACGCAGCTGTTATAGACAGAAAGGGCGGCAGTCAGCACTACGATGTTCAGGGCATTAGCAACAAAGGTGTCGCCCAGCTCGTGGAAAATAAGGACAAACGGGCTGGTATCGGCCGTGACACGCGTCCACGGCATCAGGGAAAGCAGAACCGCCAGCGAACCCACATAGAAAATCAGGATACGGTAGATAACCTGGTTGGTCGCTTTGGGAATGCTTTGCTCCGGGTTATCCGCTTCTGCTGCGGTGATCCCGACCAGCTCCAGCCCACCGAAAGAGAACATAATAATAGCCATCATCATCACCAGACCGGTGAAGCCATGCGGCAGGAAGCCTCCCTGGTCCCACAGGTTGCTGACGCTGGCCTGCGGGCCGCCGTTACCGCTAAACAGTAACCAGCCGCCGAACAGGATCATCGCTACGACGGCAATGACTTTAATAATGGCGAACCAGAACTCCATCTCACCAAACACTTTCACGTTGGTCAGGTTGATGGCGTTGATCAACACAAAGAAGGCAGCCGCAGACACCCATGTTGGGATCTCCGGGTACCAGAACTGGATGTATTTACCTACGGCAGTTAGCTCAGCCATGGCAACCAGCACGTACAGCACCCAATAGTTCCAGCCGGAAGAGAACCCCGCGAAACCGCCCCAGTATTTATAAGCAAAGTGACTAAATGAGCCTGCAACGGGCTCTTCAACCACCATTTCACCTAGCTGACGCATAATCAAAAAGGCGATAAAGCCGGCAATAGCGTAACCCAGAATAATACCCGGTCCTGCAGACTGGATAACGGATGCGCTACCAAGGAATAACCCGGTACCAATCGCGCCACCCAGCGCGATTAGCTGTATATGGCGGTTCTTAAGGCCGCGCTTGAGCTGATCGCCATGCTGTTGACTTTCCATCATGAAACCTCGTGTGTGGTTTTACTCTTCATATTTCGAGTGCTTATTTTTTGAACTACGCAGCAATGCGTGTGTAAGTTTGCAATTCCGTTTGTTGTATTAATTTGTTTACAGATGCTTTTGATGAAATGTTGCCTTAATACTTTTGTCTTGATCAGAATAATGATATGCGAGCGCGAATGCACCTGCTTTATGCGGGGAAGATGACGAGTTGAATAAAAAGAAACCATTTGTAAATGCGAGTTTATCTACCACAAAATTTCCATTTTGAATTTCTATTCAATAATAGTGGTTGATATATCGATAAATAAGCAGGTGAATCGGTTCAGATGAGATAATCTTTCGTTTCAATTCCGTTAAAACTACCCCGGGGTGGGTAAATTTAACATTTGTGCATAGTTACATGTTTGAAACGTTATTTCTGTAATGTTGTTAAAATATGCCTCCTTTACTGATTTCAATCAAAACCTGTATGGACAGAAGGTGAATACTTTGTTACTTTAGCGTCAAGAACATGAAATTGGTAAGACCAATTGACTCCGGGCAAATGGCTTAAGACAGGAAATCATGGCCTACAGCAAAATCCGCCAACCAAAACTCTCCGATGTGATTGAGCAGCAGCTGGAGTTTTTAATTCTTGAGGGGACACTTCGCCCCGGAGAAAAACTCCCACCGGAACGCGAGCTGGCAAAACAGTTCGACGTCTCCCGCCCCTCCTTACGCGAGGCGATCCAACGCCTTGAAGCGAAGGGCTTACTGCTTCGTCGTCAGGGCGGTGGCACTTTTGTTCAGAGCAGCCTGTGGCAGAGCTTTAGCGACCCACTGGTAGAGCTGCTCTCCGACCATCCTGAATCCCAGTTTGACCTGCTTGAGACGCGCCATGCGCTGGAAGGTATTGCGGCTTATTACGCTGCACTGCGCAGCACGGATGAAGACAAAACGCGTATCCGTGAACTCCACCATGCGATCGAGCTTGCTCAACAGTCCGGCGATCTTGACGGCGAATCTGATGCGGTACTCCAGTATCAAATTGCTGTCACCGAAGCGGCACACAATGTGGTGCTGCTCCATTTGCTAAGGTGTATGGAGCCGATGCTGGCCCAGAACGTTCGGCAAAACTTCGAATTGCTGTATGCGCGTCGTGAAATGCTGCCACTGGTTAGCAGTCACCGTACCCGTATTTTTGAAGCAATTATTGCCGGGAAGCCGGAAGAGGCGCGTGAAGCGTCCCACCGTCACCTGGCGTTTATCGAAGAGATCCTGCTGGACAGAAGCCGTGAGGAAAGCCGTCGTGAACGCGCCTTACGCCGTCTGGAGCAACGAAAGAATTAGTGATTTTTCTGGTAGAACGTTAACCAGAAGATGTTGTAAATCAAGCGCCATATAAAGTGCGCGGCAACTAAACGCAGAACCTGTCTTATTGCGTTCTCTGGCGAGAACGCAATGGGACAGGTTCCAGATAACTCAACGTATTAGATAGATAAGGAATACCCCCATGTCAGAACGTTTCCCAAATGACGTGGATCCGATCGAAACTCGCGACTGGCTACAGGCGATCGAATCGGTCATCCGTGAAGAAGGTGTTGAGCGTGCTCAGTATCTGATCGACCAACTGCTTTCAGAAGCTCGCAAAGGCGGCGTGAAAGTAGCGGCAGGTGCAGGGGCCAGCAATTATGTAAACACTATTGCCGTTGAAGATGAACCGGAATACCCGGGCAATCTGGAGCTGGAACGTCGTATTCGTTCTGCTATCCGCTGGAACGCCATCATGACCGTACTGCGCGCGTCTAAAAAGGACCTCGAGCTGGGTGGCCACATGGCATCCTTCCAGTCCTCCGCAACGGTATATGATGTTTGCTTCAACCACTTCTTCCGTGCACGCAACGAGCAAGATGGCGGCGATCTGGTGTACTTCCAGGGTCACATCTCTCCGGGCATCTACGCACGCGCATTCCTGGAAGGTCGTCTGACTGAAGAGCAGATGAACAACTTCCGTCAGGAAGTACATGGCAAAGGCCTGTCTTCCTACCCGCACCCGAAACTGATGCCAGAATTCTGGCAGTTCCCGACCGTATCTATGGGTCTGGGCCCAATCGGTGCTATCTACCAGGCTAAATTCCTGAAATATCTGGAACACCGTGGCCTGAAAGATACCTCTAAACAGACCGTTTACGCCTTCCTGGGCGACGGCGAGATGGATGAGCCAGAATCTAAAGGTGCGATCACCATCGCGACCCGTGAAAAACTGGACAACCTGGTCTTTGTTATCAACTGTAACCTGCAGCGTCTTGACGGCCCGGTAACCGGTAACGGCAAGATTGTTAACGAACTGGAAGGCATCTTCGCGGGCGCTGGCTGGAACGTTATCAAAGTCATGTGGGGCGGTCGTTGGGATGAGTTGCTGCGTAAAGACACCAGCGGTAAACTGATCCAGCTGATGAACGAAACCGTTGACGGCGACTACCAGACCTTCAAATCCAAAGATGGCGCATACGTACGTGAGCACTTCTTCGGTAAATACCCGGAAACCGCAGCACTGGTTGCTGACTGGACTGACGAGCAGATTTGGGCTCTGAACCGTGGTGGTCACGATCCGAAGAAAGTCTATGCTGCACTGAAAAAAGCGCAGGAAACCAAAGGCAGAGCAACTGTAATCCTGGCCCATACCATCAAAGGTTACGGCATGGGTGACACTGCTGAAGGTAAAAACATCGCTCACCAGGTTAAGAAAATGAACATGGACGGCGTGCGTTATATCCGCGACCGTTTCAACGTTCCTGTGACCGATGAGCAGGTTGAAAACCTGTCTTACATCACCTTCCCGGAAGGTTCTGAAGAGCACACTTATCTGCACGCTCAGCGTCAGAAACTGCATGGCTACCTGCCAGCTCGTCAGCCGAACTTCACCGAGAAGCTGGAACTGCCAGCTCTGGAAGACTTCGGTGCGCTGCTGGAAGAGCAGAACAAAGAAATCTCCACCACTATCGCTTTCGTTCGTGCCCTGAACGTGATGCTGAAGAACAAGTCGATCAAAGATCGTCTGGTTCCGATCATCGCTGACGAAGCGCGTACTTTCGGTATGGAAGGTCTGTTCCGTCAGATTGGTATCTACAGCCCGAACGGTCAGCAGTACACCCCGCAGGACCGTGAGCAGGTTGCTTACTATAAAGAAGACGAGAAAGGTCAGATCCTGCAGGAAGGTATCAACGAACTGGGTGCAGGCGCATCCTGGCTGGCTGCTGCGACTTCTTACAGCACCAACGATCTGCCGATGATCCCGTTCTACATCTACTACTCCATGTTCGGGTTCCAGCGTATTGGTGACCTGTGCTGGCAGGCAGGCGACCAACAGGCTCGTGGCTTCCTGATTGGTGGTACTTCTGGTCGTACTACGCTGAACGGTGAAGGTCTGCAGCACGAAGATGGTCACAGCCATATTCAGTCTCTGACTATCCCGAACTGTATCTCTTACGATCCGTCTTATGCGTACGAAGTTGCGGTCATCATGCACGATGGTCTGGAGCGTATGTACGGTGAGAAACAAGAGAACGTTTACTACTACATCACCACGCTGAACGAAAACTACCACATGCCGGCAATGCCAGCAGGTGCCGAGGAAGGTATCCGTAAAGGTATCTACAAACTCGAAACCCTCGAAGGTAAGAAAGGTAAAGTTCAGCTGCTGGGCTCCGGTTCTATCCTGCGTCACGTGCGTGAAGCAGCACAGATCCTGGCGAACGACTACGGTGTAGGTTCTGACGTTTACAGCGTAACCTCCTTCACTGAACTGGCGCGTGATGGCCAGGATTGTGAGCGCTGGAACATGCTGCACCCGATGGAAACTCCGCGCGTTCCGTACATCGCTCAGGTGATGAACGACGCTCCGGCAGTAGCATCTACTGACTATATGAAACTGTTTGCGGAACAGGTTCGTACTTATGTACCGGCTGATGATTATCGCGTACTGGGTACTGACGGTTTCGGTCGCTCTGACAGCCGTGAAAACCTGCGTCACCACTTCGAAGTTGATGCTTCCTACGTGGTTGTAGCGGCCCTGGGCGAACTGGCTAAACGTGGCGAAATCGATAAGAAAGTGGTTGCAGATGCAATCATCAAATTCAACATCGATGCAGATAAAGTTAACCCGCGTCTGGCGTAAGAGGTAAAAGAATAATGGCTATCGAAATCAATGTACCGGACATCGGGGCTGATGAAGTTGAAATCACCGAGATCCTGGTCAAAGTAGGCGACAAAGTTGAAGCTGAACAGTCGCTGATCACCGTAGAAGGCGACAAAGCCTCTATGGAAGTTCCGTCCCCTCAGGCGGGTATCGTTAAAGAGATCAAAGTCTCTGTTGGCGACAAAACTGAGACCGGCAAACTGATCATGATTTTCGATTCCGCCGACGGTGCAGCAGCAGCTGCACCTGCTCAGGCAGAAGAGAAGAAAGAAGCAGCTCCGGCAGCAGCACCTGCTGCCTCTGCGGCGAAAGACGTACACGTACCTGACATCGGCGGTGACGAAGTAGAAGTTACCGAGATCATGGTTAAAGTGGGCGATACCGTTGCGGCTGAACAGTCTCTGATCACCGTTGAAGGTGACAAAGCCTCTATGGAAGTTCCGGCGCCGTTCGCCGGTACCGTTAAAGAGATCAAAATCAACACGGGTGACAAAGTGTCTACCGGTTCCCTGATAATGGTCTTCGAAGTGGCGGGCGCAGCGCCTGCTGCTGCACCGGCTCAGGCGGCTGCTCCAGCAGCAGCGGCGGCTCCGGCTGCTTCCGGCTCGAAAGAAGTTAACGTACCGGATATCGGTGGTGACGAAGTTGAAGTCACTGAAGTGATGGTTAAAGTGGGCGATAAAATTGCCGCTGAGCAGTCACTGATCACCGTTGAAGGCGATAAAGCCTCGATGGAAGTTCCGGCACCGTTCGCGGGTACCGTGAAAGAAATCAAAATCAGCACCGGCGATAAAGTTAAAACCGGTTCTCTGATTATGGTCTTCGAAGTCGAAGGCGCAGCACCTGCAGCCGCTCCTGCACAAGCAGTTGCTCCGGCTCCGGCCGCTGCACCAGCGCCTGCGCAAGCCGCAGCTCCGGCCGCAAAAGCGGAAGGCAAATCTGAGTTTGCTGAAAACGACGCTTATGTTCATGCAACGCCGCTGATTCGTCGCCTGGCGCGTGAATTCGGTGTGAACCTGGCGAAAGTGAAAGGTTCTGGCCGTAAAGGTCGTATCCTGCGTGAAGACGTTCAGGCTTACGTGAAAGACGCTATCAAGCGTGCTGAAGCGGCTCCGGCTGCAGCAGCAGGTGGCGGTATCCCGGGTATGCTGCCTTGGCCGAAAGTGGACTTCAGCAAGTTTGGTGAAATCGAAGAAGTGGAACTGGGCCGTATCCAGAAAATCTCTGGTGCTAACCTGAGCCGTAACTGGGTGATGATCCCGCACGTTACTCACTTCGATAAGACCGATATCACCGATCTGGAAGCGTTCCGTAAACAGCAGAACGCCGAAGCTGAAAAACGTAAACTGGACGTGAAATTCACCCCAGTAGTCTTCATCATGAAAGCCGTTGCCGCAGCTCTGGAACAGATGCCGCGCTTCAACAGCTCCCTGTCTGAAGACGGTCAGCGCCTGACCCTGAAGAAATACATCAACATCGGTGTAGCGGTTGATACTCCGAATGGTCTGGTTGTTCCGGTCTTCAAAGACGTGAACAAGAAGAGCATTACCGAGCTGTCTCGTGAACTGACCGTGATCTCCAAGAAAGCGCGTGATGGCAAGCTGACCGCTGGCGAAATGCAGGGCGGTTGCTTCACCATCTCCAGCATCGGTGGCCTGGGTACTACCCACTTCGCGCCGATTGTGAACGCGCCGGAAGTGGCTATCCTCGGTGTCTCCAAGTCCTCTATGGAGCCAGTGTGGAACGGTAAAGAGTTTATGCCGCGTCTGATGATGCCGATTTCGCTCTCCTTCGACCACCGTGTAATTGACGGTGCGGATGGTGCGCGCTTTATCACCATCATCAACAACATGCTGTCTGACATTCGCCGCCTGGTGATGTAAGCGAAAAAGCCGGCCCGACGGCCGGCTTTTTTCTGGTAATCTCATGAAGTCAGTGAGGTTATTGTGCGAAAGACAAATCGGTTGCCGTTTGTTGTTTCAAAATTGTTAACAATTTTGTAAAATACGGGCGGATAGAACGACCCGCTGGACGACGGGTATAAATTAAGAGGTCATGATGAGCACTGAAATCAAAACTCAGGTCGTGGTACTTGGGGCAGGCCCTGCAGGTTACTCTGCTGCCTTCCGTTGCGCAGATTTAGGTCTGGAGACCGTCATCGTAGAACGTTACAGCACCCTTGGCGGTGTTTGTCTGAACGTCGGCTGTATCCCTTCTAAAGCGCTGCTGCACGTAGCAAAAGTTATCGAAGAAGCCAAAGCACTGGCTGAACACGGTATCGTTTTTGGCGAGCCGAAAACCGATATCGACAAGATTCGTACCTGGAAAGAAAAAGTTATCACTCAGCTGACCGGCGGTCTGGCGGGTATGGCCAAAGGCCGTAAAGTGAAAGTGGTTAACGGTCTGGGTAAATTTACCGGGGCAAACACCCTGGAAGTTGAAGGCGAAAACGGCAAAACCGTGATCAACTTCGACAACGCAATCATCGCGGCGGGTTCCCGTCCGATCGAACTGCCGTTTATTCCGCATGAAGATCCGCGCGTATGGGATTCCACCGATGCACTGGAACTGAAAACTGTTCCTAAGCGCCTGCTGGTAATGGGCGGCGGTATCATCGGTCTGGAAATGGGTACCGTGTACCATGCGCTGGGTTCAGAGATCGACGTGGTTGAAATGTTCGACCAGGTTATCCCGGCTGCCGACAAAGACGTGGTTAAAGTCTTCACCAAGCGCATCAGCAAGAAATTCAACCTGATGCTGGAAACCAAAGTGACCGCCGTTGAAGCGAAAGAAGACGGTATCTACGTTTCCATGGAAGGTAAAAAAGCCCCTGCCGAAGCTCAGCGTTACGATGCTGTGTTGGTCGCTATCGGTCGTGTACCGAACGGTAAAAACCTCGACGCGGGCAAAGCTGGCGTGGAAGTTGACGACCGTGGCTTCATCCGCGTTGACAAACAGCTGCGCACCAACGTGCCGCACATCTTTGCTATCGGCGATATCGTCGGTCAGCCGATGCTGGCACACAAAGGTGTTCATGAAGGTCACGTTGCCGCTGAAGTTATCGCCGGCAAGAAACACTACTTCGATCCGAAAGTTATCCCATCCATTGCATACACTGAACCAGAAGTTGCATGGGTTGGTCTGACCGAGAAAGAAGCGAAAGAAAAAGGCATTAGCTACGAAACCGCCACCTTCCCGTGGGCTGCTTCTGGCCGTGCTATCGCTTCCGACTGTGCAGACGGTATGACCAAACTGATTTTCGACAAAGAATCTCACCGTGTTATCGGTGGTGCGATTGTCGGTACCAACGGCGGCGAGCTGCTGGGCGAAATCGGTCTGGCGATCGAAATGGGTTGTGACGCTGAAGATATCGCGCTGACCATCCACGCGCACCCGACTCTGCACGAGTCAGTGGGTCTGGCGGCAGAAATCTTTGAAGGCAGCATTACCGACCTGCCAAACCCGAAAGCGAAGAAGAAGTAATCTTCTCCCTTTTGTGAAAACGCCTCTTCGGAGGCGTTTTTTTTTGCCTGAAGCTACCCGTTATTTCGGGCAACATGCCGGGTGGCGCTAGTGCTAACCCGGCCTACGGCTTAACCTCGCTTTACGGTGCTACGGGTTGCCAGTTTTTATCCGGATGGAATGTGGTTAACGCTTGTGCTTTCTGCTGTGATTTAACGCCGAGATCGGCCTGATAGACTTTATCATCACCGTTAATCATAAAACTCATCACGCCGGTGTGATCGTAGCTAACGGGCCAGGCTACCATGGCAAAACCGCTGGTTTTATCGGGAAGGATTCGGAAGTGATAGCCGTGATAGCCCATGCCCGGCTCCTGTGGACTGAAGGCTGGGCCAAGCGGGCTTGGCGCTTCGCCGGGCGAAACAGGCCAGTACAGACCATCCTTTTTCCCTTCAGAACTGACAATCTTTTGCGCGTATTTCTGGTTCATCGCAAAATAGCTCTGCTGAGCATCCACATAGGCGTGCAACGCCTCGATGGCAGCAAGTTCGTTGCGTCCAATCTCACGGGTCAGGATCTCTTCGGCCGCTTCCTTGATATCAAATTGCCAGCCTGAAGCGTTTTTGACGACCGGGATTGGCAGTTGCCAGTCGCTGTCCCCAACCACAAGATGCGCCGTATTGCCGTCGATAACGGTGCTATGGCGAACCTTCCAGTCGCGCAGGAAGCGGTCAACCGCATCAGGATCGACGCCTTCTGGCGGCAGAAAATCACGCCAGTTTTCCCCGAGCAGATTGCTCATTGCACTTTCATTTTGCTCACTGATCGCGTTTGCCAGCGCATCGGTTGCCTGGTCTGGTGTACTGAAGGATTGTTGTGCCATCGCGGTGGCCGAAACCATGAACAACACCATTCCACTGAGTAGTTTATTTTTCATGTTGGTTCCCTTAACGATGACGGAATTCACGGTGCTCAGCACGCCCGCCAGAAGGCTGGCGCGATGGCTGATTACGGGCGACCTGCCGGCTCTGGGCACCTCGCTGTTGCTGTGCCTGCCAGTTGGCGGAGCGGCTGTCGTTACCGCTCAGCGCATTGGCGCGTGGCTGGCTGGTCCGCTGCTGAAGATTGCGCTGTTGCACATTGCGTTGCTGCACCGGTTGCGTGACCCGTTTCTCCTGTCGCTGGGCGGCTGCCTGACGATTCTCACGTTGCTGTGTGCTTGTCCGTTTTGCGGTTTGCGGTTTGGTATCGTAACCGCGGTAGTTATTACGCTGGGAAATCTGCTTCAGCTGTTGGCTGGATGCCTGACGCTGGGCGTCTTTGGTGCCCGTGCGCGCTGTCTGCGGGAATGTTTTCCCCGTTGATTTTTCCATCTGGCTCATCGCAGCCTGGCGTTGGCTATCACGGTTGACCGGTCTTTGTTGGGTTGAACTTAAGCCCGTAGCCGTGTTAGTGGAGTGGAAGCGGTTATTGAGCTGGTTATTTGGGTATGGCACACCCTCACGATAGGCCGGGTTGTGTTGCCAGGTACGGTTGGCATCTGTCAGCCGTTGCCCACTGATTTTATTGAAGTTATCAACGTTAATGTTGATGTTGTTATCACCATTACGGTTATAGCCGCCATGGTTATCCCAGTCATCATTATGATGGTGATCATCGTCGTCATCCCAGTCGATGTTGCTGAAGATGGCATAGGTTGTGGCAACACCGAGGCTGAAGCCTAAACCGTTAACGAAGCTGTTGCCAAACTGCTCGCCGGGCGTTGGTGGCAGATAGGTTGGCGGATAGGCGGTATTCGGCCAGGTACCGTAAACCGTGTTCGGGTTATAGGTTGGAACGTACACCACCTGCGGATCGGCGGATTCAATCTTGATAACCGTTGGGCTTGTTGAGGTGGTCGTGGCTGTTGTGGTCGCTGAACTGGTCGTCGACTCGCTGGTGACGGTTTTAGCTGGCGCCGCTTTGGTCACGGTAGTGACGGTCTGTTGCGGTGTTGATTGCAACGCACCGGTCTGTTGCGCCAGCGCGCGCAGACGTTGAACGGAATCCATGACGTCTTTCGGCTGTGCGAGGAAAGCATCGCCCAGACTTTGTACCCACGGCGGATTTTCACCCATCAGCGACATCAACTGAGGAAAGGCAACCAACGATTTCACGCTGGGATCCCAGGGCTGGCTGGCAACGGCCTGAATGGCGGCATCGCCCTGCATTTTGGGATTGTCTTTTGACCACTGTGCGGCCTGGATAACGTTAGCCGGATAGGTTGAGGCCATCAAAATTTGCGACAGCAGCGAGTCTGGATAGAGCGCGATAGGCGCAACCCACTGATCGATTTGTGCTGCCGAGTAGGTTGGTGTCGCGGCGGGTGCTGTTTGGTCGGCCGGGGCAGGGGCCGCTACGGGAGCTGGAGCCAATGCTGACGGTTGCTGTGCAACGGGAGCCGGAGCTGCAGGTTCCGTTGTGCGACTTTTAACGAACATCACGCCAGAGGCGGCAAACAGTCCGGCACTGCACAAAAGGACAAGCAGATGTGGCTTAAGGGGCAACTTCATAAAATGACTCCAACGAGACAAGCGCTGTGCCGTGAGGCGTTCCTGTTGCCGCGAGTATTATTCACCCGTGTTAGACAGTTTTGACTTTTATTGGGGATTCGCCCGGTAAGTCCGGAAAAAGAGTGTGAAGATTTATTACACAATTATATCTGATGGCGGGAAAATCGCTGGAATATTCAGCCGATCGCGCTTAAAAATCAACCGTTTCAGGGAGGTTTCAGGCAGCCTAAATTGCGTTGCGCCTTGTCGCTATACCATTCTTAACGATTCAGCCAATTTTTTATGTTGCTTTTTTGTAAACGGATTAACACTTAGTGAAAATCCTGTTATTGTGCCTTATGCGGTACCGGGCATTTACCCTACTAACTACTGTCTCACAGGAGCGTGAAGAGAATCGCCCATCTACAAAAGCGCCGCATTATGACAATGAGAGCGAGGAGATATCGTCGTGCTAGAAGAATACCGTAAGCACGTAGCTGAGCGTGCTGCCCAGGGGATTGTGCCAAAACCTTTAGACGCAACCCAAATGGCTGCACTTGTCGAGCTGCTGAAGACCCCGCCTGTGGGCGAAGAAGAATTCCTGTTAGACCTGTTGATCAACCGCGTTCCTCCTGGCGTAGATGAAGCCGCTTATGTTAAAGCTGGTTTTCTCGCCGCTGTCGCGAAAGGCGACACCACCTCCCCGCTGGTTACCCCAGAAAAAGCCATTGAACTGCTGGGCACTATGCAGGGTGGTTACAACATTCATCCGCTGATCGACGCGCTGGACGACGCAAAACTGGCGCCAATTGCCGCTAAAGCGCTCTCTTCAACACTGCTGATGTTCGATAACTTCTACGACGTAGAAGAAAAAGCCAAAGCGGGCAACGAATATGCGAAGCAGGTAATGCAATCCTGGGCTGATGCCGAATGGTTCCTGAACCGTCCTGCCCTGGCTGAAAAAATCACCGTTACCGTCTTTAAAGTGACGGGTGAAACCAACACCGATGACCTTTCTCCGGCACCGGATGCATGGTCTCGTCCGGATATCCCTCTGCACGCGCTGGCGATGCTGAAAAACGCCCGTGAAGGTATCGAACCGGATCAACCGGGCGCGGTTGGCCCGATCAAACAGATCGAAGAATTGCAGAAAAAAGGTTACCCGCTGGCTTATGTGGGTGATGTTGTTGGTACCGGTTCTTCGCGTAAATCCGCGACCAACTCCGTGCTGTGGTTCATGGGTGACGACATTCCTCATGTACCGAACAAGCGCGGCGGTGGCCTGTGCCTCGGCGGCAAAATTGCACCTATTTTCTTCAATACCATGGAAGATGCGGGCGCACTGCCGATTGAAGTGGACGTGTCGAACATGAACATGGGCGACGTGATTGACGTTTACCCGTTCAAAGGCGAAGTACGCAACCACGAAACCGGCGAACTGCTGGCAAGCTTTGAGCTGAAAACCGAAGTCCTGATCGACGAAGTACGCGCCGGTGGCCGTATTCCGCTGATCATCGGTCGTGGCCTGACCACCAAGGCGCGTGAAGCGCTGGGTCTGCCGCACTCAGACGTCTTCCGTCAGGCGAAAGACGTGGCGGAAAGCAGCCGTGGCTTCTCTCTGGCACAGAAAATGGTTGGCCGCGCCTGCGGCGTGAAAGGTATCCGTCCGGGCGCTTACTGCGAACCGAAGATGACCTCCGTCGGTTCTCAGGATACCACTGGCCCAATGACCCGTGACGAACTGAAAGACCTGGCGTGCCTGGGCTTCTCTGCTGATCTGGTGATGCAGTCCTTCTGCCACACCGCGGCCTATCCGAAGCCGGTGGACGTCAATACGCACCATACGCTGCCAGACTTCATCATGAACCGTGGTGGTGTCTCCCTGCGTCCGGGCGATGGCGTTATCCACTCCTGGCTGAACCGTATGCTGCTGCCGGATACCGTTGGCACCGGTGGTGACTCCCATACCCGTTTCCCTATCGGGATCTCCTTCCCGGCAGGTTCTGGTCTGGTGGCGTTTGCTGCGGCGACCGGCGTGATGCCGCTGGATATGCCGGAATCCGTTCTGGTGCGTTTCAAAGGCAAAATGCAGCCGGGCATCACCCTGCGCGATCTGGTTCACGCCATTCCGCTGTACGCGATCAAACAGGGTCTGCTGACCGTTGAGAAGAAAGGTAAGAAAAACATCTTCTCTGGCCGCATCCTTGAAATCGAAGGTCTGCCGGATCTCAAAGTGGAGCAGGCGTTCGAACTGACCGATGCCTCCGCTGAGCGTTCCGCTGCCGGTTGTACCATCAAGCTGAACAAAGAGCCGATCGTTGAGTATCTGAACTCTAACATCGTTCTACTGAAGTGGATGATCGCAGAAGGTTATGGCGATCGTCGTACGCTGGAACGTCGTGTGCAGGGCATGGAAAAATGGCTGGCGGATCCGCAGCTGCTGGAAGCCGACGCTGACGCAGAATACGCGGCGGTGATCGACATCGATCTGGCGGATATCAAAGAGCCAATCCTGTGTGCACCGAACGATCCGGACGATGCGCGTCTGCTGTCTGACGTACAGGGCGAGAAGATTGACGAAGTGTTCATCGGCTCCTGCATGACTAACATCGGGCACTTCCGTGCCGCTGGTAAGCTTCTGGATGCGCACAAAGGCCAGCTGCCGACGCGTCTGTGGGTGGCTCCGCCAACCCGTATGGACGCCGCTCAGCTGACTGAAGAAGGCTACTACAGCGTATTCGGTAAGAGCGGTGCGCGTATCGAAATTCCAGGCTGCTCTCTGTGCATGGGTAACCAGGCGCGTGTAGCCGACGGCGCAACGGTGGTGTCGACCTCTACCCGTAACTTCCCGAACCGTTTAGGTACCGGGGCGAACGTCTACTTGGCTTCTGCGGAGCTGGCGGCGGTTGCGGCACTGATCGGCAAACTGCCGACGGCGGAAGAGTACCAGACCTATGTGGCGCAGGTAGATAAAACGGCCGTAGATACTTACCGTTATCTGAACTTCGACCAGCTGTCTCAGTATACCGAGAAAGCCGATGGTGTGATTTTCCAGACCGCGGTGTAATGCGCTAACGCGTTTTGTGTAAAAACACATCAATGCCCGGAGAAGTCAGCTTCTCCGGGCATTTTTATTTCTATTCCTTATACCCGCTACGCTTTTTTTCTGCCGCGCTGCTGCGATAATTACAGCAAGGCGCAATGCGGTATTGGCGCATTGCCGGGAGCAGAGGAAGACATTATGGATTACGAATTTCTGCGCGATATTACCGGAGTGGTAAAAGTGCGTATGTCCATGGGCCACGAGGTGGTGGGGCACTGGTTTAATGAGGAAGTGAAAGAAAACCTGGCCTTACTTGATGAAGTGGAACAGGCAGCGCGTGCGGTTAAGGGCAGTGAGCGCTCCTGGCAGCGAGCAGGGCATGAATACACGCTCTGGCTGGATGGCGAAGAAGTGATGGTCCGCGCTAATCAGCTGGAGTTCTCTGGCGATGAGATGGAAGAGGGGATGAGCTACTACGACGAAGAAAGTTTTTCGCTCTGTGGTGTAGAGGACTTTCTTCAGGTTGTGGCGGCATACCGCGAATTTGTGCAACAGCGTTAATTCATGCGGAGCCTGAGGGCTCCGCAAAACTATCTATTTAACGTAGGCCAGCAGGCTCAGAGAGTCACGTGCCAGCGCTTTGCATTTCTTTGCCGTTGGGATGCCGATACCGCTGAGATCGCGGTAGCTGTCTTCACCCAGCGCTTTCATATTGAAGGTGTCGTAATTACTCAGGTCCCACTGGTTTTGCTGGGCAAAAAAGACCAGTGCGCGACGAATCTGCCCATTAGGCAAATTCTGGTATCCACAGTCATTTTTCAGAAAAACAAAAACTGCCGTTAAATCGGCCATATCTTCGGCTTCGGACTCGCTGAGCGCGTAGCTATTTGCGCATACGGCCATCAGGCTGCCGAACAAAACTGTTCTGAAAAACGTCTTCATTGCTTCTACCACTGCATCACGGAATTTAAACGTTAGCATACTGCGAGCGAAGCGACGACCTTTATTATTAGCCGTTCACTTGACCTTCCCGTAAGGGGAAGGCTTATGCTTAAAAGATAGCCTGCTTAAGCTGCTGAATATAAGGAAGTGATTATGCAACGTCGTGACTTTTTAAAGTACTCCGTGGCGCTGGGCGTCGCGTCAGCGTTACCTCTGTGGAGCCGGAGCGTATTTGCCGCAGACCGCCCTGCATTGCCCATTCCTGACCTGCTAACCGCGGATGCCTCAAACCGTATGCAATTGGTGGTGCAAGCCGGAAAATCGAGCTTTGCTGGTAAAACAGCGACGACCTGGGGATATAACGGCAATTTACTCGGACCTGCGGTCAAGCTGAACAAAGGGCAATCGGTGACCGTGGATATCCATAACCAGCTTGCCGAAGAGACGACGTTGCACTGGCACGGTCTGGAAATCCCCGGTGAAGTCGACGGTGGGCCGCAAGGCATTATCCCGGCGGGCGGGAAACGTTCAGTGACCTTCACGCCGGATCAGCGGGCGGCAACATGCTGGTTCCACCCGCATCAGCATGGAAAGACCGGTCGTCAGGTAGCGATGGGACTGGCCGGACTGGTGCTGATTGAAGATGAAGAGATTCGCAAGCTGATGCTGCCTAAGCAGTGGGGCATTGATGATGTACCGGTGATTATTCAGGACAAACAGTTCTCTGCTGATGGGCAGGTTGATTATCAACTGGACATCATGACCGCCGCCGTCGGCTGGTTTGGCGATACGCTGCTGACCAATGGGGCGATTTATCCTCAGCATGCCGCACCGCGTGGCTGGTTGCGTCTACGCCTGCTGAATGGTTGTAACGCACGCTCACTGAACATTGCGGCCAGCGACAATCGTCCTTTGTACGTCATTGCCAGCGACGGTGGACTGTTGGCGGAACCGGTAAAAGCGACCGAGCTTCCTATGCTGATGGGTGAGCGCTTTGAAGTGCTGGTGGATGTCAGTGACGGCAAAGCTTTTGATCTGGTCACTCTGCCAGTCAGCCAGATGGGCATGGCAGTTGCGCCATTTGATAAGCCGCACCCGGTGATGCGCGTTCAGCCGCTGCTGATTAGCGCTTCCGGCACGCTGCCAGATTCTCTGATATCCATGCCATCGCTGCCGTCACTGGAAGGGCTGACGGTGCGCAAACTGCAATTGTCGATGGATCCGATGCTCGATATGATGGGCATGCAAATGCTGATGAAGAAATACGGCGCTCAGGCCATGGCGGGTATGGATCATGGGAAGATGATGGGCCATATGAATAATGACAATATGGGCCACGGCAATATGAATCATGGCAATATGAACCACGGTGAGATGGGGAATATGCAGCATGGTGATATGGGCAACATGAAGCATGGCGGATCGTTTGATTTCCATAACGCCAACCGGATTAATGGTCAGGCGTTTGATATGAATAAACCGATGTTTGCCGCGGCGAAAGGGCAGCATGAACGCTGGGTGATTTCCGGTCAGGGCGACATGATGCTGCATCCGTTCCACATTCACGGCACGCAGTTCCGCATTCTGTCTGAGAACGGCAAAGCGCCAGCCGCACACCGCGCGGGATGGAAGGACACGGTGCGGGTAGAAGGCGGCGTGAGCGAGGTGCTGGTGAAGTTTGACCACGACGCGCCAAAAGAGCATGCCTATATGGCGCACTGTCATCTGCTAGAGCATGAAGATACCGGGATGATGCTCGGCTTCACTGTCTAAAAAAATCGCGTTGTGCTTATCCGGCCTGCAGAAATCTCTCGTAGGCCGGATAAAACACAGTCTCTTTACAGCGTTTCATCGCACGACTCCCTCCTCCTGCAAATTCTGCTATTGCACATAAAGTAATCGCCTTTGAAGCCGATAATCATTGGGTACCCAATGTGAGTTCAATGGATGAAATACTATGATTAAAAATGTGCGCGTTATTACCGGTATTCTTCTGGTTCTCGCCATTTTCTGTTTGCTACAGGTCGTGACAGGAAGCTTTTTTTATTCTGCGGTAAACAATGATCGCCATAATTTCCAGAACTCAGGCACCCTGAACGCCCAACAGGAAAATCTGAGTGATAGCGTCAATACGCTGATTAAAACCCGGGTAACGGTAACCCGTGTAGCAATTCGTTTCTTAAAGAACCAACGCGATCCGGCCTCACTGGCGGCAATTGATACTTTGCTGAAAACGGCGAGTGAGTCAATGAAGAAGGCTGAGGGATACTTCGCGCATTATCAGTCATTGCCGCAGGTGTCGGGGCAGAATCCGCAAATTGCATCTGAAATAGAAAAACAGTATCGGCAGATGCACGACGTGATGGCGTTATCGATAGAGTATCTGCGCGCGAATAACTATCAAGCCTATGGCGATCTTGATGCTCAGAAGGCGCAGGATGAGATGGAAGCCAGCTATGACCAGTGGCGTAACGAAAATAACGCGCTGCTTCAGCACGCGGCGGCGGAGAATCAGCACAGCTTTACCCGCATGCAATGGACATTAGGGGCAATTGTCGTCGCTGTGCTCATCGTTCTGGGCATGATCTGGAGCGGGTTGCAGCATATGCTGCTTAAACCCCTGGCGCAGATTATGGAGCATATTCGCATTATTACCCGTGGTGATTTGACCCATCAACTCGACGTCCAGGGACGTAATGAAATGGGGCGTTTGGCGACGGGCTTAGATGAAATGCGACAGTCGCTGATTTCGACAGTCACGTCGGTGCGTAACAGCTCAGAAACGATTCATAGCGGTGCAGCGGAAATCTCATCAGGTAACAACGATCTGTCTTCGCGTACCGAGCAGCAGGCCGCTTCACTTGAAGAGACAGCCGCCAGCATAGAACAGCTTACCGCGACCGTGAAGCAAAATACGGACAATGCGAAACAGGCAACTCAACTGGCTAAGAATGCGTCTGATACTGCCGCACGTGGTGGACGGGTTGTTGATACTGTCGTGCATACAATGAGTGAAATTGCCGGTAGTTCACAGCAAATTGCGCAGATCACCAGCGTCATCGACAGTATTGCTTTCCAGACCAATATCCTGGCGCTCAATGCGGCGGTTGAGGCTGCCAGAGCAGGAGAGCAGGGCCGCGGATTTGCTGTTGTGGCGGGCGAAGTCCGTACCCTGGCAAGCCGTAGCGCTCAGGCAGCCAAAGAGATCAAGGCGTTGATTGATAACTCAACCCACAGTGTGGGGATGGGATCTCAGCAGGTGTCGGACGCGGGTAAAACAATGAAAGAGATTGTCGCTGCGGTTACCCGCGTGACGGACATCATGGGGGAAATCGCCTCAGCCTCGGAAGAACAGAGTCGGGGGATTGAGCAGGTGAGCCTCGCGGTCTCGCAAATGGACAGTGTCACACAACAAAACGCCGCGCTGGTAGAAGAGTCTGCCGCCGCCGCCGCTTCGTTGGAACAACAAGCTGAACAGTTACGCCTGGCCGTGGCGGCATTTCGCATCACTCGCGATGCCTCCAACAGTGAGCATCGAAAACCACCTAAGGATACTCCACGAGCGACCTCCGCGGGGAGTTCGCCACAAGACCCACACTGGGAAACGTTTTAGCCACAGTCAGCCGTGCGCTCCTGGTGTTGATTAATAAGCGTACAAAAAACGCCGCAAACGGGTTCTCCTGTGAACTATCAGAGGAACCCGCTCTCTTTACTGGTATACTTCATCAACTGAATTGTTTGTATGCTGTCGCAAGTTTTGTGGTTAGAGCGGGTCGCCGTCTGTCAGTCGGTGTATCAACGTAAGCGCTTTCTTTCGATCTGCATGATGTGTCAACTGATAAAAATCAGTGAGTTATAGGGTTTATGAAACATACTGTTGAAGTGATGATCCCGGAAGCGGAGATCAAAGCGCGTATTGCTGAACTGGGGCGCCAGATTAATGAACGTTACAAGGACAGCGGCAGCGATATGGTGCTGGTTGGTCTGTTACGTGGCTCATTTATGTTTATGGCGGATCTGTGCCGTGAAGTGCATGTCTCCCACGAAGTCGATTTCATGACGGCATCCAGCTATGGCAGCGGAATGTCTACTACGCGTGATGTTAAAATCCTGAAAGACCTGGATGAAGATATTCGTGGCAAGGACGTGCTGATTGTCGAAGACATCATCGACTCCGGCAATACGCTGTCCAAAGTGCGTGAAATTCTGAGCCTGCGCGAGCCGAAATCCCTGGCTATCTGTACGCTGCTGGATAAACCGTCTCGCCGTGAAGTGAATGTTCCGGTCGAGTTTATCGGCTTTTCCATTCCGGATGAGTTTGTTGTTGGTTACGGCATCGACTATGCCCAGCGTTATCGCCATCTGCCGTACGTTGGCAAAGTGGTGCTGCTGGATGAGTAATTAACTGGAGTGCCTGATGGCGCTTCGCTTATCAGGCCTACGGCGTAGGTTTGTAGGCCGGGTAAGGTGTAGCCGCCTCCCGGCAATGTCACATTATTTATGGTTGCTGTGTTTCTGACTAAGGTTAGACAACCCTTGGCGATAGCGCTGCTCCAGCGTTTCGCGGCTGGTGGCGGTGACGTCAAGATCGCGCAGCAGACCGTCATGAATACCGTAAGCCCAGCCGTGAATAGTGACTTTCTGACCGCGCTTCCAGGCTGAACGCATAATGGTTGAGTGGCCCAGGTTATAGACCTGTTCCATCACATTCAGTTCGCACAGGGTGTCCATGCGACGTTCCTGCGGCATTTCGCCCAGCAGTGAGCTGTGTTTGAACCAGATATCGCGGATGTGCAGTAACCAGTTATCAATCAGCCCCTGTTCTTTATTTTCAATTGCCGCCTGGACTCCGCCGCATCCATAGTGGCCGCATATAATAATATGTTCCACTTCCAGCACATCCACCGCATACTGAACGACTGAGAGACAGTTCAGATCGGTGTGAATAACCAGATTAGCAACATTACGGTGAACAAACAGTTCACCCGGTTCAAGACCGGTTAAACGTTCAGCGGGAACGCGGCTATCGGAACATCCAATCCATAGAAAACGCGGATTCTGGGCATGCGTGAGCGTTTCAAAAAATCCGGGATCCTCTTCTACCAGCATTTTTGACCATAGTGCATTGTTGCTGATGAGTGTATCTATGTCTTTCATGGAGTTGTACGACCCGAAGCCAGATAAATTCGATGGGCTAATATAGGGTAACTCCAGCATTAATTAAACTATATATAAAATGTCAGAACGTAAGGTAAGTAAAAAACCATGACCATTGCTCTGGAACTTCAACAACTTAAGAAAACCTATCCCGGTGGCGTGCAGGCGCTACGCGGCATAGATTTGCAAGTCGAAGCGGGTGATTTCTATGCGCTTTTGGGACCGAATGGCGCAGGAAAGTCCACCACCATTGGGATAATCAGCTCGTTGGTGAATAAAACCTCCGGACGGGTGAGCGTCTTCGGATACGATCTCGAAAAAGACACGGTTAATGCTAAACGTCAGCTTGGTCTGGTGCCGCAGGAGTTTAACTTTAACCCGTTTGAAACCGTGCAGCAGATCGTGGTCAACCAGGCGGGTTACTACGGTGTTGAGCATAAAGAAGCGGTCAAACGCAGCGAATTATATTTAAAGCAGCTCGATTTATGGGAAAAACGTAACGAGCGTGCGCGCATGCTTTCCGGCGGGATGAAACGGCGTCTGATGATTGCCCGTGCGCTGATGCACGAGCCAAAATTACTCATCCTGGATGAACCAACGGCGGGCGTCGACATTGAGTTACGTCGTTCAATGTGGGGCTTTTTAAAGGATTTAAACGATAAAGGCACCACTATTATTCTGACCACCCACTATCTCGAAGAAGCGGAAATGCTGTGTCGCAATATCGGCATTATTCAGCATGGTGAGTTGGTGGAAAACACCTCGATGAAGAGCCTGCTCTCCAAACTGAAATCCGAGACTTTTATCCTCGATCTGGCGCCGAAAAGCCCGCTGCCGAAACTGGAAGGTTATCAGTACCGGCTGGTCGACACTTCCACGCTGGAAGTGGAGGTTCTGCGTGAACAAGGGGTCAACAGCGTCTTCTCACAGCTCAGCGCGCAGGGCATTCAGGTATTGAGTATGCGTAACAAAGCGAACCGACTGGAAGAACTATTTGTTTCTCTGGTTCATGAAAAACAAGGAGATCGCGCATGATGCAGCTTTACTGGGTTGCGCTGAAAAGCATCTGGGCGAAAGAGATCCATCGCTTTATGCGTATCTGGGTCCAGACTTTGGTGCCTCCCGTCATCACCATGACGCTCTATTTTATTATTTTTGGTAATTTGATTGGCTCGCGTATCGGCGAAATGCATGGCTTTAGCTACATGCAGTTTATTGTGCCGGGGCTGATTATGATGGCAGTGATCACCAACTCGTACGCCAACGTGGCCTCGTCGTTCTTTAGCGCCAAGTTTCAACGCAATATTGAAGAGCTGCTGGTCGCCCCGGTGCCGACGCACGTGATTATTGCCGGTTTCGTCGGCGGCGGCGTGGCGCGTGGCCTGTGCGTAGGCATTCTGGTGACGGCTATTTCACTGTTCTTCGTGCCGTTCCAGGTGCATTCCTGGGTCTTTGTGGCGCTCACGCTGGTGCTAACGGCAGTACTGTTCTCGCTGGCCGGTTTGTTGAACGCAGTCTTTGCAAAAACCTTTGATGATATCAGCCTGATCCCCACCTTCGTGTTGACGCCGCTGACCTATCTGGGTGGCGTGTTCTATTCGTTAACGCTGCTGCCGCCGTTCTGGCAGGGACTGTCGCATCTGAACCCAATTGTCTACATGATTAGCGGCTTCCGCTACGGCTTCCTGGGTATTCATGATGTTCCGCTGGTCACCACGTTTGGCGTGCTGGTGGTGTTCATTGCGGCGTTTTATTTGCTGTGCTGGTACCTGATCCAGCGTGGACGCGGCCTGCGCAGCTAATACTTTCTTCCTCTCTCTGTGCGGGAGAGGAAGACTTTTGATGCTTATCACCATTATGGATTTATCACACTGATAAACTACTTGCCTGCTAAGGAGGTAGGCAATGTTAGGTTGGGTAATTACCTGTCATGACGATAAGGCACAGGATATGCTGCATCGTCTGGAGAAAAAGTACGGTCCGTTGGAGCAATGTCAGGCGGTAAGTTTCTGGCGTGGGCTCAGCTCGAATATGTTAAGCCGCATGATGTGCCATGCCCTGCATGCCACCGACTCAGGCGAGGGCGTGATCTTCCTGACGGATACCGCAGGGGCCGCGCCGTACCGCGTGGCCTCGTTAATGAGCCACAAACACCCCCAGTGTGAAGTGATTTCAGGTATCAGCTATCCATTGCTTGAGCGAATGATTTCGTCACGGGAATCGCTGAGCAGTTCTGCGTTTCGCGATTGCATCGTCGCGCTTGGCGGCCCCGAAGTCTCCAGCCTCTGGCATCAACAACAAAAAAATCCCCCCTTCGTGTTGAAGCATGATTTGTATGAGTATTAATCATTGGTATTGATGATGCTTTTGCTACAATAACCGAGGTTTCTCGCCTCGGTTATCTCATATGGTTATGCGCGTTCTGCTTGTTGTAGTGCTCCTGTTCTCTGGCAGCGTCGCCGCGGCTTTGCCTGCTCGCTATATGCAAACCACCGAAGCGGCCGCCGTATGGGCGCAGATTGGCAATAAGATGGTGACGGTCGGGAATATTCGCGCCGGGCAGATCCTTGCCGTTGAGCCCATCGCGGCAGACTATTACGAATTTACCTTTGGCTTTGGCACCGGATTTATTGATAAGGGACATCTGGAGCCTGTTCAGGGGCGGCAGAAAGTTGACGATGGTCTGGGCGATCTCAATAAACCGCTCAGCAATCAAAGCCTGATTACCTGGAAAGATACACCGGTTTATAATGCCCCAGATGTCGGTAGCGCGCCGTTTGGCGTGCTGGCAGATAATCTGCGCTATCCCATTATCAGTAAGCTTAAAGACCGACTCAACCAGACGTGGTTCCAGATCCGCATTGGCGGCAGACTGGCTTATATCAGTGCTCTGGATGCGCAGGAAGACAACGGCATCCCGGTGTTAACGTATCACCATATTCTTCGCGATGAAGAGAACACCCGCTTTCGCCACACCTCCACGACGACCTCCGTACGTGCCTTCAGTAACCAGATGGCCTGGCTCCAGGACCGCGGCTACACGACGCTGACGATGTATCAACTGGAAGGCTATGTACGCAACAATATGAACCTCCCGGCGCGGGCGGTGGTGCTGACGTTCGACGATGGCCTGAAGTCGGTGAGTCGTTATGCTTATCCGGTGTTGAAACAGAACGGTATGAAGGCGACGGCGTTTATTATCTCGTCACGCATTAAGCGCCACCCGCAGAAGTGGGATCCGAAATCGCTACAGTTTATGAGCGTCTCTGAACTGAATGGGATCCGCGACGTGTTCGACTTCCAGTCGCATACTCATTTCCTGCACCGTGTGGATGCCAATCACCGGCCGATCCTGCTGAGTCGCAGCTATCACAATATTCTGTTCGATTTTGCCCGTTCGCGTCGGGCGCTGTCCCAGTTCAATTCCCACGTTCTGTATCTTTCTTACCCGTTTGGTGGGTATAACGCCACGGCGGTAAAAGCGGCGGGCGATGCGGGATTCCACATGGCGGTGACCACGGTGAGAGGGAAGGTGAAGCCGGGAGATAATCCGATGCTGCTCAAAAGGCTGTATATTTTACGCACGGATTCGCTGGAAACGATGTCGCGGCTGATTAGCAATCAGCCGCAGGGGTAGCTTATTCGTAGGTGACCTGGAAAGTCACCGTGGTGCCGAAAACGCCCGCAGTCACCGGTTCAGAGCCGGTTTTCACCAGTTTCGCCTTCATGGTGTAATCGACGATATTGACCGGATCCTGATAGGCTATTTCACCCATCGCCAGGGTAAATCTGGAGCCATTGGCGTACAGATGATGGCTTGCTTCCGAACTGAGTTGTACCCCAACGCCACCCGCGGCGGTAATGGCAGAATTGCTGGTGATAGCATTAGTAAAATAGCCTTTATCCGCCGTGGTGTGCGAGGAGCTAATGGTGGAGTATACCGCCATAGTATTAACGCAGGTGCCGGTAATCTGAAACGACACCTCTTTGGTGCTGTCGTTTTCCAGATCGGAACGATACCAGTCTCCCAGGTCAACGGTGGTGGGCGCGCGTAACGCGCAGGTCGGCTCGTTTAAGGGAATATTAAACGACATTTCCGAGATGTTGATCAGCGGGCGGGGGTGATCATCGACTGTTCCCGTCATCGGATTGCCCAGCACTATTTCCCCCAGCGGGCCGCCGATGGCGGTTAGCATGGTCGTACCGCTCGGTACGCCGTTAAAATCGGGATACTGGTAAATCTCCATCCGTGCACGCCAGATTTGGTCGTCAACAATGCCTTCATCTTCATGGATGTCACCGGTGAGAGTCCATCCCCCTGTACCAGGCGGGAACCAGGCCGCGATGCGGTTATCATCAGGGTAGATCGCAATGGCGTAATAAATACCCTGAATGTTCGTTCTGAACATGGCTTTATTTTCCACGTAACCCAACACTAGCGAGGTATCTGTCTTCTGGTAAACGTTATCGCCGTCATTGCCGACATCACAGTAAGACGTTAACGAAGGCTGTATCTCCATCAGGATGGTGGTGCTTATTTGCGTAGGCGCAGTGATGGTTCCCGGCGGCAGCGGTGTGATTACCGGTTGCACGCCCGGCGTCATAATCTGTCGCGCATTGTTATCATTGAAACGACACTCAAAGGCCGCATGGGCTGCGCCCGATGCGCCCAGGATCACCAGTGCCAGTGATAAACGACTCAATTTCATCATAAATCCTTTTATTCGTATTTGACGTCTACAACGACATTGCTGGTGACGATGCCTGCGGTGACTGCCCCGATATTCTGATAGCGCGCATAGAACTGATAATCCGTTAAATACTGTGCGCTGCTTTTGTTCGAGACATCGTACATCACCGCTGAACTGCCATCGCTGTTCAGTACGTTGGTTTTATAGTCGCTGGAAAATATCACCACGCCGACATTTTCCGCCGCGCCTGCCGTGGCGTCGTTTTTAAATACCTGATTCTGGTTGTTCCAGAACCCGGACTGCGGGCTGAAGCTGAACGTCAGTTGTTTAATGCCGCTACTGACATAGCATTCATCAACGTGGAGAGTAAACGGCGTGCCGCCCGCTTCGTCGGTGGGGGTGTAGCGGTTGCTGCCGTCGGCGTTATAAAACCAGTTACGCATTACGGTTGGCAGATACACATCATCGCCGTTTTCCACGCTGAATTTACAGGTGGTATCAACAATTGTCGCATTGAGGTTCGCATCTAACTCTCCCGCATGGCTGAAACTCACCAGGCAACATAACCCAGCCAGCAGCGTCAGGACTCGTCGGCGTAGAAAAAACGGTAGTGAGTGCATTCGTGTGGCCCCTGGGTTTTATTTATAAGTTATAACAAAGGTGATAGGGGCGGAGACTGCGCCAGGATCCACCTTGGTAATATCTTCTCCTTTGGCGACGACGATACGGGAGCTGAAGAGCATCGAAGATGCTCCTTCGAGAGGAGTCCAGGACATAATATAATATTTTCCTGAGCATAACATTTCGACATCTCTGTCAACGTTGCCATACCAGAGTTCAAAGGCGGCATTATTACCAGCTGCATAGGAGTTACCGTCGGCATTAACCCCGGAACAGGTCCCGCCAGCACCGGGCTTCGCTTTTATGTCGATACTGCCAACGCCAGAACAGTCGGTATAGTTAATTTTAAATTGTACCACCCGCGATTTATTGGCTATCTCTGATTTAAACACATCACCATAGTCAATGATGCTGGTCGGGGCACCTGCCATATCAATAATTTGAGCGTTACAGGTGGTGCTGGTAAGTGTAGCGTTAAACGTCATTTCGACGTCATCGGTTCCTGTAATGGCCGCCGTTGTCGTTGCTGAGAATAAAATGGCAGAAAGAGACAGGACGGTTAAAAAGTTAATATTTTTCATCAAAGCGCTCCGTATTCTGCGCAACTTATTCATAACTAAAGTTGAAGGTAGCAATCGTCGTGAACTTGCCGATGGTCATAAGACCGGACTGTGTCTCTCGCAGGGTGGCCGTCAGCGACACTTCTTTTTGAGCAATTTCGTCTCGTGTCCACACCAGACGGCCAGTATCCGAGCTATCGCCAATGGTGAAGGGAGAATCTATTGCTATGCTGCGGGCAATCTCAAGGGCCGCATATTCTGCGCCACCCTCGGCTTTCGCAATTTGATTTGCCAGGCCGGTGGTTAACCGGCTGTCAGCCGTTCCGTTAATCGTGGTTTTTAATGACGTCAATGACTCCGGGCATTCGACAATCACCAGTTTAAATGTCGCTGAGGCTTTACCCGCTTGCCCATCAGCAAGTGGGATAAAGTTGTTAGAACGGCCAGGAATGGATACTGTTATATTTCTTTTGGTGTCACTGCCGGTCCCACCCACCAACTTCATATCACAGGTGGTTTCTTTAATGTTGGCGGTCAGGGTGGCATCCAGGGTGCTTTCTTCTGCGAACGCGGTGCCAGAGGCCGCTATTAACACAAAGGCGGCAACAGGCAGGCTGAGATAGCTTTTATTTCTGTTTACTCTCATGGTTTTTCCCTAAACATAAAATCACAATGAAATGGCTGCTAATACAGCGTCACTCCAGCTTTGGCAGATAATTACGGGTAGGTCACAACAAAGGTGACAGGGGCAGAAACGTTACCCATCTCGACAGTCGCCGCAGTTTGCCCCTCGGCAGCGACAATCCTTGACTGCATCGGGTATTGCCCGCTTCCGTTGGATATCGTCACCACCTGCGCTGCTGGCGGTGTCGTGCAGGAAAGCTGCACGCCGGTATCCACCGCGCCGCTCCAGATTTCAAACGCCGTTTTCAGGCCGCCGTCATACGATTTACCGGAGCACTTACCGCCTGAGCCCGGTTTGGCGGCGACCGTCGCGCTGGTCACGCCGGAGCAGTTGCTCAACTGGATTGAAAGCGGGACGGTGCTTTTGCCGATATCCGAACGATAAATATCGCCATATTTAATTTCGGCAGTGCTGGCACCGCTGCCGTCTACCACTTTTGCCGTGCAGGTTCCGGTGACGACGGTCGAGGTAAATTTCATCTTCGCCGAAGTGGTCCCGGAAATAACGGCGCTGCTGGCTACTCCCGAAAAGAGAACGGCAGAAACGGATAACGCGAGTAAAGCTGGGGTCAATTTCATGATAGTGCTCCGTATTCTGCGCAATTTATTCGTAGCTGAATTCAAAGGTAGCGGTGGCTTCAAAAGTGCCAGTGGTTACCCTGCCATCCTGTGTCGCCTGTAACACGGCAACCAGGGGCACTTCGCCAGCTTTAATTTCATCGTTTGTCCAGATCAGACTCTCGCCTGCGGCCGTTGAGTTGATCACGAACGGTGCGTTTGGCGTTGTCATACGTGCGATAGACACGGCGGTATAGTCGGCTCCGCCATTTTCTTTTTTAATGGCGTTAAGAATGCCCGTGGTTAAATAACCTGATTGACTCCCGGTTATTTTCGTTTTTAACGACGTCAGCGTCGGCGGGCATTCCACGATCATGATTTTGAAATTACCCTGTGCGGCTGCGTTGCCAGCCCGGTTGGCTGATGTGCCAAAGTCGCTAATCCGCACGCCAATATCGTTGCCGATTTTCAGCGTCTGGTCGGTGTCCGAGCCACTGCCGCCCTGTAGCTTCATATTGCAGGTGGTTTCGTTCACGGAGGCAGTAAAGTTGACATCAAGGTTAGTCCCTCCCGCCAGCGCTGCTCCTGAGGCCGCCATCGCGATGAGAGCGACAACAGGCAGTCTGAGCATATTTTTTTTCATATTCCCTCTCACTGATTTTCCCTAAGGTTACATCTGGCAAACCTGGTCACTCAGAACCGGCGTTAACCCTGCTTTCGTTGTATTTCCTGTTACCTGATAATGAACGGTACAGGTACTTTCTTTGCCGCTGCCCCAAACCACACGCAGCACGCCCTGATCCTCAACGCCGCGCACATAGGCCTGGCCCGCCTGGCCCACGGTGCCGATAGGCTCGTTCTTTTCATTCAGTACATCTGCACCCAATGGAATAAAACCTTTATCGCTGCGCTGTAATTCCAGAATCAGTGAACGGCCTTCATCGGTTTCAAAATTCACCAGTACCACAGCACCGCTGCGCGGTACGGTCACGGCGCTGGTGTTTTTCACTTCAACGTCAGTTTCCAGTGTGCTGATATCCAGCGATACGCGGTTCTCACGGTAAGCCGACATATACGGCATGATGCCGTAGCCGGATTTGCCTATTTCACTGTTGCCGTAGCCGATGCCAGCACCCTCTGCGCCGCTGGCCTTCACCAGCGCCAGCGCATCGGCATCACCGATACTGCCCGGTGCGAACGCTACCCCGCCAGAGTGCAGCACCATACCGCCGCTATAGGTGGCTGAATACTGTTTACTATTATCATCGCTATACGATGCTGAAACGCCCAGTGGACCATAACTGCTGTTCAGCGAGGTAAAACCGCTCACCTGATTAAGGTTGCCGTAGTTGCCACCGCCGCTGGAGGAGGCACTCACGGAATAACTGATATCGTTATTTTTCGTATTGCCACTGGCCGTTGAGTTGAAGCTGGCACCGCCCTTCATATCTGAGTGCAGCCCCATATTGATATTGCTGAACCCGCCTGAACGATCGTAGCTATTCGAGAAGACGTTCAGCGGGATGCTGAGACTCAGATAGATGCTGTCATCTTTGGCACCGTTTTGATCGTAGGAACGTTGTAGCGACAGGCTGTAACTGCCGTAAGCAAAACTGTTGTTGTAGCCGAGGCTGTAATTGGAGGTAGAGCTGTCGCCATTCCAGTAATCCTGCCAGGTCCCGCTGACGTATACCGATCCGTAAGTAGAGTCGCTGGACTGTAGCGGCTGGTTAATACTGATCTGTACCTGATTTTTAGTGCGCTGGTAATCGGAATAGAGTTCGGCGCTAGACTGGTAAGCCTGGTTTTCATATTTCTGCCGCTTAACGCTATCCCGAAGGGAAGCGGCGTCGTTCAGGCTGAGATAATCTTCGGTTGAAAAACGATAAGCCGCCACGTTAAAGGAGGTATTCGTCGCCTCGACCATTTTACTGTAGGTCAGGCGATAGCTTTGCCCGCTTAACGTCCCCAGCTCGTCAACTTCGGCATGAGATTGGGTAATGTCGAAAGCAAATGCGCCGATGCGGGTGTTCATGGCCAGCCCCAGTAGCCCGGCATAGAAATCCATGTCGGTATACTGCGCGCCGATATAGCCGGTAAAGGTATTATTCAGACCGTAGTAAAACTGGGCGTAACCGACCTGCGGTTTGTCAGCGTAAGAATCGTTGTTCAACTCACCGACGCCGATATCCCAGCGCGTAGCGCCGGGGCGCAGCATTTGAGTCACGGAGGAGAAGGGCACGGTAAACGTGCGCTTGCTGCCATCAGATTCTTCAACGGTAACCAACAGGTCGTTACCGTAACCGGTGGTGCTGAGGTCGTTTATCTCAAAGGCACCCGGTGGTACGGTAGTTTCGTAGATTTTATTGCCGCTTTGCGTAACGGTAACTTTGGCGTTACTGTTCGCCACACCGCGAATGACCGGCGCATAGTTGCTGGTGCCGATCGGTAACATACGGTCATCGTTATACATCCGTGCGCCACGCAGGCTGAAGGAGTCAAACGCATCGCCACGGGTGTAGGAATCGCCGAGCACCATTTGCGCGCTTAATGGCGTAATATCACGCTGTAAATAGATATCCTGGCTGGTGTATTTGCTGCCGTTGTCTTTATCCCAGTTCAGGTTGCCGCGTGAGCGTAAACGCCACGGCCCCATATTCAGACCATAACGCAAGCCCATATATGCCGTGTCGGATGTACTGCCGTTGCCTTCGCTATGCCAGGCGTTCATATCATAAGAAACGAGGGCGGCAGGGACGCCATCTTCCCACAGGGAGGGATCGACATAGCCCGCAGGGCGTTTCAGGATATAAATCTGGGGGAAGTTCAGATCGAGCGCCTGTTTACCTGTGTCATAATTTGCAGATGCACCGGGGTAATATTTTTTAATATCTATACAAGATGCATTATCGTCAGCAGCGTAATCACTGCTAATTGTTTTTGTATCAACGCCGGCTTGTGCTAATAATAATGGCGTAATACAGGCGCTGGCGCGATACGTACCATTTTCTTTGAAAGTAACTTCAGAGGTGATTTTTAAATTATTATTAAGGTTAATTTTAACCCGATAAACCCCGGCTAATACCGGGTTGCCATTCGCAAAACGGCTGACATCAATGTTTGTACCGCTGTTGAATAAGAATTGATCGTTAAATTCTACAGTCTCTTCTGTTTCCGGTACGGATTCCACAGCGCAAACAGAAAATGGAAGTGCGGCACTGACGGCAAGACATAATAGCGAACGTTTAAAAAGCATGGCATTCCCGCATAGTTAGCGTGGGTAGTTCCTTACCCACGACATCGACGCAAATAATAATTATTCAGATTAGTTAATTTTGGCTTCGCGTTTCTCAGAACCGCCGTTATCGTTAATGGTGTAATACATAACGGTTCCGCCGGTGTTATTTGTTAAACCTTTAACCGGCATATTGATATTACTAAAAGGCAGTATAGATTTACTTTCTACTTCGTAATTCTTGCCGCCGACTTTAAACGAGACGCTGGAAATAGAAACGTTGTAAGGCGCGTCATTTTGGGCAACCAGAGAAAGGGTATTCCCCTCTTTTTTCTGCGACCATTTGATATGCTCTGCGGCGTCGCCTGGCGTGCCTTTTAAGCTGTCCGGGCGGAAGAAAAGCTTGATGCGAGTACGAAACGCGAGCTGCAGCTGGTTCAGGCTTTCACCTTCTTTAGCTTTAGATTTTGGCGGAATCTCCAGAACGTTAAACCAGAACAGCGATTCACGATCCTGCGGCAAAGCGCCACCCATATAGGTAATACGCACCGACTGACCTTTTTGCGGATCAACACGAGAAACCGGCGGGGTAATGACAAACGGCAGCTTGAGTTCTTGTGGATTGGTTCCGTCACGCCCGTCATCCAGCCAGGTTTGCACCAGCAGCGGCTTATTGCCCCGGTTATCGAGGTTAACAATCACGTCTTTGGAGGATTGCGGATAGATAATACGCGTCCCGGAAATGACGATATCGGCGCTGGCCGGGAGAGAGGCGCAAATTGCTGCGGCAAAGCAGGTGGTTTTTAATCCCTTATAAAATGTTGTGCTGATCATTTTCCACTTCCTGTTGGAATGTTATTAAAAACCCCCTAACAATGTTAAGGGGTTGATTTTATATACTTAAAAAAACAGGACTTAATTATAGATAACGGTAAATGCTACCTGTGCCTGTACGGTACCAGCGGTTACCGGGTTGTTTGTTGTATCCCAGCCCTGACCTTGGGTATAGGCTACGCGGTAGAATAAATTGCCAATGCCGTTGGTGACAGTCGCGATCTGGGTGTTATTGGTCTGGTCAACTTTTACCTGATCTGTGTTGCTATTGCCGTTGTTAGACAATACCAGGTTTACGTTGGCAGCAGCATCTTGCAGGTTTGCCGGTGGCACCAGCATACCTTCAGAAGTGGAGCTGGAACCGCCCCAGGAGTCAAACTGTGCAGAGGCGCTGGTGACAGTTGCGGGATCGCACTCGGTCAGGTTCAGCGTGAAGTTCTTTTCACCTAAGGTGCTGCTGGCGCCCAATGCGTTAGCAAAGTCTTTCACAAACACGGTGTCCAGGTTAACGTCGAAGTCGTTACCGTTCTGGTCGATTTTGTTATCGACGGAAATTTTACAGGTATTGCTAGACACCAGTCCGTGGAAAGTAACAGTACCGGTATCCGATGGTACATCTGCCGCCATTGCAGAACCTGCGCTTATAACTAATGCGACTGCTGCTGCCAGACTATATTTCTTAAAAGACATTTTAATATCCATATTTTTGCTAAATAAAAACAAACGACACATATTGTATCGTGTTGTATTTTGAATTAAATTAATTCGAAGAGAGTTTATCGAATGTCGTTATGAAAAGAAATGACTGGTGTTGTTATAAAAAATAAAATAGATATTAAGTGTCGCTAATACTGTATAGTATACATAAGGTTACATTGGTATCTGGGTTGCATTAAATATAATATATTTATATGGGTGCGCTATTTAAAATAAAGGTGAATTTTATTTTGTATTTTTGAAATTCACTTGATAAATGTATTTACCAAGTGAATTCTTAAAAAAAATATCAGGCAACCTGGACCGGAATGGCTTTCGCGGTGCGCTTCATTTCGTTGTCGCCTTCAAAGTAGGCCACTTTCGGGCGCCATGTCCGGGCTTCTGCATCAGACATGGTGACGAAGCTGGCGATAATCACAATATCGCCAACCTCAGCGCAGTGCGCCGCGGCACCGTTGACCGAGATGATTTTAGAGCCGCGTTCAGCCGCAATTGCATAGGTTGAGAAGCGTTTTCCATTGGTCACGTTCCAGATATCAATCGCTTCGTTTTCCAGAATACCGGAGGCATCAAGGAAATCTTGGTCAATGGCACAGGAACCTTCGTAGTGCAGGTCCGCCTGCGTGACTTTTACGCGGTGGAGCTTGCCTTGCAGCATGGTGCGAATCATAACTTCTATACCCTGTCGTTTATCTTGGCTAAGCAGGCGATTGTGGCCTGCTTTGGAAATTATCAGGCAGTATTGCCCGATTTTTAACCCCTGTCTACTGGGCTAATGTAACGCTTTGATTATCGATCAGACGAGCCTGTCCCAGCCATGCGGCGACCAGAATGACCGCGCGTTTGCTGTTTTCGGTGAGTTCAAGCAGCGTGTCGGCATCACGGATCTGAATATCGTCGGCGCGAAAGCCTTTTTCGTTTAGCTCCTGCTCGGCAATGGCAATAATTTCCTCCTGGTCGCGTTCTCCAGCCTGTAATTTTTCCCCGATGCGGCTCATTACTTTGTATAAGCCAGGGGCGATTTTACGCTGCTCTGCCGTCAGGTACCCGTTACGCGAGCTGAGTGCCAGACCATCTTTGGCGCGGATAATCGGCACGCCGACAATCTCAATGTCGTAGCCCATATCGGCGACCATTTTACGAATCAGCGCCAGTTGCTGGAAATCCTTCTCGCCGAAGCAGGCGATATCCGGCTGAATTAGGTTAAAAAGTTTGCTGACGATGGTGGAAACGCCGCGGAAGTGGCCTGGGCGGCTCGCACCTTCCAGCATGGTAGAGAGTCCCGGAACATCAACGTACGTCTGGCCTTCCAGTCCCTGCGGGTAGATTTCCTCAACGGCTGGAGCAAAGACATAATCGACTTTGCGTTTGTTCAGCTTTTCGCAATCTTCCTGCAGCGTGCGCGGATAGCGTACCAGATCTTCCGGTCTGTCGAATTGCATCGGGTTGACGAAAATGCTGACGATGACCACATCAGCCCGGGCTTTTGCCTCATCGACCAGTTTCATATGACCGTCATGCAGATTACCCATGGTGGGAACCAATGCGATGCGTTTGCCTTCCAGACGCAGACGACGAATATGCTGGCGCAGCAGCGGCAGGGTTTCAATAATTAACACAACAAGGCTCCTTAATGGAAACTGTGTTCTTCGCCCGGATAAACGCCGGACTCCACTTCAGCCATATACTGCCGCACGGCGGCGCGCATGTCGCCTGCTTCATTGAGGAAATTCTTGGCAAATTTCGGGATGTGGCCGCCGGTAATGCCAAACGCGTCGTGCATAACGAGAATTTGCCCGTCGGTGACGTTACCGGCACCAATACCAATCACCGGAATCGACAGCGCTTCCGTGACACGCTTCGCCAGCTCAACCGGTACGCACTCCAGCACCAGCAACTGAGCGCCAGCGGCTTCTAAGGCCAGCGCGTCATCCAGCAGCACTTGTCCGGCATCGCCGCGGCCCTGAATTTTATAGCCACCGAAGATATTCACCGACTGGGGCGTTAATCCCAGATGACCACAAACCGGCACGGCGCGTTCAGTGAGCATTTTCACCGTATCGACCAGCCAGGCGCCGCCTTCAATTTTGACCATATTGGCGCCCGCACGCATGACCACCGCGGCGTTTTCAAACGCCTGTTCCGGGGTGGCGTAAGCCATAAACGGCAGGTCGGAGAGCAATAGACAGTTGGGCGCGCCACGACGCACGGCACGAGTGTGGTAAGCGATATCCTCAACAGTCACGGGCAGGGTGGAGTCGTGCCCTTGTACCGTCATGCCCAGCGAGTCGCCAACCAGCATCACATTGATACCTTCGTCGGCAAATAACTTCGCGAAGCTGTAGTCATATGCGGTGATAGTTGCGAAGCGCTTTTTCTCTTGCTTGCATTTCTGCAGCAGTGAAATGGTGGTGGGTTTCATAACATTTCCTGATGATGAAAGTCATATTTATCGGCATTCTAACAGTCACATTCAGGGGGGCAATTGTTTTAAGCAATCGTTTGGCGCTAAAGCAGTAAACGCTAAAGGGGAAAGGATACTTTACCAGTGTGCAGGTTTTGCAACACCAAGTTGGGTGAGGTGCTGATGCAGGCTTGTACCATCCGGAAAAATAAGTTCAGAAGCAATTTCGAATAACGGCCACAGCATAAAACCACGGTTTTTCATGTCGTAGTGCGGTACGGTCAGACGTTCGGTGTTAATCACTTCATCGCCAAACAGCATAATGTCGAGGTCCAGCGTTCGTGGCCCCCAGCGTTCGGCTTTGCGCACCCGACCCTGTTGTAACTCAATGTGTTGGGTGTGATTGAGCAATTCTTCCGGCGCGAGGGTGGTTTCCAGCGCGACGGCGGCGTTCAGGTAATCGGGTTGATCCTGTGGGCCTAATGGCGGTGTACGGTAGAACGAGGAGACAGCCACGATTCGGCTGTCAGGGATTTCACCGATCGCTTTCACGGCAGCATTAACCTGCTCCAGAGGGGAGGCTAAATTACTGCCGAGGGCGATATATACCCGTCGTTTTTCAAGCTTCATCTGTGTCACCACCTTGATGCGACTCGAAATTTGTTGGGTATACGTGATAGGTCATGCGGAGCCTTCACGGCGTGGCGCGCGTTTACGCGGGCGACGATGGCGGCGACGTGCGTCTGGCTCTTCATCCAGCTCGTTCAGCATGCCTTTTTGTTCTGGCGGCGCTGAAACCTGGAATTCACCCCACCATTTCGCCAGTCGCTGCAATTCCGCATTGTGTTCGACTTCAGCACGCAGCGCTAACAGGTCGTAAGCAGCGCGGAACTTTGGATGCTCCATCAGCTTCCAGGCGCGTTTGCCCTGGCGACGGGACATACGTAACTGCAACTGCCAGATATCGCGGGTCAGTGAGGTCAGACGTTTCGGGATCGCCAATGAGCGACAGGCTTCGTCCAGCACGTCGTTCATTGCCAGCGCGAAAGCGTCGTAATAGGCCAGACCGCTTTCTTGCGCAATTTTCTGTGCGGCTTCCAGTAACGGATACCAGAACATGGCAGCAAACAAGAACGCCGGGTTAACGCGCATATCATTGTGAATGCGGTTATCGGTATTCTTCAGTACCTGGGCAATGATGCGTTCCATTGGGCTGTCACCGTCTTCGGTGAAGTAGCGCGTAATGGTTGGGAACAGCGGTTGGAACAGGCTGTACTCACGCAGTTTTTTGTAGGTTTCGTACCCATAGCCCGCCTGTAACAGCTTGAGCGCTTCTTCAAACAGGCGTGCAGGAGGAATATCGTTAAGCAACGTTGCCAGACGCGGGATAGGCTCCGCGGTTTCCGGGCTGATACGCATGTCGAGCTTGGCGGCAAAGCGTACGGCGCGCAGCATGCGCACGGGATCTTCGCGATAGCGCGTTTCCGGATTACCGATCAGGCGAATGATGCCCTCTTCGAGATCCTGCATTCCCCCGACGTAATCACGTACGGTGAAATCGGCTACGCTGTAATACAGGCTGTTAATCGTGAAGTCGCGACGCTGGGCATCTTCTTCGATGGAGCCGAAGATGTTGTCACGCAGCAGCATACCGTTTTGCCCGCGCTGCGATGTTGTGCGATCGGACTCGCTGCCTTCATGATGACCGCGGAACGTCGCCACTTCGATAATTTCAGGGCCGAACATGACATGGGCCAGACGGAAACGGCGACCGACCAGGCGACAGTTACGAAACAGTTTGCGCACCTGATCTGGCGTTGCGTTAGTGGTGACATCAAAATCTTTCGGCTTTTTGCCCAGCAAAAGATCGCGTACACCACCGCCAACCAGCCATGCCTCGTATCCGGCCTTATTGAGCCTGTACATTACCTTCAGGGCATTTTCACTGATATCTTTGCGGGAGATAGAGTGCTGCTCACGCGGAATTACCGTCATATGTGGACGGGCGACGGCGAGCTCAGCCTCGCGCTCCTCGCGGCTTAGCACCTTGCGGCAAAAATTAGCGACTCGGGTAAAAATAGTGCACCTCGGTAGTGTCAAACTTCAATCAGAACAAGTGTTGCTGTGTAAAAATAGCGGCTAATCATAGCTCAGCATGATGCATTTGAGAATGCCGGATTTAAGATCGCCGATTCAGGCACTGTTGTCAGACGCCAGTTCTCAACGGCAAACGTCAGGATCTGGTCCACTCGCATCTCCTGCCACGGGATATCGGCACGCTGGCCGAGAAAGCGTAGCGCGGCAATAATCACCGGGCGCGGATCGCCTTGTGGCAGCGCAGGTGCATGATTTTGTTTTGAAAGTTTAGCGCCTTGTTCGTTGAGCGCCAGTGGAAGATGAATATAGTCAGGCGCTTGCCAGCCAAACTGCTGATACAAAGAGATTTGCCGCACTGTGGGTTCGATAAGATCGGCACCGCGTACAATCTCCGTTACGCCCTGAAAGTGGTCATCAACCACCACGGCGAGGTTATAGGCAAACAGCCCGTCGCGACGGTGAATGATAAAATCTTCCCTCGCAAGCGGCGGGTCAGCCTGAATCTCACCGCGCAGTTGGTCCGTAAACTGCATTACCGGATGGCGTTGCTTGATGCGCACTGCCGCCTGCTCTGGTCCGTGGCGTAACTCACGGCAGTGACCGTCGTAAATACCGCCGACGCTTTGAATACGCGCCCGCGTGCAGGTGCAGTAATAGCTTAGATCCTGCTGATGCAGCCAGGTGAGCGCCTCGCGGTAGGCGTCATGACGCTGGGATTGCCATAAAATATCGCCATCCCAGTGCAGTCCGTAATGTTCCAGCTGACGCAGAATCGTATTTGCAGCACCGGGAACTTCACGAGGGGGGTCAATATCTTCAATGCGTACTCGCCAGATTCCGCGCTGTGCGCGGGCCTGCAGGTAACTGCCGAGGGCGGCAATCAGTGAACCGAAATGCAGTTCGCCGGAGGGGGAAGGGGCGAAGCGGCCTATATAGTGTGAATCGCTCATTTTGCGGACTAACAAATAATAAGGCGGGAGAAGCTCCCGCCTGTAGTAAACGTGGTAAAAATGACCGGAATTAACCTGCCATTTGTTTTTCGCGGATTTCTGCCAGCGTTTTACAGTCGATGCACAGATCGGCTGTCGGACGCGCTTCCAGACGGCGAATACCAATTTCTACGCCGCATGATTCGCAGTAGCCGAAATCTTCGTCTTCTACTTTCTTCAGCGTCTTCTCGATCTTTTTGATCAGTTTGCGCTCACGGTCACGGTTACGCAGCTCAAGGCTGAATTCTTCTTCCTGTGCGGCGCGGTCCACCGGATCAGGGAAGTTAGCCGCTTCGTCTTGCATATGAGTTACGGTGCGATCGACTTCATCCCTAAGTTGATTGCGCCATGCCTCAAGAATACGCCTGAAGTGCGACAGCTGGGCTTCGTTCATATACTCTTCGCCCGGTTTCTCCTGGTACGGCTCCACCCCAGCGATGGCGAGAATACTCAGGGACGATGTTTTACGGTTTTGCCCTTCTTGCATGTTGCTTCTCCTTAACACGCACTATCGATCCCCATGTTCGGGGGAAAAATCAGGTCGCTATAAATAGCAGATGCTTTTCCGGATAGCAATTATCTAAACGTAACACTTGACAACCCTGTGAGGAAAAGCGTATTTGCCCACGCGCCCGGAATACTAATTGACCAGATATTTACACCATTACAAGGTAATGGGCAACGGCTCTTTAAGAGTCATACCGTGGGCAGAAAGTTCCGCTTTATAAACCAGAATTTCTACCCCCTTAAGCTGTGCTTCAACTAATAATTGCGCATATTTCGCATCGATATGGCGCGCGGGTGAAAACCGTGTAATGGCTGAATGTAGCACGGCGAAAAATATCACTGCCCGCTTGCCTTCAGCCGCTACGCTCATCAATTCCCGAAGATGCTTCTGACCTCGTTCAGTGATGGCATCGGGAAAATAACCCTGTTCTTTTTCCGCCAACGTGACTGATTTCACTTCAATATAGCAGTCAGGTCGGGAATCTGCCTGTAACAAAAAGTCGATGCGGCTCCCTTCGGCGCCGTATTTTACTTCACTTTTCAAAGTGCTGTAGCCTGAAACTTCCGAAATTAACGCCTGCTGAATCGCCTCTTTCGTTAATCTGTTGGCCCACAGCGTGTTAACACAAATAAATTCACCGGATTGAGTTTGCGTTAATTCCCAGGTATGTGGATATTTGCGTTTAGTATTTTCTGATGTCGAATACCAAACGGTGTCACCTGGCATTGCGCATCCGGTCATCGCACCGGTATTTGGGCAGTGTAGCGTTAACTCTGTGCCAGCTGGTGTGATCACATCCGCTAAAAAGCGCTTATAGCGCTGAATGAGCGTTGCAGGTTGTAAAGGTGGAGAAAATTGCATAAACAGTCCCTTTGATTATTCAGTCAGCGTCCAGCGTTGCAGCGGCGTATAACGCGTGCGTCCTCGTGCAAATGAGGAGGAATAAAGCGCAAACTCCGTGACCGGAAATGACCAGCCAAAGCCCGGTGGCGGGATTGGCACCGCGTGACCGGCATCGCGCAGCAGCGTGATATGCGGATGAAACGGCTGCGGGCTTTGGTAGCATCCACTGCGCGCGGCCTGTGCCCGCAGCATATTCGCCAGTTGCAGCAGTCCGCGCGGCGGCTGACGCATACCCAGCCACACGACCCTGGAGCGCAGCCATTGCCCGGCATCATCGAATTTGAGCGTAAAACCCGGCTGGCGAATACGCCCCGCGAGCTGCGACAGCGCCTGTTGCTTCTCGTCGCTGACGTCGCCTAAAAAGGCCAGTGTCAGATGCAGATTATCGGCGGCGACGGGACGACCCGCTTCAGGGGGGAACTGCGCGGCTCGCCAGTGGATTAGCTGCTCCCGAACCTCGCCTGGCAATTCAATCGCAAAGAACAGCCTTTTTGGCTCAGACATGATGGATACTCGGTTATGAATTAACGCGATGCTACAATGCAGCGCGAAGAATGTTAACCCTCTGGAGCCATTTGTGACGTCGTTGCCCGTTGCCGCCGTAGTGCCTGAACTGCTTACCGCCCTTGATGCCTCGTCGCAGGTTCTGCTGACGGCGCCGACCGGTGCCGGGAAATCGACCTGGTTGCCGTTGCGGCTTCTTGAGCATCGCGGTATCCAGGGGCGGATTATTTTGCTGGAGCCGCGTCGCCTTGCAGCGCGTAATGTGGCGCAGCGATTAGCGGAATTGCTGAACGAAAAGCCGGGTGAAACCGTGGGTTATCGCATGCGCGCACAAAGTTGCGTAGGGCCGCAGACCCGGCTGGAGGTAGTAACAGAGGGCGTCCTGACGCGCATGATCCAACGCGATCCTGAGTTGGCGGGCGTCGGGTTAGTGATTCTCGACGAATTTCACGAACGGAGTTTACAGGCTGATCTGGCGCTGGCGCTATTGCTGGATGTGCAGCAAGGGCTGCGTGACGATCTGAAACTGTTGATCATGTCCGCCACTCTGGATAACGGGCGTTTGCAGCAGATGTTGCCCGATGCGCCGACGATCGTTTCTGAAGGCCGCGCATTTCCCGTTGAGCGGCGGTATCAGCCGTTGGCGGCGCATTTGCGTTTTGATGAAGCGGTGGCGATAGCGACGGCGGAGCTATTGCGCCATGAAAGCGGGTCACTGCTGCTATTTTTACCGGGTGTGGGCGAAATCCTGCGCGTACAGGAACAATTGGCTACGCGTGTGGGCAGCGATGTTGTGCTGTGTCCACTGTATGGCGCGTTAACGCTTTCCGAGCAGCGTCAGGCGATTGTGCCGGCGCCACAAGGCAAACGCAAAGTGGTGCTGGCCACCAATATTGCTGAAACCAGCTTGACGATCGAAGGCATCCGGCTGGTGGTGGACTGCGCCCAGGAGCGCGTGGCGCGCTATGACGTGCGTACCGGTCTGACGAGACTGATTACCCAGCGCATCAGCCAGGCTTCGATGACTCAGCGCGCGGGACGTGCAGGTCGTCTGGAGCCCGGTATTTGCCTGCATCTGCTTGCCAAAGAGCAGGCAGAAAGAGCGGCAGCGCAGGGTGAAGCGGAAATATTGCAGAGCGATCTGTCCGGGCTACTGATGGAGTTGCTGCAATGGGGATGTACCGACCCTGAGCAACTGAACTGGCTGGATACGCCGCCCGCCATCAACCTGCAGGCGGCAAAACGGCTGTTGCAGATGCTGGGCGCGCTTGAGGGCGACAGGCTTAGCGCCACGGGGCAGAAAATGGCGGCGTTGGGTAACGATCCTCGTTTAGCGGCGATGCTGGTCGGTGCCAAAAATAATACCGAAGCGGCTACGGCGGCAAAACTGGCTGCGATTCTGGAAGAGCCGCCGCGCGGTGGCAGTACCGATCTAACCGTGGCATTTTCGCGAAACCAGCCTGCCTGGCAGCAGCGCAGTCAACAGTTGCTGAAACGGCTTAATGTTAGCAGCGGACAGCCGGACAGCACGCTGCTCTCCCCGTTGCTGGCGCGGGCGTTTGCCGATCGGATCGCGCGTCGACGTGGGCAGGAAGGACGCTATCAACTGGCGAATGGCATGGGCGCAATGCTGGATGCCGATGATGCCTCAGGACGCCATGAATGGTTGATAGCGCCACTTTTGTTGCAGGGCAGCGCTTCTCCAGACGCGCGTATCTTGCTGGCTCTGCCGCTGGATATCGAGTCGCTGATGCAGGCATGTCCTGAGCTGCTACAACAGTCCGACACCATCGAATGGGATGAAACCCAGGGAACGTTAAAGGCATTGCGTCGGTCGCGCATTGGTCAGCTCACGGTAAAAGTACAGCCATTGGCCAAACCTTCGGAAGAGGAGTTGCACCAGGCGATGTTGAACGGCATTCGCGATAAAGGGCTAAGTGTGCTCAACTGGACGCCGGAAGCCGAGCAGTTTCGCCTGCGTCTGCAATGTGCGGCAAACTGGTTGCCAGAATACGACTGGCCCGCGGTAGATGAGGAGTCTCTGCTGGCGACGCTGGAGAGCTGGCTGCTGCCGCACATGAGCGGTGTACACTCGTTACGTGCATTAAAAGCACTCAATATGGGGCTGGCGTTGCGCGGTTTGCTGGATTGGTCAATGCTGCAACGTCTGGATAGTGAACTGCCAGCGCATTACACTGTGCCGACGGGAAGCCGGATTGCCATTCGCTATCATGAGGATAATCCTCCGGTATTGGCAGTTCGGATGCAGGAAATGTTTGGTGAAGCAAAGACCCCAACCATTGCCCAGGGGCGCGTGCCGCTGGTGCTGGAGCTGCTGTCTCCGGCCCAAAGACCTCTACAGGTGACGAGCGATCTGAGCGCGTTCTGGCAGGGATCGTACCGCGAGGTGCAAAAAGAGATGAAAGGGCGTTATCCCAAACATGTCTGGCCGGACGATCCGGCGAATACCGCGCCAACGCGGCGTACCAAAAAGTATTCGTAATGTAACGGTAGGCCGAATAAGGCGTTATGCCGCATCCGGCGAAAGAGCGGTAATAATTGAGAGATTTCTTCTTCTGTCGCAGGACGGAAGAACAGAGAATCGGGCCCTTGCGCCTGAATGTTGCGGAGAAAAAGCATGGCGGGGAATGACCGCGAGCCAATTGGACGTAAAGGGAAACCCTCGCGTCCGGTGAAACAAAAGGTGAGCCGTCGTCAACTCAGAGATGAAGAGTATGACGACGATTATGATGATGATGACTATGAGGATGAAGAACCGATGCCGCGTAAGGGTAAAGGCAAAGGGCGTAAGCCTCGTGGTAAGCGCGGCTGGTTCTGGCTGCTGGTAAAACTGTCGATTGTCTTTTTGGTGCTGATCGCCATTTATGGTGTTTATCTGGACCAAAAAATTCGTAGCCGTATTGATGGCAAAGTCTGGCAGCTTCCTGCGGCAGTATATGGCCGTATGGTTAACCTTGAGCCAGAAATGCCTATCGGCAAGAACGAGATGGTGAAGCTGCTGGAGGCCACGCAGTACCGTCAGGTGACGAAGATGACGCGTCCGGGTGAATTTACCGTGCAGGCGAAGAGCATCGAGATGATTCGTCGTCCGTTTGACTTCCCGGACAGTAAAGAAGGGCAGGTGCGTGCGCGTCTGACCTTTGACGGCGATCATCTGGATACCATCGAGAATATGGATAACAACCGCCAGTTCGGTTTCTTCCGTCTCGATCCGCGTTTGATCACCATGCTCTCTTCACCTAACGGCGAGCAGCGCCTGTTTGTTCCGCGTAGCGGCTTCCCGGATCTGCTGGTGGACACGCTGCTGGCGACCGAAGACCGTCACTTCTATGAGCATGACGGTATCAGCCTTTATTCCATTGGTCGTGCGGTGCTGGCGAACCTGACGGCGGGTCGTACGGTACAGGGTGCCAGTACGCTGACTCAGCAGCTGGTGAAAAACCTGTTCCTGTCCAGCGAGCGTTCCTACTGGCGTAAGGCCAACGAAGCCTATATGGCGCTGATCATGGATGCGCGTTACAGCAAAGACCGTATTCTTGAGCTGTACATGAACGAAGTCTATCTCGGACAAAGCGGTGATAACGAGATTCGCGGCTTCCCGCTGGCGAGCCTCTATTATTTCGGCCGTCCGGTAGAAGAGCTGAGCCTCGACCAGCAGGCGCTGCTGGTGGGGATGGTTAAAGGGGCGTCGATCTACAACCCGTGGCGTAACCCGAAACTGGCGCTGGAGCGTCGTAACCTGGTTCTGCGTTTGCTGCAGCAGCAGCAGATTATCGACCAGGATCTGTACGACATGCTGAGCGCGCGTCCGTTAGGCGTACAGCCGCGTGGTGGGGTTATCTCCCCGCAGCCTGCCTTTATGCAGATGGTGCGTCAGGAGCTACAGGCGAAGCTGGGCGATAAAGTTAAAGATCTCTCTGGCGTGAAGATTTTCACCACCTTTGATTCCGTGGCGCAGGATGCTGCAGAAAAAGCGGCGGTGGAAGGTATTCCGGTGCTGAAGAAACAGCGTAAGCTGAGCGATCTGGAAACGGCAATTGTGGTGGTTGACCGCTTTAGCGGTGAAGTTCGCGCTATGGTCGGTGGAGCCGAACCGCAGTTTGCGGGCTATAACCGTGCGATGCAGGCGCGTCGTTCGATTGGTTCTCTGGCCAAGCCTGCGACCTATCTGACCGCGCTCAGCCAGCCGAAGTTGTACCGCCTGAATACCTGGATTGCCGACGCCCCGATTGCGCTGCGTCAGCCGAACGGCCAGGTGTGGTCGCCGCAGAACGATGACCGTCGCTATAGCGAAAGCGGGAAAGTGATGCTGGTGGATGCGTTAACGCGTTCAATGAACGTGCCAACGGTAAATCTGGGGATGGCGCTGGGCCTGCCTGCTGTAACCGATACCTGGTTGAAGCTGGGCGCGCCGAAAGATCAGCTTAATCCGGTTCCGGCCATGCTGCTGGGGGCGTTGAACCTGACGCCAATCGAAGTTGCTCAGGCGTTCCAGACTATCGCCAGCGGCGGGAACCGTGCGCCGCTGTCGGCGCTGCGTTCGGTGATTGCCGAAGATGGTACCGTGCTGTACCAGAGCTTCCCACAGGCCGAGCGTGCCGTTCCGGCGCAGGCGGCGTATATGACGCTGTGGACTATGCAGCAGGTGGTTCAGCGTGGTACAGGTCGCCAGCTCGGCGCGAAATATCCTGGCTTGCATCTGGCAGGGAAAACCGGGACCACCAACAACAACGTGGATACCTGGTTTGCCGGGATCGACGGCAGCCAGGTGACCATCACCTGGGTAGGCCGTGATAACAACCAGCCAACCAAGCTGTACGGTGCCAGCGGCGCGATGTCGATTTATCAGCGTTATCTGGCAAACCAGACGCCAACACCGCTGGTGCTGACGCCACCGGAGGATGTGGTGGATATGGGCGTAGACTACGACGGTAACTTCGTTTGCAGCGGGGGTATGCGCACGCTTCCAGTATGGACCACCGATCCGGATTCACTGTGTCAACAAGGTGAGATGTTGCAGCAGTCGGGTAATCCGTTCGATCAATCTTCCCAACAGCCGCAGCAACAGCAGCCTCAACAGCAGCAACCGCCGCAGCAGGAGAAGAAGGACGGCGATGGCGTGGCCGGTTGGATTAAAGAGATGTTTGGCGGTAACTAACGCCTGCCTAAAAACCCGCTTCGGCGGGTTTTTCTTTTTTGCGCTATTTGGTTTTAGCTTGCCTTACCTGACGGCGCTGCACTTATCAAGCCTACGGGATTAAGGCAGCCATCCGGTACGTTATCCGTTAAAACATTTCAGCCTAATTTATTAACCCTTTCTTTTCATCTGGTTATTTCTTAACCCCTCAGTTTTAGTAGGGACGCGTATTGCTTGCTATCTCGCCAGAGTTTCGAATATTATGCTGCCGTTATAATAATAATTCTCGTTTACGTTATCATTCACTTTCATCAGAGAAATACCAATGGCGCGTCTTAAAACTGCTCAGCCAAGTTCATCGCTGCGTAAAATCGCAGTAGTGGTAGCCACAGCGGTTAGCGGCATGTCTGTCTATGCACAGGCGGCGGTTGACCCGAAAGAAGAAACCATCACCGTAACTGCTGCACCTGCTCCGCAGGAAAGCGCATGGGGGCCAGCGGCAACCATCGCTGCACGACAGTCTGCTACGGCGACCAAAACAGATACTCCTATTCAGAAAGTTCCGCAGTCTATTTCAGTGGTCACCGCCGAAGAGATGGCGTTGCATCAGCCGAAATCGGTTAAAGAAGCACTCAGCTACACCCCGGGCGTTGCCGTGGGCACGCGTGGTGCTTCTAATACCTATGACTACCTGATTATTCGCGGATTTGCCGCCGACGGCCAAAGTCAGAATAACTATCTGAATGGCCTGAAGATGCAGGGCAACTTCTACAACGATGCGGTTATCGACCCCTATATGCTGGAACGCGCTGAAGTGATGCGTGGTCCGGTTTCCGTTCTGTACGGAAAGAGCAACCCGGGTGGGTTGTTGAACATGGTCAGCAAGCGCCCGACAACGGAGCCGCTGAAAGAAGTTCAGTTCAAAATGGGCACAGACAGTCTGTTCCAGACCGGTTTTGACTTCAGCGATGCGCTGGATGACGATGGTGTGTACTCATACCGTCTGACCGGCCTGGCGCGTTCCGCGAATGCGCAGCAGCAGGGCGCAGAAGAACAACGTTATGCCATCGCGCCATCTTTCACATGGCGTCCGAATGATAAGACGAATTTCACCTTCCTCTCCTACTTCCAGAACGAGCCGGAAACCGGTTATTACGGCTGGTTGCCGAAAGAGGGGACCGTGTCTAAGCTGCCAAATGGTTCACGTCTGCCGACCGATTTCAACGAAGGTGCGGACAACAATACCTACTCTCGTAACGAGAAGATGGTGGGCTACAGCTTCGACCACGAATTTAACGACACCTTTACCGTACGTCAGAACCTGCGCTACGCGCAAAACAAAGTGTCGCAGAAAAGCGTGTACGGCTACGGCATGTGCTCCGATCCGCTCTATACCAAAGATCCGGCTAACAGCCCTTGCGCCAGCATCCCTCAGTCTGATTGGGATCACACGCTGACTCGTCAGTACGTTGACGATAATGAAAAATTGCAGAATTTCTCTGTTGATACCCAGTTGCAGAGCACATTCGCCACCGGTTCCCTGGATCACACATTGCTGACCGGCGTTGACTATATGCGTATGCGTAACGATATCAACTCCTGGTTCGGTTGGGCTGGTTCGGTAGCGCCGTCTGATATCTATAATCTTGACCGTAGCGATTTTGACTTTGGCTCGCACCCTGGACCTGGCGCAGCTTATCGCGTTCTGAATAAACAGGAACAAACGGGCCTGTACGCTCAGGATCAGATGCAGTGGGATAAGGTGCTAGTCACTCTGGGCGGTCGTTACGACTGGGCTAAGCAGGACTCTCTGAACCGAGTTTCTGGTGTGCTGGACTCCCGTGATGACCGACAGTTCACCTGGCGTGGCGGTGTTAACTATCTGTTCGATAACGGTGTAACCCCGTATTTCAGCTACAGCGAATCGTTTGAACCAAATTCTCAGGTTGGGGAAAGCGGTAATATCTTTGCGCCATCTAAAGGTAAGCAGTACGAAGCGGGCGTGAAGTACGTACCGAGCGATCGTCCGATCGTGTTGACCGGTGCTGTTTACCAGTTGACCAAAACCAACAACCTGATGGCCGACCCGAATGGATCGATCTGGTCAGTTGAAGGCGGCGAAATTCGCTCACGTGGTGTAGAAATTGAAGCGAAAGCGGCGCTGTCAGCCAGCGTTAACGTGGTTGGTTCTTATACCTATACCGATGCGGAATACACCACTGACACCAACTACAAAGGCAATACGCCTGCCCAGGTGCCAAAACATATGGCATCACTGTGGGGGGATTACACCCTCTATGATGGTGCGCTTTCCGGGCTGACGTTGGGTACGGGTGTTCGTTATACTAGTTCCAGTTATGGCGATCCGGCAAACTCCTTCAAAGTGGGAAGCTACACGCTGGTAGATGCGTTAGTGCGTTACGATCTGGCGCGTGTAGGTATGGCTGGCTCCAACGTGGCGCTGCATGTGAACAACCTGTTTGACCGTGAATACGTCGCCAGCTGCTTCAATACCTATGGCTGCTTCTGGGGCGCAGAACGTCAGGTCGTTGCAACTGCAACCTTCCGTTTCTAATTTCTCTTTGGGCACGCTTTGCGTGCCCGTTTTACAAGTTGGCTGCTATGCAGGAAAACAGATCCCATCCCGACACCACTTTTGCGTTGCGTAATGTCTCCTTTCGTGTGCCTGGCCGCACGCTATTGCATCCTCTCTCATTAACTTTTCCTGTGGGAAAAGTGACTGGTCTTATCGGCCACAACGGTTCCGGTAAATCGACGTTATTGAAAATGCTGGGACGTCATCAGCCGCCGTCAGAAGGTGAAATCCTGCTCGATGAACAGCCGCTGGAGAGCTGGAGCAGCAAAGCGTTTGCCCGCAAGGTCGCCTATCTGCCGCAGCAGTTACCGCAGGCGGAAGGGATGACAGTGCGTGAACTGGTGGCGATTGGTCGTTATCCATGGCACGGAGCGCTGGGGCGTTTTGGCGTTGCCGACAGAGAGAAAGTAGAAGAAGCGATTTCGCTGGTCGGTTTAAAACCGTTGGCGCACCGTCTGGTCGATAGCCTGTCCGGTGGTGAACGCCAACGCGCGTGGATTGCCATGCTGGTGGCACAGGACAGCCGCTGTCTGCTGCTTGATGAACCGACTTCCGCGCTGGATATCGCCCATCAGGTTGACGTGCTGGCGCTGGTGCACCGCTTAAGCCAGCAGCGAGGGCTGACGGTGGTTGCGGTGCTGCATGATATCAATATGGCGGCCCGCTACTGCGATTACCTCGTTGCGCTGCGCGGCGGTGAGATGATTTCTCAAGGAACGCCAGCTGAACTGATGCGCAGTGAAACTCTGGAACAAATTTACGGTATCCCGATGGGCATTTTGCCGCATCCGGCCGGTGCCGCACCCGTGAGTTTTGTCTATTAATGATCGGATTACATCATATTACCCGTCGGCGATTGCTTACGGCGATGGCGCTGTCGCCTCTGCTGTGGCGGATGAATACGGCGCACGCCGCGGCGGTTGATCCACAGCGCATTGTAGCGCTGGAATGGCTGCCGGTAGAGCTGCTGCTGGCGCTGGGGATTACGCCGTACGGCATCGCAGATATCCCTAACTACAAGCTGTGGGTCAGTGAACCTCCTCTGCCTGATTCGGTGATTGACGTCGGGCTACGTACGGAGCCCAATCTCGAACTGCTGACCGAAATGAAGCCCTCATTTCTGCTCTGGTCGGCAGGCTATGGTCCTTCCCCTGAAAAGCTGGCGCGGATTGCACCTGGCCGGGGATTTAACTTCAGCGATGGCAAAAAGCCGCTGGCCGTTGCGCGACAATCGCTGCAGGAAATGGCGCAATTGTTCAATCTGCAAGCCTCTGCTGAACGCCATCTGACCGAGTACGATCGTTTTATCGCCAGCCTGAAACCGCGCTTCATTCAACGTGGCGCGCGCCCCGTATTGCTTACGTCCTTGCTTGATTCGCGACATATGCTGGTGTTTGGCTCAAACAGCCTGTTCCAGGACGTACTGGACGAATATGGGATCCCTAATGCCTGGCAGGGAGAAACAAACTTCTGGGGTAGCACTGCCGTGAGTATTGACCGTCTGGCTGCTTATAAGGATGTCGATGTGCTGTGCTTTGATCACGGCAACGATAAAGAGATGGCTGCGCTGATGTCTACGCCATTATGGCAGGCGATGCCGTTTGTCCGTAGCGGACGTTTTCAACGTGTGCCTGCCGTTTGGTTTTATGGCGCAACGCTATCGGCCATGCATTTTGCCCGTATTCTAGATAATGCGTTGGGAGGCAAAGCGTGAGCAGGAAACTTGAAATGCCGGATGGCGGCGCAAAAAGCGCCTTATCCGACCTACGGTTTGGGCGCTTTGTAGGCCGGATAAGGCGAAGCCGCCATCCGGCGTTGCTGTTGTTGGTGCTGTTTGTTGCTGCCTGCTGGCTGACATGGGTTAACTTCTCCGTTGCGCTACCGCGCAGCCAGTGGCAACAGGCTATCTGGTCACCGGATATCGACATCATTGAGCAGATGGTTTTCCACTATAGCCTGCTGCCGAGGCTGGCGATTTCTCTGCTGGTCGGCGCCGGGCTGGGGCTGGTCGGCGTATTGTTTCAGCAGGTGTTGCGTAACCCTCTGGCGGAGCCAACCACGCTGGGTGTTGCGACCGGGGCGCAGTTGGGCATTACGGTTACCACGCTGTGGGCTATTCCAGGCGCGCTGACCACGCAATTTGCGGCGCTGGCAGGGGCATGTGTTGTTGGGGCGCTGGTGTTTGGCGTTGCCTGGGGCAAGCGCCTTTCTCCGGTGACGTTAATCCTTGCCGGGCTGGTGGTCAGCCTGTACTGCGGGGCGATTAACCAGTTGATGGTTATCTTCCATCACGATCAGCTGCAAAGCATGTTTTTATGGAGCAGCGGCACGCTAACGCAAACCGACTGGAGCGGCGTACAACGTCTGTGGCCGCAGTTGCTGGGCGGCGTGATGCTGACTCTGTTGTTATTACGCCCAATGACGCTGATGGGACTGGATGACGGCGTGGCACGTAACCTCGGTCTGGCGCTGTCGCTGGCACGTCTGGCGGCGTTATCGTTGGCCATTGTTATCAGCGCCTTGCTGGTTAACGCGGTAGGTATTATCGGCTTTATTGGCCTGTTTGCACCGCTGCTGGCGAAAATGCTCGGTGCGCGTCGTTTGCTGGCACGTCTGGTGCTGGCTCCGCTGATTGGTGCGTTGATCCTCTGGCTATCCGACCAAATCATTCTGTGGTTGACCCGCGTATGGATGGAAGTCTCTACCGGTTCGGTGACGGCGCTGATTGGCGCGCCATTGCTGCTGTGGTTATTGCCGCGCTTAAGGAGTATGAGCGCCCCGGATATGAACGCCAGTAATCGCATCGCCGCTGAACGTCAGAATGTGCTGATGTTTGCGCTGGCAGGTGGCGTAATTTTACTGCTAACCCTTGTGGTGGCGCTGTCGTTTGGCCGCGACGCACATGGCTGGACTTGGGCCAGCGGTGCGATGCTGGATGAGCTGATGCCCTGGCGCTGGCCTCGCATTCTGGCGGCCCTGATTGCGGGGGTGATGCTGGCGGTAGCGGGCTGTATTATTCAGCGTCTGACGGGCAATCCGATGGCCAGTCCGGAAGTGCTGGGCATTAGCTCCGGTGCGGCATTTGGCGTGGTGCTCATGCTGTTTTTGGTCCCCGGAAATGCTTTTGGCTGGCTGCTGCCTGCCGGAAGCCTCGGGGCCGCGGCTACTCTGCTTATCATTATGATTGCCGCCGGGCGCGGTGGTTTTTCACCGCACCGTATGCTGCTGGCCGGCATGGCGCTCAGTACGGCGTTTACTATGCTGCTGATGATGCTGCAGGCCAGTGGCGATCCGCGCATGGCGGGCGTGCTGACCTGGATCTCCGGCTCAACCTATAACGCGAGCGGAGAGCAGGTACTGCGTACCGGGATTGTGATGGTGATTCTGCTGGCGCTGACGCCGCTGTGCCGCCGTTGGCTGACAATTTTACCGCTCGGCGGCGATACGGCTCGGGCGGTGGGTATGGCAATCACGCCGTCGCGCGTGGGGTTACTGCTGCTGGCGGCAGGGTTGACGGCGACAGCCACCATGACCATTGGACCGTTGAGCTTTGTCGGGCTGATGGCGCCGCATATTGCCCGTATGATGGGTTTTCGTCGGGCGATGCCGCATATGCTGATTTCTGCGTTGGCGGGTGGCGTGTTGCTGGTCTTTGCTGACTGGTGCGGCAGGATGGTGCTGTTTCCGTATCAGATCCCGGCGGGGTTATTGTCGACATTTATTGGTGCGCCGTACTTTATCTATCTGCTGAGAAAGCAGAGCCGCTGAGGTTGACCCCTTTTATGTAGGCCGGATAAGACGCTTTGCGTCGACATCCGGCAATAAAAAAGCCGGGTGGCGGCTTCGCCTTACCCGGCCTACATATCTGCACGTTCTCTTTTTTACAATTTCGCAAACACCCGGCGCGCGGCGTCGATGGTGTTATTGATATCGTCTTCACTGTGCGCCACGGACATAAAGCCCGCTTCGAATGCGGACGGCGCCAGATAAATTCCTTCATCCAGCATCATGTGGAAGAAACGCTTGAAGCGTTCAACGTCACATGCCATCACATCCTGATAGCAGGTTACGGTTTCTGCATCGGTGAAGAAAATCCCGAACATCCCGCCCACATGGTTAACTACCAGCGGAACATTCGCTTCTTCGGCAGCTTCCAGCAGACCTTCCGCCAGACGTGTCGTCAGTTCGTTCAGCGTTTCATGAATACCCGGCTGAGCGACTTCGGTCAGACAGGCATAACCTGCCGCCATCGCGATTGGGTTACCGGAAAGCGTCCCCGCCTGGTAAACCGGACCGGTCGGCGCCAGCGCGTCCATCACATCGCGGCGACCACCGAATGCGCCAACGGGCATTCCGCCACCGATGATTTTACCGAGGCAGGTCAGATCCGGCACGACACCGTAATAATCCTGCGCACCAGCCAGCGCTACGCGGAAACCGGTCATCACTTCATCAATGATCAACAGTGCGCCAAACTCATCGCACAGGGCACGCAGACCCGGCAGGAATTCCGGCAGCGGCGGGATGCAGTTCATGTTGCCCGCAACCGGTTCAACGATGATGCAGGCGATCTCCTGCGGATACTGTTCAAATGCCGCACGTACTGAAGAGAGATCGTTGTAGGTGCAGGTCAGGGTGTGTTTCGCGAAATCGGCCGGAACGCCCGGAGAGTTCGGCTGACCCAGCGTTAACGCGCCGGAACCGGCTTTAACCAGCAGGCAATCGGCGTGGCCGTGGTAGCAGCCTTCAAATTTGATGATTTTATCGCGACCGGTGAAACCGCGCGCCAGACGGATTGCGCTCATCGTCGCTTCCGTACCGGAGTTCACCATACGCACCATGTCCATGGTCGGCACGAGTTCAGTGACCAGCTCCGCCATTTTCACTTCCATTTCGGTCGGTGCGCCGAAGCTTAAACCGCGCTCCGCTGCTTCAATCACCGCATTACGGATTGCCGGGTGATTATGGCCCAGCACCATCGGTCCCCAGGAACCGACGTAGTCAACATAGGCTTTACCATCGACATCGTACAGATACGCGCCGTCGGCTTTTTCGATAAACAGCGGAGTACCACCCACGCCAGTAAAGGCGCGAACGGGGGAGTTAACGCCGCCTGGGATAAGTTCGCGTGCTGCGCTGTAGAGATTTTCAGACTTACTCATGGATGGGGTCCTGGTTCGTAGAAAAAGTAAATGCCCGCTATTCTAGTTATTCAGAGAAGGTTATGAAAGTTTTACGCATTTGAAACAATACGATTTGCAGGGGATTTTCGTGAAATGTGCGAGTAGAATGCCGATTCCGTATTTGTATTACCAATTAATGATCATCTGATGAAGACAGACACTCCCTCTTTTGAAGCACAACAAATTGTGCGTTTACGCCGCAGGGATCAAATCCGTCGACTCCTGGAACGAGACAAAACGCCGCTGGCGATCCTGTTGATGGCTGCAGTAGTGGGTACAGTGACAGGGCTTGTTGGCGTGGCATTTGAGAAAGCGGTGACCTGGGTGCAGAATCAGCGCATTGGCGCGCTGGCTCAGGTTGCGGACCATGCCATTCTGCTGTGGCCGCTGGCGTTTATTCTTTCCGCGTTGCTGGCGATGGTCGGCTATTTCCTGGTGCGTAAGTTTGCGCCGGAAGCCGGTGGTTCGGGGATCCCAGAGATTGAAGGCGCGCTGGAAGAGCTGCGACCGGTGCGCTGGTGGCGCGTTCTGCCGGTGAAATTTATTGGCGGCATGGGCACGCTGGGAGCCGGCATGGTGCTTGGGCGAGAAGGACCGACCGTGCAGATTGGTGGTAACCTCGGGCGCATGGTGCTGGATATTTTCCGTATGCGTAGCGCAGAAGCGCGACATACCTTATTGGCTACCGGTGCGGCAGCGGGTCTTTCGGCGGCGTTTAACGCTCCGCTGGCGGGGATCCTGTTCATTATTGAAGAGATGCGCCCGCAGTTTCGCTATAACCTCGTGTCGATCAAAGCCGTGTTTACCGGCGTTATAATGTCGAGCATTGTGTTTCGTATTTTCAACGGCGAAGCCCCGATTATTGAAGTCGGAAAGTTGTCTAATGCGCCAGTAAATACACTGTGGCTGTATCTGGTGCTCGGACTTATTTTTGGCTGTGTCGGGCCGTTGTTCAACACTATGGTGTTGCGTACCCAGGATATGTTCCAGCGCTTTCACGGCGGTGAAATTAAAAAATGGGTGCTGATGGGCGGCGCGATCGGTGGCCTGTGCGGGATCCTCGGATTAATTCAACCTGAAGCGGCAGGCGGTGGCTTTAACCTGATCCCGATTGCCGCAGCAGGCAATTTTAGCGTCGGTCTACTGCTGTTTATATTTATCACCCGGGTGATCACCACGCTACTGTGCTTCTCATCCGGCGCGCCCGGTGGGATCTTTGCCCCGATGCTGGCGTTGGGCACGTTGCTTGGTACGGCGTTCGGTATGGCTGCGGCAGCCTCTTTTCCGCAGTATCACCTGGAGGCCGGAACCTTTGCCATTGCCGGAATGGGGGCTTTGTTGGCTGCTTCGGTGCGTGCGCCGCTCACGGGTATTGTGCTGGTGCTGGAGATGACTGATAACTATCAGCTCATTTTGCCAATGATTATTACCTGTCTTGGCGCAACACTATTAGCCCAATTTATGGGCGGAAAGCCGCTATACTCGACTATCCTGGCTCGTACGCTGGCAAAACAGGAAGCGGAGCAGGCGGCGAAAAGCCAGGGGACTGCCGCTGGCGAGAATACTTGAACGAAATACCAGGGTATTAGATAATGGCCCAAAATATTGGGTTGAAATTTACCCAATTGCCGATGTCGTTTGGAGCAAAATATGAGTGATGACGTAGTGCTGCCACTGCAATTTACTGAAGCAGCAGCCAATAAAGTAAAAAGCTTGATCGCTGACGAAGAAAACCCGAATCTGAAATTACGCGTGTATATCACTGGCGGTGGTTGCAGCGGTTTCCAGTACGGTTTCACCTTTGATGACCAGGTGAATGAAGGTGATATGACCATTGAAAAACAAGGTGTTGGTCTGGTCGTTGATCCGATGAGTCTGCAATATTTGGTGGGCGGTGCGGTTGACTATACCGAAGGTCTGGAAGGTTCCCGCTTCGTTGTGACTAACCCGAATGCGAAAAGCACCTGCGGGTGTGGTTCTTCTTTCAGCATCTGATTGCTGTCTGTAATACCGATGGTCTGATGGTGTAGGCCCGGTAAGCGTAGCGCCACCGGGCAATGTGCCGGATGGCGGCGTAAACGCCTTATCCGGCCTACATGTTCTGTATCGTCACATCAACGCCCGTTATCATCCAGCGCAAACGTCGGCAATTTCAGATGCCAGCGAATGGCGGCAAGCCGAATCAGCAGGGTGACAATCATCCCCATCATACTGGCGTTTTCCAGTGAAACATCAAAGGTATAAAACGCCGTTGCATGCACGATCCCGCCGATAATACAGGCAGTGGCGTAGATCTCGGTGCGCAAAATCATCGGGACTTCACGAGCTAACACATCGCGAATGATCCCACCACCAACGCCGGTAATCACTCCCATACAAATCGCCACCAACGGCCCTGTTCCTGCGAGAAATGCCTTGTTGACGCCAATACCCACGAACACCGCCAGGCCAACGGCATCCAGCACCGGAAGGATCCATTTCGGTATGCGTCTTGGTTGACGTACCAACAGGATCGTCAGCATGCTGGTGATCATCGCCACCACCAGATCGGTCGGATCCTTAACCCAAAAAACCGGTCCATTATCCAGCGCCATATCGCGGATCGTACCACCACCAACGGCGGTAACCACGCCGAGTACCAGGACGCCAAACGGATCCATACGTAATTTTCCGGCCAGTAATACGCCAGAGATTGCAAATACCGCGGTGCCGACAATATCAAGCCAATAGACGAGCATTTTTAAATCCTCACAACAGACCTGGTGGGGCAGGCGCTAATTTATCTGTGAAAGCGCATTACAGAGTTGTTTTGCGGCGAGGATAATACGCGGGCTCGCGCGTTCGAACCAGTCACTATTAAGTGTAATAATGGGTATTTTTAGCTGGTTTCCCCAGTATTGCTCAATTTTCAGAGTTTCACCCGGACCGCCTGTGGCAACAATAGCCTGGGGGGCTCGTGCCAGGACCTGCTCACGGCTAACCTGCGGCCAGGGAACCCGACTACCGGCAAAGATGTTTTCTCCGCCGCATACCTCAAGAACTTCGTGCTGAATAGAACCTTTTCCACTGGTAAACAGGGGATTGGCGCCAAACTGGAGAAACACGCGTTTTTTAGGTTTGTTGGCATACTGAGATTTAAGTAAAGCATAGTCATCAAGCATGGTTTGTGCCGCCTGTTTAGCTTGTTCAGGCTTGGGGCTCCATGCCGCTAATTGGCGTAGCGCATCGGCAACCTGCTCAATGGTAACGGCGTCCACCCAGATGACCTTAATACCCAGAGAGGTCAGTTGATTCACCTGCCGCTCAGCATTTCCCCCGCGCCAGGCGACAACCAAATCAGGTTTCAGCGCCACAATACGTTCAAGATTCATCCCTTGCCAGGTTGAGACTTCCTCAATATTTTTGGCTTCTGGCGGGTAGTTTGAATAGCTGCTGACGCCAACGGGGGTAATGCCAGCGGCAAAAGCGAGTTCAGTATTGGCAGGAGAAAGCGTCACAACACGCGGCGCGGCGTAAAGGAACGCCGGGAGAGTGAAAAGCAGGGCGACCAGCGCCCTGGAGAGTAATTTAGCCATGCGCCAGTTTCTGTACCAGCGTTTCAACCATCAGACTTGACTGCTTCGCGGCAACCACCAGGAATTCGTCAAAGCTGAGATGGGACTGCTGATCGGCAACGTCAGAGATAGCGCGAACCACGACAAATGGCACGTTAAAGTTGTGGCAAACGTGCGCAATTGCGGTCGCTTCCATCTCAACGGCAATCGCCTGCGGGAAGTTATGCTTAATTTTAGCTAGTCCCACGGAACCATTAATGAAGGCATCGCCACTGACGATAAGTCCGCGAACGGCGTTCAGATTGAGTTCGGCGATGCAAGACTCTGCGGCAGCAATCAACGCAGGATCGGCTTTAAAACCAGCCGGGCAGCCCGGTAGCTGACCAAATTCATAGCCAAAGGCAGTGACGTCGGCGTCGTGATAGCGCGCTTCGTCAGAAACTACGATATCCCCGACTTTCAGCGTAGAGGCCAGGCCACCTGCAGAACCGGTATTAATGATGGCGTCCGGCTTGCAGCGTTCAAGCAGCAGCGTAGCGCCCAGTGCCGCAGCCACTTTACCGATACCCGATTTCAGCAGCGCAACCTCTGTACCGTTCAGTTGGCCGGTGTAAATTTCACAACCGCCGAGCGCGATGGTCTGACGGTTTTCGATTTTGTCACGCAGCAGCGTAACTTCTTCTTCCATTGCACCAATGATGCCGATTTTCATAGATTTACTCGCGATAAGCCAGATTTGAGGGCATAGTCTATCATGCGCTTAAGGGGTAGCGCATTTCTCAGGCGGGAGAGGACATGGCACAGATCGATTTCCGAAAAAAAATAAACTGGCATCGTCGTTACCGTTCGCCGCAGGGCGTGAAGACTGAGCATGAGATCCTGCGTATTTTCGAAAGCGATCGCGGACGTATTATCAATTCACCGGCCATTCGCCGACTGCAACAAAAAACGCAGGTCTTTCCGCTGGAGCGTAATGCGGCAGTACGCACGCGCTTGACGCACTCGATGGAAGTTCAGCAGGTTGGGCGCTATATCGCGAAAGAGATCCTCAGCCGACTGAAAGAACTAAAGCTGCTGGAGCAGTATGGCCTGGATGAACTGACAGGGCCATTTGAGAGTATTGTCGAAATGTCCTGCCTGATGCATGACATTGGCAATCCGCCGTTTGGCCATTTCGGGGAGGCGGCAATTAATGACTGGTTTCGCCAGCGACTGTATCCCGCAGACGCAGAAAGCCAGCCCCTAAGTGATGACCGTTGCCAGGTGACGGCATTACGATTGCGTGAAGGCGAGGAGTCGCTGAATGATATTCGCCGCAAGGTGCGCCAGGACCTGTGCCATTTTGAAGGCAATGCACAGGGTATTCGCCTTGTGCATACGTTGATGCGTATGAACCTTACCTGGGCGCAGGTCGGCGGTATTTTAAAATATACCCGTCCGGCGTGGTGGCGCGGCAGTGCACCCGAGACGCACAACTATTTAATGAAGAAACCGGGTTATTACCTTTCTGAAGAACCGTATATTGAGCGGTTGCGTAAAGAATTATCATTAGCGCCTTACAGTCGCTTTCCATTAACCTGGATTATGGAAGCTGCCGATGATATCTCTTATTGCGTGGCGGATCTGGAAGATGCCGTTGAGAAAAGAATCTTTAGCGTCGAGCAACTTTATCACCACCTGCATGAGGCGTGGGGGCAGCATGATAAAGGTTCCCTGTTTAGCCAGGTTGTTGAGAACGCCTGGGAGAAGTCACGTTCAAATACATTAAGCCGGAGTACCGAAGATCAGTTCTTTATGTATTTACGCGTCAATACGCTGAATAAACTGGTGCCATATGCGGCCCAGCGGTTTATTGATAATTTGCCGCAGATTTATGAAGGCAGCTTTAATCATGCACTGTTAGAAGATGCCAGTAGCTTCAGCCAGTTACTGGGTGTTTATAAAAATGTGGCGGTAAAACATGTATTTAGCCATCCGGATGTTGAGCAACTGGAATTACAGGGCTATCGGGTGATCAGCGGGTTGCTGGAGATCTATCAACCGTTATTGAAAATGTCTCAGTCAGATTTTTCTGAACTGGTCGACAATGAAAGAGTAAAACGTTTTCCTATCGAGTCCCGTTTATTTCAGAAGTTGTCTACCCGCCATCGTCTTGCGTATGTTGAGGCGGTTAGTAAAATATCGACGGGGTGCGCCGAGTCTTCGGTTCTGGAATATTATTATCGCTGCCGGTTGATCCAGGATTATATCAGCGGGATGACAGATTTGTATGCCTGGGATGAATATCGTCGCTTGATGGCCGTAGAACAATAAATACTCATTTGTAAAGACGGCCAATAAAATTTTACTTTTTCCTTAAACTCAATTCCGGAACTTAGCGTTATAAAACGACTCTGACGTATACAGCAATTTTGCGTTACCTGTTAATCGAGAACGAAACACATGAAAAAAACCACATTAGCAATGAGTGCACTGGCTCTGAGTTTAGGTTTGGCGTTGTCCCCCCTGTCTGCTACAGCGGCTGAGACGTCGTCTTCAGCAATGACCGCCCAACAGATGCCAAGCCTGGCCCCGATGCTCGAAAAAGTGATGCCATCGGTGGTAAGTATTAACGTCGAGGGGAGCACGACGGTAAATACGCCGCGCATGCCGCGTAATTTCCAGCAGTTCTTCGGTGATAATTCACCGTTCTGCCAGGACGGTTCTCCGTTCCAGAGTTCACCGTTCTGCCAGGGCGGCGCACCGGGCGCTGGTAACGGCGGCGGCCAGCAGCAGAAATTTATGGCACTCGGTTCCGGCGTAATTATTGATGCCGCGAAAGGGTATGTCGTGACCAATAACCACGTGGTAGATAACGCCACGGTGATTAAAGTTCAGTTAAGCGATGGTCGTAAATTTGACGCGAAGATCGTGGGTAAAGATCCGCGCTCCGATATCGCGCTGATCCAAATTCAGGATCCGAAAAACCTGACGGCGATTAAGCTGGCAGATTCCGATGCGCTGCGCGTGGGTGATTACACCGTGGCAATTGGTAACCCGTTTGGCCTCGGTGAAACGGTGACTTCCGGTATTGTTTCTGCGCTGGGACGTAGTGGCCTGAATGCGGAGAACTATGAAAACTTTATTCAGACGGATGCTGCGATCAACCGGGGTAACTCCGGTGGTGCGCTGGTCAACCTGAACGGTGAGCTGATCGGTATTAACACCGCGATCCTCGCGCCGGACGGCGGTAACATCGGTATCGGTTTTGCGATCCCAAGCAACATGGTGAAAAACCTGACCTCGCAGATGGTTGAGTTTGGCCAGGTTAAACGCGGTGAGCTGGGCATTATGGGTACCGAGCTGAGCTCTGAGCTGGCGAAAGCGATGAAAGTTGACGCCCAGCGTGGCGCATTCGTCAGCCAGGTGATGCCGAACTCTTCCGCAGCGAAAGCGGGGATTAAAGCTGGGGATGTGATTACCTCCCTGAATGGCAAACCGATCAGCAGCTTCGCCGCCCTGCGTGCGCAGGTAGGTACGATGCCGGTTGGCAGCAAAATCACCCTGGGTCTGCTGCGTGACGGTAAGCCGGTCACCGTGAACCTGGAATTGCAGCAGAGCAGCCAGACTCAGGTTGACTCCAGCTCTATCTTTAAAGGCATCGAAGGTGCCGATATGAGCAACAAAGGCCAGGACAAAGGTGTCGTGGTAAGCGACGTGAAACCGAATTCTCCGGCTGCACAGATTGGCCTGAAGAAAGGGGATGTGATTATCGGCGCGAACCAGCAACCGGTGAAAAACATCGCTGAACTGCGCAAAATCCTCGACAGCAAACCGGCTGTGCTGGCGCTGAACATTCAGCGCGGTGACAGCTCCATCTATCTGTTGATGCAGTAATCTCCCTGAACCCCTTCCTGCACAGGAAGGGGTTTCTTTTTGTGATACTTCCCACAACTCCATACTTCTCCCTTTCGCTTTGTGCATTTGCACAATGTCGCCGCTTATTATCTTCCCTATGCTTGAGCTCTGCTCACAGGAGGGTTTTATGGCTGGTTGGCATCTTGATACCAAAATGGCGCAGGATATCGTGGCGCGTACCATGCGCATCATTGATACCAATATCAACGTAATGGATGCCCGTGGGCGGATAATCGGCAGCGGCGATCGCGAACGTATTGGTGAATTGCACGAAGGCGCACTGCTGGTGCTTTCGCAAGGGCGGGTGGTCGATATCGACGATGCGGTTGCACGTCACTTGCACGGTGTACGACAGGGGATAAACCTGCCGCTGCGTCTGGAAGGCGAAATCGTTGGCGTTATCGGCCTTACCGGCGAGCCGGAACATCTGCGCAAATACGGAGAGTTAGTGTGTATGACCGCCGAGATGATGCTGGAACAGTCGCGCTTGATGCATCTGTTAGCGCAGGATAGCCGTCTGCGTGAAGAGCTGGTGATGAACCTGATTCAGGCGGAAGAGAATACGCCAGCGCTGATGGAATGGGCTCAGCGTTTAGGCATTGATTTGAACCAGCCGCGCGTGGTGGCGGTATTGGAGGTCGATAGTGGCCAGCTTGGCGTCGACAGTGCAATGGCGGAGCTACAGCAATTGCAGAATGCGTTGACTACGCCCGAACGTAATAATCTGATTGCGATTGTTTCTCTGACTGAGATGGTGGTGCTGAAACCGGCGCTCAATCAGTTTGGCCGCTGGGACGCTGAAGATCATCGTAAGCGCGTTGAGCAGCTTATTGCCCGTATGAAAGAGAACGGACAGCTGCGGTTTCGCGTATCGCTGGGCAACTATTTTACCGGGCCCGGTAGCATTGCCCGTTCGTATCGTACGGCGCGCACTACCATGATGGTCGGTAAACAGCGGATGCCGGAAAGCCGTAGCTATTTCTATCAGGATTTGATGCTGCCAGTGCTGCTGGACAGCCTGCGCGGTGGCTGGCAGGCCAATGAGCTGGCGCGTCCTTTGGTGAGGCTGAAGGCGATGGATAACAACGGGTTGCTGCGTCGGACATTGGCGGCATGGTTTCGTCATAACGTCCAGCCACTGGCGACCTCAAAGGCACTGTTTATTCATCGCAATACGCTGGAATATCGCCTGAATCGTATTTCAGAACTGACCGGGCTGGATCTGGGGAACTTTGACGACCGACTGCTGCTGTATGTGGCGTTACAACTGGATGAACAGCATTGATTAATTGCCTGATGGCGCTAGCTTATCAGGCCTACGAGGATATACCTGTAGGCCTGATAAGGCGTAAGACGCCGCCATCCGGCAACAAACGGCTTATTTACGCGTCAGTTTTTCGAGATCGGCTTCAATTTCGCTGATCTTGTTGGTCACAACGCTTTCAAGATGACGTAAATCATCAAGGATCTTGCGTTTAAGATCGACTTCGCTGCGATCGCGCTGGCAGATCTGATCCAGTTCGTCGATCACATAGCGCAGGTTGGGACTGATCTCCTGCACTTCTTTGTAACCCTGGCCGACGCCATCGGCAACCACCGTTTTGCGCTGACGGGGATATTTGAACTTCACGCTCTTGGCAAAAAACTCGCCTTTATCCTTCTGGAAATATATTTTCAGGATATCGTTGTTGGCTTCTTGCCGCAGGCTGTAACGATCGATCTCTTCAGGATTAGTAATGCCCAGACTTTTCAGATTGTCATACATAGCGGTACCCTTAAGCTCACTATAACCATTGAATAATTAACGAAAAGCCTTGTTTATGCCACTCGCAGATGTAAAAAAAGCGGGCTAAGCCCGCTTTTTCAAATCGCTGTTAGTCGATGGTGCGTAACAGCTCGTTGATTCCCACTTTGCCACGCGTTTTGGCATCGACTTTCTTCACAATCACCGCGCAGTACAGGCTGTATTTGCCATCTTTTGACGGCAGGTTGCCGGAGACGACCACGGAGCCTGCCGGAACGCGACCATAATGCACTTCGCCAGTTTCACGATCGTAAATACGGGTGCTCTGACCGATGTACACGCCCATAGAAATAACAGAGCCTTCTTCGACGATTACGCCTTCAACCACTTCAGAACGTGCGCCGATGAAGCAGTTGTCTTCGATGATGGTCGGGTTAGCCTGTAACGGCTCCAGTACGCCGCCGATGCCAACGCCGCCGGACAGGTGTACGTTTTTACCGATTTGCGCGCAGGAACCGACTGTCGCCCAGGTATCAACCATCGTACCTTCATCAACATAAGCGCCAATGTTTACGTAAGATGGCATCAGCACGGTGTTACGGGCGATAAACGCACCCTGACGCACGGCCGCAGGCGGAACCACACGGAAACCTTCCTTCTGGAAGCGCGCTTCGTCATAGTTGGCGAATTTCATCGGTACTTTATCGAAGTAACGGCTTTCCGCACCTTCGATGACCTGATTATCGTTAATACGGAAAGAGAGCAGGACCGCCTTTTTCAGCCACTGATGCGTGACCCACTGACCCTCAATCTTCTCTGCGACGCGCAGTGCACCGGAATCCAGTAAAGAAATAACCTGATTCACCGCTTCGCGGGTTACGGTATCTACATTTGCCGGAGTAATGTCGGCACGGCGCTCGAAAGCGGACTCAATAACGTTCTGTAACTGCTGCATTGTTAAACTCTTTCCATAATAAATAAAAACATCACCCTTTATCGTTTGGATTGAGGGCCTCTGTCAACCGTTGATGCACTTCCTGCTGCAGCTCATTATTAAGGGCGCGCCGGTCGGCGGTGGCGATTATGAATAAATCTTCTACTCGCTCGCCAATGGTTGTAATTCGGGCGCCATGCAGCGAAATTCCCAGATCGGCAAAAATCTGCCCGACCCGCGCCAGCAGGCCGGGCTGGTCGAGAGCGATAAGCTCCAGGAATGATTTTCGGTCGGTATGGGTCGGCAAAAAGGTGACCTCAGTATCGACGGTAAAGTGGCGTAATTTTGCCGGCTGGCGACGCGGTTGCGGTGGCTGCCAACTGCGCTGCGTGATGGCCTGTTCCAGTCCAAAACGGATCGCTTCATGTCGGTCTGAAGACAGCGGGCTGCCGTCCGGTTCCAGTACGATGAACGTATCCATCGCCATCCCATCGCGGGTAGTGAAAATCTGCGCATCGTGGACGCTAAGATTACGCCTGTCCAGTTCAGCGCAGACGGCGGCAAACAGGTAAGGACGGTCAGGGCTCCAGATGAAAATTTCTGTCCCGCCGCGCGTGGCCTGTGGGCTGAGCAGGATCAGCGGCTTGCTGAGATCGTGTTGCAGCAGATGGCGCGCATGCCAGGCCAGCTGATTTGGGCTGTGACGCACGAAGTAGTTGGCGCGACAGCGTGACCAGATGTGGTGCAACGCTTCTTCATCAATGTTGTCCATTCGCAGTAGCGCCAGCGCCTGAAGCTGATGATGGCGTACACGCTCACGCATATCCGGCGTATTTTGCATGCCACGACGCAGTTGTTTTTCCGTTGCGAAGTACAGCTCGCGTAGCAGGCTTTGCTTCCAGCTATTCCACAGTGTTTCGTTGGTGGCGCAAATATCCGCGACGGTCAGACACACCAAAAAGCGCAGACGGTGTTCCGTTTGTACCTCTTCGGCGAATTGCTTGATCACTTCGGGATCCTGAATATCGCGGCGCTGAGCGGTCACCGACATCAGCAAATGCTGGCGCACCAGCCACACGATCAGCTGCGTTTCGCGGGAATTCAGGCCGTGCAGTTCGGCGAACTTGAGCACGTCCTGAGCGCCGAGCACCGAGTGATCGCCGCCGCGGCCTTTGGCGATATCGTGGAACAGCGCGGCAATCAGAATCAACTCCGGCTGTCGCAGACGCGGCCATAGATCCACACACAGCGGATGGCGCTGACGGGTCTCTTCGTTGGCAAAACTTTCCAGCTTGAGCATTACGCGGATGGTGTGTTCATCCACCGTATAGGCATGAAACAGGTCAAACTGCATTTGGCCGACAATATGCGACCATTGCGGCATATAGGCCCACAACACGCTGTGGCGATGCATCGGCAGCAGACCGCGGCTCACCGCGCCCGGATGGCGTAACATACTGAGAAACAGCGATCGCGCTTCCGGGATGTAGCACAGCGGTTGGGTTAAATGACGGCGGGCATGACGCAGATGGCGCAACGTGGTGGAGTAAATCCCGCTGATCGCGCTGTTACGCACCATGATGTAAAACATCCGCAGTATCGCTTCGGGTTTGCGGATAAACAGATCGTCGTTGCGCAGATCGATCAACGTGCCGCGCAGTTGGAAGTCGTCATCAATCGGGCGAGGTTTTTCATCGGCGGGCATGGCGAGGATCGCCTCGTCGAACAGTTGCAACAGCATGTGATTCAGTTCGCTGACCCGTCGGGTGACGCGGAAATAGTCTTTCATCATCCGCTCGATAGGTTCGTTGCCTTCGCCGCCGTAGTTTAGCCGTTGCGCCACGCTGAGCTGGCGGTCAAACAGCAGGCGGTTGTCGTAACGACTAACGACCAGATGCAGGGCGAAGCGAATCCGCCACAGGATATGCAAACATTCATTGAGCTCGGCACGTTCTGCCAGCGTCAAAAAGCCGAAACCGACCATTTCGTCCAGTGAGGTGGCGCCAAAATGGCGACGGGCCACCCACTGCAGGGTATGGATATCGCGCAGGCCGCCGGGACTGCTTTTGATATCCGGCTCCAGGTTGTAGCTAGTGCCGTGATAGCGCTGGTGGCGCTGATTCTGCTCTTCCACTTTGGCGGCGTAAAACTTGTCGGAAGGCCAGAAACCTTCGCTAAAAATATGCTTTTGCAGCTCTAGAAACAGCGCCACATCGCCGATCAGCAGGCGAGTTTCAATCAGGTTGGTGGCGACGGTTAAATCTGATAATCCTTCCAGCAGACACTCTTCCAGCGTACGCACGCTATGTCCAACCTCCAGCCTCACGTCCCATAGCAGCGTTAACAGCTCACCGACTTTCTCGGCCTGCGCATCAGGCAGCTTTTTACGACTCAGGATCAGCAGGTCAATATCGGAAAGCGGGTGCAATTCGCCTCGCCCGTAGCCGCCAACGGCAACCAGCGCCAGATCGGCTATTTGCCCGAACCCAGCTTCTATCCACAAACGCTGTAGCAGTTGGTCAATAAATTCGGTGCGGGCCTCAATGAGCTGTTCTGCGGAAATTCCACTGTCAAACGCTTCGCCTAACCAGTTCTGGAAGGTGTCGATATGCGCTTTAATGCCGGAGCAGTTGAGATCTTGCTGTGGCCATGTCCCTGGGTTTTGCGGTTGGCCAGGCAGGGTGGGGAGGGCAGTATTTGCGTGCTGTTCAGGAAGAGTATTCATTATGCGCCACCCATTAAAAAGCCGGATGATGGCGTGAACGCCTTATCCGGCCTACTAAGTAGTACAATTTGTAGGCCTGATAAGATGCGAATGCATCGCCATCAGGCAAAACATTATTCGCCGTGTGTGATGATCGCCGGGATGGTGTCATCCTTGCGTAACGTCAGAATTTCACAGCCGTTTTCCGTCACTACAATAGTATGCTCGTACTGTGCAGACAAGCTTCGGTCTTTGGTTTTCACCGTCCAGCCGTCTTTCATGGTGCGGATGCGGTAATCACCGGCATTCAGCATCGGTTCTATGGTGAACGTCATGCCCGGTTGCAGTACCACACCACCGTCGTCTGCATCGTAGTGCAGAACCTGTGGCTCTTCATGGAAGCCGCGACCGATACCGTGACCGCAGTATTCACGAACGACAGAGAAACCTTCGCCTTCCGCGTATTTCTGAATAGCAGCGCCCAGCGTGCGCAGGCGAATGCCCGGTTTTACCATTCGCAGCGCCAGATACAGGCTTTCCTGTGTGACGCGGCACAGACGCTCGCCCAGAATAGTAGGTTTGCCGACGATGAACATTTTCGAGGTATCGCCGTGGTACTCGTCTTTAATCACGGTTACGTCGATGTTGACGATGTCGCCGTCTTTCAGAAGTTTGGCGTCGTCCGGGATCCCGTGGCACACCACTTCATTAATAGAGATACATACGGATTTCGGATAGCCGTGATAGCCCAGGCAGGCGGAAATGGCCTGCTGCTCATTCACGATATAGTCATTACAGAGGCGATCCAGCTCGCCGGTGCTGACGCCCGGTTTAACAAACGGCGCGATCATTTCCAGTACATCAGCGGCCAGGCGGCCAGCGACGCGCATTTTTTCGATTTCTTCAGGGGTCTTGATTGAGATAGCCATAAATTCTGTCCATCAGTGTCGATTATTTCGACAATAATTGTGTAAGTGCTGTCAATGGTATCAGTCTGGGGTGTACCCTGCCAAATTGAGAATCATTCTGAACTTCGCCTTTCGTGCCACAAATGCGTTGGCTACATTTTTTCACCCCAGTCACTTACTGGTTGTAAGCTCCCGGGGATTCAAAATTTTGCCGCCTTCCTGTAACACGAAATTCATCGTTCATTCAGTACAGACCGCCAACAATTATTGGTGTCGGTGGCGTATTTGTGGTATAAAGCGCGCCGGACTTCCGATCCATTCGAAGACTACACACGATGGACGGGAGCGACAAATCTCACTTTGTGTAACAACACACACGTATCGGCACATATTCCGGGGTGCCCTTTGGGGTCGGTAATATGGGATGCGTGGAGGCTTAACCCCAACTTTTATATATAGAGGTTTTAATCATGGCAACTGTTTCCATGCGCGACATGCTCAAGGCTGGTGTTCACTTCGGTCACCAGACCCGTTACTGGAACCCGAAAATGAAGCCGTTCATCTTCGGTGCGCGTAACAAAGTTCACATCATCAACCTTGAGAAAACTGTACCGATGTTCAACGAAGCTCTGGCTGAACTGAACAAGATCTCTGCTCGTAAAGGTAAAATCCTTTTCGTTGGTACTAAACGCGCTGCAAGCGAAGCGGTGAAAGAAGCTGCTAACAGCTGCGACCAGTTCTTCGTGAACCATCGCTGGCTGGGCGGTATGCTGACTAACTGGAAAACCGTTCGTCAGTCCATCAAACGTCTGAAAGATCTGGAAACTCAGTCTCAGGACGGTACTTTCGAAAAGCTGACCAAGAAAGAAGCGCTGATGCGTACTCGTGAGCTTGAGAAACTGGAAAACAGCCTGGGCGGTATCAAAGACATGGGCGGTCTGCCGGACGCTCTGTTCGTAATCGATGCTGACCACGAGCACATTGCTATCAAAGAAGCAAACAACCTGGGTATCCCAGTATTTGCTATCGTTGATACCAACTCTGATCCGGACGGTGTTGACTTCGTTATCCCGGGTAACGACGACGCAATCCGTGCTGTGACCCTGTACCTGGGCGCTGTAGCTACTACCGTTCGTGAAGGCCGTTCTCAGGATCTGGCTTCCCAGGCGGAAGAAAGCTTCGTAGAAGCTGAATAATAAGGCACGCTCGTTAGAGCCCTTATAGACCAGGTAGTATCACGTTTGGTTAGGGGGCCTGTATATGGCCCCCTTTTTCACTTTTAAATCTGTGCGGTTTCATGCCGGGCAGATCAAATCTTCCGAGGATTTTAGAATGGCTGAAATTACCGCATCCCTGGTAAAAGAGCTGCGTGAGCGTACTGGCGCAGGCATGATGGATTGCAAAAAAGCACTGACTGAAGCTAATGGCGACATCGAGCTGGCAATCGAAAACATGCGTAAGTCCGGTGCAATCAAGGCGGCGAAAAAAGCAGGCAACGTTGCTGCTGACGGCGTAATCAAAACCAAAATCGACGGCAACATCGCTTTCATTCTGGAAGTTAACTGCCAGACTGACTTCGTTGCTAAAGATGCTGGTTTCCAGGCATTTGCTGACAAAGTACTGGACGCTGCCGTTGCTGGCAAAATCACTGACGTTGAAGTTCTGAAAGCACAGTTCGAAGAAGAACGTGTTGCTCTGGTTGCTAAAATCGGTGAGAACATCAACATCCGTCGCGTTGCTTCCCTGGAAGGCGAAGTTCTGGGTAACTACCAGCATGGTGCTCGTATCGGTGTTCTGGTTGCTGCAACTGGCGCTGACGAAGAACTGGTTAAACAGCTGGCAATGCACGTTGCTGCAAGCAAACCAGAATTTGTTAAGCCGGAAGACGTTTCCGCTGAAGTGGTAGAAAAAGAATACCAGGTTCAGCTGGACATCGCTATGCAGTCTGGCAAGCCGAAAGAAATCGCAGAGAAAATGGTTGAAGGCCGCATGAAGAAATTCACCGGCGAAGTTTCTCTGACCGGTCAGCCTTTCGTCATGGAACCGAGCAAATCTGTTGGTCAGCTGCTGAAAGAGCATAACGCTGACGTAACGGGTTTCATCCGCTTTGAAGTGGGTGAAGGCATCGAGAAAGTTGAGACTGACTTTGCAGCAGAAGTTGCTGCGATGTCCAAGCAGTCTTAATTTTTAAAGGAGCCGCCTGAGGGCGGCTTCTTTTTGTGTCTGGCTTGTAAATTCAGCGAACCGCTATAGTGGTCATGCTGAAAAGCGACATACAATGTCGCCGGAATTAACTCATCTCATTCGTTGACAGTCTCAGGAAAGAAACATGGCTACCAATGCAAAACCCGTCTACAAACGTATTCTGCTTAAGTTAAGTGGCGAAGCTCTGCAAGGTTCAGAAGGCTTCGGTATTGATGCAAGCATCCTCGACCGCATGGCTCAGGAAATCAAAGAGCTGGTTGAGCTGGGTATTCAGGTTGGCGTAGTGATTGGTGGTGGTAACCTGTTCCGTGGCGCTGGTCTGGCGAAAGCGGGGATGAACCGCGTTGTGGGCGACCACATGGGCATGTTAGCCACCGTAATGAACGGTCTGGCGATGCGCGATGCGCTTCACCGCGCCTATGTGAACGCTCGCTTGATGTCCGCAATTCCTCTGAACGGCGTGTGTGATAACTACAGCTGGGCTGAAGCTATCAGCCTGCTGCGTAACAACCGCGTTGTTATTTTGTCTGCGGGTACCGGCAATCCGTTCTTCACCACCGATTCTGCAGCCTGCCTGCGCGGTATTGAAATTGAAGCGGATGTGGTTCTGAAAGCCACCAAAGTCGATGGCGTATTTACTGCCGACCCGGCTAAAGATCCAACGGCGACTATGTACGAACAGTTGACCTACACTGAAGTACTGGATAAAGAGCTGAAAGTAATGGATCTTGCCGCGTTCACGCTGGCTCGTGACCACAAATTACCGATTCGTGTCTTTAACATGAACAAACCAGGTGCACTGCGCCGTGTTGTTATGGGTGAAAAAGAAGGCACGTTAATCACGGAATAATTCCCGTTGCGGCTAAATGCAGGTAATATTCCGCTTTAATGTCGCGGGATACGTCCCTCAAAATTAATCAAGACTATACTTGTCACATCTTGCGTGGCGGGTATGGTCTGACTGAAACAAGCTTTCAAGGATTCGTAACGTGATCAACGATATCAGAAAAGATGCTGAAGTACGCATGGACAAATGCGTCGAAGCGTTCAAAAACCAAATCAGCAAAATTCGCACGGGTCGTGCTTCTCCTAGCCTGCTGGATGGTATTGTCGTGGAATATTACGGCACGCCGACTCCGCTGCGCCAGCTGGCAAGCGTAACGGTTGAAGATTCCCGTACCCTGAAAATCAACGTATTTGACCGTTCTATGGGTCCAGCCGTTGAGAAAGCAATCATGGCTTCCGACCTCGGTCTGAATCCAAGCTCTGCGGGCTCTGACATCCGCGTTCCGCTGCCGCCGCTGACCGAAGAACGTCGTAAAGATCTGACCAAGATCGTACGTGGTGAAGCTGAAGGCGCGCGTGTTGCGGTACGTAACGTACGCCGTGATGCAAACGACAAAGTGAAAGCGTTGTTGAAAGAAAAAGAGATCAGCGAAGATGACGATCGCCGTTCTCAGGACGACGTACAGAAACTGACTGACGCAGCAATCAAGAAAATTGATGCGGCGCTGGCAGAGAAAGAAGCAGAACTGATGCAGTTCTGATTCGCCTGTACGCTAAAAACGCCGCTTAGAAGGCCTGAGAAGGCTGGATGGCGGCGTTTTGCTTTTTTCTGTCTACATACTCTAAATATTTCAAGTTGCAGGAAGGCGGTGACGCCAAAGGCCGAGTAAAGCCAACGTACATGCAACTTGAAGTATGACGAGTAAAATTCTTCTGGATGTCCGATGAAGCAATTAACCATCCTGGGATCAACCGGTTCCATTGGTTGCAGTACGCTGGATGTAGTACGCCATAACCCGGAAAAATTTCGTGTTGCTGCGTTGGTGGCGGGTAAAAATGTTGCCCGTATGGTAGAGCAATGCCTGGAGTTTGCGCCTCGCTATGCGGTAATGGATGATGAAAAAAGCGCGGCACAGGTAAAAGCTGCTCTTTTGGCACAGGGTAGCCGTACCGAGGTGATGAGCGGGCAGCAGGCTGCCTGTGATATGGCTGCGCTGGATGATGTTGATCAGGTCATGGCGGCGATTGTCGGCGCAGCGGGTTTGCTGCCGACGCTGGCGGCAATTCGTGCGAGTAAAAGCATTTTGCTGGCGAATAAAGAATCGCTGGTGACCTGCGGTCGTCTGTTTATGGACGACGTGAAACGCCACAAAGCGCAGCTTTTGCCGGTAGATAGCGAGCATAACGCGATTTTTCAGAGTTTACCGCAACCTATCCAACACAATCTGGGATACGCTGACCTTGAGCAAAACGGCGTCATGTCAGTTCTGCTTACCGGGTCTGGTGGCCCATTCCGTGAAACGCCATTGCGCGATCTGGTCTCTATGACCCCCGATCAGGCATGTCGTCATCCGAATTGGTCGATGGGACGAAAAATTTCTGTCGATTCCGCCACCATGATGAACAAAGGTCTGGAATACATTGAAGCGCGTTGGTTATTTAATGCCAGTGCAAGCCAGATGGAAGTGCTGATCCACCCGCAGTCGGTTATTCATTCGATGGTCCGTTATCAGGATGGTAGTGTTCTGGCGCAGTTGGGTGAACCTGATATGCGTACACCTATTGCCCATACGATGGCATGGCCAGAACGTGTGACGTCTGGTGTTAAGCCTGTCGACTTTTGCAAACTCAGTGCGTTGACGTTTTCCGCACCTGACTACCAGCGTTATCCGTGCCTGAAACTGGCGATGGACGCGTTTGAGCAAGGTCAGGCGGCGACGACCGCACTCAATGCCGCGAATGAAATTACCGTTGCCGCATTCCTGGCGCAGCAGATCCGATTTACCGATATTGCCGATCTCAATTTATCCGTACTGGATAAGATGGATTTGCAGGAACCACAGAGCGTTGACGACGTGTTGAAGGTCGATGCCATCGCGCGGGAAGTCGCCAGAAAAGAAGTGATGCGACTCTCAAGCTGATGATAATCCCTCTACGGAGAATCGTGCTATTTGTTAGCGTTGGGCTTCAGTGATATAGTCTGCGCCACCCGATCGCGGGTATTTGCTTTTTTTCGGTCGGGTAAGCCGTGGTTTGACACGGCTTTTTTGTGGATAGGCTTCAGTATTCCTGAGTACCGTAAATCCTTTCAGGGACTAATAACGCGTTATGTTGTCTGCAACTAAACCATTAAGCGAAAATTTGCCAGCACATGGTTGTCGCCATGTCGCAATTATCATGGATGGCAATGGCCGCTGGGCGAAAAAGCAAGGGAAGATTCGCGCCTTTGGGCATAAGGCTGGAGCAAAATCCGTCCGCCGGGCTGTCTCTTTTGCTGCAAATAACGGTATTGATGCGTTAACGCTGTATGCCTTTAGCAGTGAGAACTGGAACCGACCTGCGCAGGAAGTGAGCGCGTTAATGGAACTGTTTGTGTGGGCACTTGATAGCGAAGTGAAAAACCTGCATCGCCATAACGTACGCCTGCGTATTATCGGGGATATCAGTCGATTTAACTCACGTTTGCAAGAACGGATTCGCAAATCAGAAGCGATTACCGCCCAGAATACCGGGTTGACGCTGAATATTGCAGCGAATTACGGTGGACGGTGGGATATTGTCCAGGGAGTCAGGCAACTGGCACAACAGGTGCAGGACGGTGTGCTGCATCCTGAGCAAATCGATGAAGAGATGCTTGGGCAGCAAATTTGTATGCATGAGCTGGCTCCTGTGGATTTAGTGATAAGGACAGGGGGAGAGCACCGAATTAGTAATTTTCTGTTGTGGCAAATTGCCTACGCCGAACTTTACTTTACCGATGTTCTCTGGCCCGATTTCGATGAACAAGACTTTGAAGGTGCGCTGCATGCCTTTGCTAATCGTGAGCGTCGTTTCGGCGGCACCGAACCCGGTGATGAAAAAGCCTGATGGGGGTCGCTTTTGCTGAAGTATCGCCTGATTTCTGCTTTTGTTTTAATACCCGTTGTCATCGCGGCGCTGTTTTTGCTGCCGCCGGTGGGGTTCGCCATTGTTACGTTGGTCGTCTGTATGTTGGCCGCCTGGGAATGGGGACAGTTAAGCGGTTTTACCACGCGTACGCAGCGAGTCTGGCTGGCGGTTTTGTGCGGGCTATTGCTGGCACTGATGCTATTTTTGCTGCCAGAATACCATCGCGATATCCATCAACCGCTGGTTGAAGTATCGCTGTGGGCGTCGCTGGGCTGGTGGGTCGTAGCGCTATTACTGGTATTGTTTTACCCAGGGTCTGCGTCGGTCTGGCGTAATTCCAAAACATTACGCATAATTTTCGGCGTGTTAACCATTGTCCCGTTCTTTTGGGGAATGCTGGCGTTACGTGCATGGCACTATGATGAGAATCATTATAGTGGCGCGCTATGGCTGCTATATGTCATGATCCTCGTTTGGGGAGCAGACTCTGGTGCGTATATGTTTGGTAAGCTGTTTGGCAAACATAAGCTGGCACCGAAGGTTTCTCCTGGTAAAACCTGGCAGGGTTTTATTGGCGGACTCGCCACTGCGGCCGTGATCTCATGGGGTTATGGCATGTGGGCGAATCTTGAAGTTGCGCCTGTCACCTTGCTCATTTGCTCCATCGTTGCAGCCCTGGCCTCCGTGCTGGGTGACCTGACCGAGAGTATGTTTAAGCGTGAAGCAGGTATTAAGGACAGTGGTCACTTAATTCCAGGACACGGTGGTATTCTGGATCGTATTGATAGCCTGACGGCTGCGGTACCGGTCTTTGCCTGCCTGTTGTTACTGGTGTTCAGGACGCTCTAACGGATGGTCTTATGCTGAGTATTCTCTGGAATTTGGCTGCGTTCATCATCGCACTTGGTGTGCTTATCACCGTGCATGAATTTGGTCATTTCTGGGTTGCGCGGCGCTGCGGAGTCCGCGTCGAACGCTTTTCCATTGGCTTTGGAAAAGCGCTTTGGCGGCGTACCGATAAATCAGGTACGGAATACGTCATCGCCATGATTCCCCTCGGCGGTTACGTCAAAATGCTGGATGAGCGCGCTGAACCGGTCGCACCGGAATTGCGCCATTACGCCTTCAACAATAAAACGGTTGGACAACGTGCTGCTATTATCGCCGCGGGTCCGATTGCAAACTTCCTTTTTGCTATTTTTGCTTATTGGCTGGTGTTTATCATTGGTGTCCCTGGCGTTCGTCCTGTTGTTGGTGAAATAACACCCAACTCGATTGCTGCACAGGCGCAAATTCAGCCGGGTACGGAACTAAAAGCGGTTGATGGCATCGAAACCCCTGATTGGGATGCAGTGCGATTGCAACTGGTATCCAAAATCGGCGATGAGCATACAACCCTCAGCGTGGCGCAGTTTGGCAGCAACCAGCGGCAGGACAAAACGCTGGATTTACGCCATTGGGCATTTGAGCCAGACAAAGAGGATCCTGTCTCTAGTTTGGGCATGCGTCCGCGTGGTCCGCAGATTGAACCGGTACTGTCAGAAGTGCAGGTTAATTCCGCTGCAAGTAAGGCAGGTTTGCAAGCTGGCGACAGGATCGTTAAAGTCAATGGTCAGTCACTGACGCAATGGATGACGTTCGTGACTCTGGTGCGCGATAATCCGGATACGCCGTTAGCGCTAGATATTGAAAGACAAGGAAGTTCCTTGTCTTTAACGTTAACCCCAGATTCAAAACAGGTTAACGGGAAGGCAGAAGGGTTTGCGGGCGTGGTGCCTAAAGTTATTCCTCTGCCTGATGAGTATAAGACTGTACGCCAGTATGGGCCATTCAGCGCCATCCTCGAAGCCTCGGATAAAACGTGGCAGTTGATGAAGCTGACGGTCAGTATGCTGGGAAAATTGATTACCGGTGATGTAAAACTGAACAACCTCAGTGGGCCGATTTCTATCGCCCAGGGGGCTGGGATGTCAGCGGAGTTCGGGATTATTTATTACCTGATGTTCCTTGCGCTTATCAGCGTGAACTTAGGGATAATCAACCTGTTTCCGTTGCCCGTTCTTGACGGGGGGCATCTGCTGTTCCTGGCGATTGAAAAGCTGAAGGGCGGTCCGGTATCCGAGCGGGTTCAAGACTTTAGTTATCGCATTGGCTCTATCTTGCTGGTGTTGTTAATGGGGCTTGCACTTTTCAATGATTTCTCTCGGTTGTAAGAGAGTGTTAGGAAGAACGCATAATAACGATGGCGATGAAAAAGTTGCTCATAGCGTCGCTGCTGTTTAGCAGCGCCACCGTATACGGTGCTGAAGGGTTCGTAGTGAAGGACATTCATTTCGAAGGCCTACAGCGAGTCGCCGTTGGTGCGGCTCTCCTCAGTATGCCGGTGCGCACAGGCGACACGGTTAATGATGAAGACATCAGTAATACCATTCGTGCTCTGTTCGCCACCGGTAACTTTGAGGATGTCCGCGTCCTGCGCGATGGTGATACCCTTCTGGTTCAGGTAAAAGAACGTCCGACGATTGCCAGCATCACTTTCTCCGGTAACAAATCGGTGAAAGATGACATGCTGAAGCAAAACCTCGAGGCGTCTGGCGTGCGTGTTGGCGAGTCTCTGGATCGCACAACGCTTGCCGATATCGAAAAGGGCCTGGAAGATTTCTACTATAGCGTCGGTAAGTACAGCGCCAGTGTGAAAGCGGTGGTGACGCCGTTGCCGCGTAACCGTGTTGACCTCAAGCTGGTCTTCCAGGAAGGTGTTTCGGCGAAGATCCAACAGATCAATATCGTCGGCAACCATGCCTTCTCGACTGACGAACTTATCTCTCACTTCCAGTTGCGTGACGAAGTGCCGTGGTGGAACGTGGTGGGCGATCGTAAATACCAGAAACAGAAGCTGGCGGGCGATCTTGAAACCCTGCGCAGCTACTATCTGGATCGCGGTTATGCTCGCTTCAATATTGATTCCACTCAGGTCAGCCTGACGCCGGATAAAAAAGGCATCTACATCACCGTTAACATCACTGAAGGCGAGCAGTACAAGCTTTCTGGGGTTCAGGTGAGCGGTAACCTGGCCGGGCACTCCGCCGAAATTGAGACCCTGACGAAGATCGAGCCAGGTGAACTCTATAACGGCACCAAAGTGACCAAAATGGAAGATGACATCAAGAAGCTTCTGGGTCGCTATGGCTATGCCTATCCGCGCGTTCAGTCGCAGCCTGAAATCAACGACGCTGACAAAACCGTTAAATTGCGTGTAAACGTGGATGCGGGTAACCGTTTCTATGTGCGTAAGATCCGTTTTGAAGGTAACGACACTTCTAAAGACTCCGTTCTGCGTCGCGAAATGCGTCAGATGGAAGGCGCATGGTTGGGCAGCGATCTTGTCGACCAGGGTAAAGAGCGTCTGAACCGTCTGGGTTACTTTGAAACCGTTGATACTGATACTCAGCGTGTTCCGGGCCGCCCGGATCAGGTTGATGTAGTCTACAAGGTTAAAGAGCGTAACACCGGTAGCTTTAACTTCGGCGTCGGTTACGGTACCGAGAGCGGCGTGAGCTTCCAGGCTGGCGTTCAGCAGGATAACTGGTTAGGTACCGGTTATTCTGTCGGGATTAACGGCACCAAAAACGATTACCAGACCTATACTGAGTTGTCTGTCACTAACCCGTACTTCACCGTTGATGGTGTGAGCCTTGGTGGCCGCGTCTTCTATAACGACTTTGAAGCGGATGATGCAGACCTGTCCGACTATACCAACAAAAGTTATGGTACAGACGTGACGCTGGGCTTCCCGGTCAACGAATACAACACGTTGCGCGCGGGCCTGGGTTATGTACATAACAAACTGTCCAATATGCAGCCGCAGATCGCAATGGATCGTTATCTTGAGTCGATGGGACAATCCGCTGATACCAGCAGTTTTGCCGCTGATGATTTCACCTTTAACTACGGTTGGACATACAACAAGTTAGACCGTGGTTATTTCCCGACAGACGGTTCGCGTGTCAACCTGAACGGTAAAGTCACCATTCCGGGTTCTGACAACGAATACTACAAACTGTCGATGGATACCGCGACCTATATGCCGATCGATGACGACCACAAGTGGGTTGTTCTGGGTCGTACCAAGGTAGGTTATGGGGATGGCATTGGCAGCAAAGAGATGCCGTTCTACGAGAACTTCTACGCCGGTGGTTCCAGTACCGTGCGTGGCTTCCAGTCCAACACCATTGGTCCGAAAGCGGTCTATAAAAAGGGTGCTAGCACAGACTGGAATGACGGCGATAACGAAGAATGTACTCAGGATTCAGGCTGTAAATCAGATGATGCGGTAGGTGGTAACGCCATGGCTGTCGCCAGCCTGGAATTTATTACCCCGACGCCGTTTATCAGCGATAAGTATGCTAACTCGGTCCGTACTTCCTTCTTCTGGGATATGGGTACCGTTTGGGATACTAACTGGGATCCGTCATCTGCGCCGTCGGATGTGCCGGACTATAGTGATCCGAGCAATATCCGTATGTCAGCGGGTATCGCGTTACAATGGATGTCCCCATTGGGGCCGTTGGTTTTCTCCTACGCCCAGCCGTTCAAGAAGTACGATGGAGACAAAGCGGAACAGTTCCAGTTTAACATTGGTAAAACCTGGTAACTATTCTTCGCAAAGGAATGTAGTGGTAGTGTAGCGATGACTTTAGGCGATCTTGCATGGGATCGCCTGGCCACGCAAAGAACTGCACCTTCGGGTGCAAATGGGATGGTAAGGAGTTAATTGTGAAAAAGTGGTTATTAGCTGCAGGTCTCGGTTTAGCGATGGCAACGTCCGCACAGGCTGCTGACAAAATTGCAATCGTCAATATGGGTAGCCTGTTCCAACAGGTTGCACAGAAGACGGGTGTTTCTGCTACGCTGGAAAACGAGTTCAAAGGCCGTGCCAGCGAACTGCAGCGTATGGAATCCGATCTGCAATCTAAAATGCAGCGTCTGCAATCAATGAAAGCGGGTAGCGATCGTACCAAGCTGGAAAAAGACGTTATGGCTCAGCGCCAGACTTTCTCTCAGAAAGCTCAGGCTTTCGAGCAGGATCGTGCACGTCGTTCCAACGAAGAACGTGGCAAACTGGTTACTCGTATCCAGACAGCTGTGAAATCTGTCGCCAGCAGCCAGAGCATTGATCTGGTCGTTGACGCAAACACCGTTGCATACAACAGCAGCGATGTAAAAGACATCACCGCTGACGTACTGAAACAGGTTAAATAAGTAATGCCTTCAATTCGACTGGCTGATTTAGCAGAGCAGTTGGATGCAGAATTACACGGTGATGGCGATATCGTCATCACCGGCGTAGCGTCCATGCAATCTGCGCAAACTGGCAATATCACGTTCATGGTGAATCCTAAATACCGTGAACACTTAGGCGTATGCCAGGCGTCTGCCGTTGTGATGACGCAGGACGATCTTCCTTTTGCTAAGAGTGCGGCGCTGGTAGTGAAGAATCCCTATCTGACCTATGCACGTATGGCGCAAATTTTAGATACCACGCCTCAGCCTGCACAGAACATTGCACCCAGTGCAGTGATCGATGCAACGGCGAAGCTGGGTAATAATGTCTCTGTGGGCGCAAATGCGGTCATTGAGTCTGGCGTAGAACTGGGCGATAACGTGGTTATCGGTGCAGGTTGTTTCGTCGGAAAAAATACCAAAATCGGTGCAGGTTCACGCTTGTGGGCGAATGTGACGATTTACCACGACATCCAGATCGGTGAAAATTGCCTGATCCAGTCCAGCACCGTCGTTGGATCTGATGGATTTGGTTACGCGAACGATCGTGGTAACTGGGTGAAGATCCCCCAGCTTGGTCGCGTGATTATCGGCGATCGCGTCGAGATCGGCGCTTGTACCACCATTGACCGTGGTGCTCTGGACGATACTGTGATCGGTAATGGTGTTATCATTGATAACCAGTGCCAGATTGCGCATAACGTTGTGATTGGCGACAATACGGCGGTAGCCGGTGGCGTCATTATGGCGGGTAGCCTGAAGATTGGCCGTTATTGCATGATTGGCGGTGCCAGCGTGATCAATGGGCATATGGAAATATGCGACAAAGTTACGGTAACTGGCATGGGTATGGTGATGCGTCCTATCACTGAACCTGGCGTCTACTCCTCAGGCATTCCGCTACAACCCAACAAGGTATGGCGTAAAACAGCTGCACTGGTGATGAATATTGATGATATGAGCAAGCGCCTCAAAGCGATTGAGCGCAAGGTTAATCAACAAGACTAAAGCACCGTTTTTGCATGTCTGACTTTTCGGCCTGTCCCATTCATACGATTGCGACAGGCCGTGTTATTATTGCCTTTTAGTATATTTTGACAGGAAGAGTATTTTGACTACTAACACTCATACTCTGCATATTGAAGAGATTTTAGAACTTCTGCCGCACCGTTTTCCGTTTCTGCTGGTTGACCGCGTGCTGGATTTTGAAGAAGGTCGTTTTCTGCGCGCAGTGAAAAATGTATCCGTTAACGAGCCTTTCTTTCAGGGCCACTTCCCGGGTAAACCTATTTTCCCTGGCGTATTGATTCTGGAAGCGATGGCACAGGCTACCGGTATCCTCGCGTTTAAAAGCGTAGGAAAACTGGAACCAGGCGAACTGTATTATTTCGCGGGTATTGATGAAGCACGCTTTAAGCGTCCTGTCGTGCCTGGCGATCAGATGATCATGGAAGTGACTTTCGAGAAAACGCGCCGTGGCCTGACCCGTTTTAAAGGGGTTGCGCTGGTCGACGGTAAAGTTGTGTGCGAAGCAACGATGATGTGTGCCCGTAGCCGGGAGGCCTGATACGTGATTGATAAATCCGCCTTTATTCACCCGACCGCCATTGTAGAAGAGGGCGCCAGCATTGGTGCCAATGCTCACATTGGCCCATTTTGTATTGTTGGACCCCATGTTGAAATTGGTGAGGGTACCGTACTGAAGTCTCACGTTGTCGTGAATGGCCATACAAAAATTGGTCGCGATAACGAGATCTATCAGTTTGCCTCCATCGGTGAAGTTAACCAGGATCTTAAATATGCTGGCGAACCGACCCGTGTGGAAATTGGCGATCGCAACCGCATCCGCGAAAGCGTCACCATTCATCGTGGCACAGTGCAGGGCGGTGGAGTGACGAAGGTGGGCAGCGATAACTTATTGATGATTAATGCGCACGTCGCGCATGATTGTACGGTAGGAAACCGCTGTATTCTGGCGAATAACGCCACGCTTGCCGGACATGTTTCGCTTGATGATTTTGTTATCATCGGCGGCATGACCGCGGTGCATCAGTTCTGCATCATCGGTGCGCATGTGATGGTTGGCGGCTGTTCTGGTGTAGCCCAGGACGTGCCTCCGTACGTTATCGCCCAGGGCAACCACGCGACGCCGTTTGGCGTCAATATCGAAGGTCTGAAGCGTCGTGGATTCACCCGCGAAGCGATTACCGCGATTCGTAACGCCTACAAAGCGTTGTACCGTAGCGGTAAAACGCTGGAAGAAGTGAAACCAGAAATCGCGGAACTGGCGAAACAGTACCCCGAAGTTCAGGCTTTCAGCGACTTCTTTGAGCGCTCAACGCGTGGCCTGATTCGTTAATGACTGAACAGCGTCCTTTAACGATTGCCCTCGTCGCCGGAGAAACCTCCGGCGATATTCTTGGTGCAGGGTTAATCCGTGCACTCAAGGCTCGCGTTCCCAATGCGCGCTTTGTTGGCGTTGCGGGGCCGCTGATGCAGGCCGAAGGTTGTGAAGCCTGGTACGAAATGGAAGAGTTGGCGGTCATGGGCATTGTTGAAGTGCTCGGACGCCTGCGCCGTTTACTGCATATTCGTGCCGACCTCACTCGCCGATTCACCGACTTAAAGCCGGATGTTTTCGTCGGCATTGATGCACCTGATTTCAATATTACCCTCGAAGGGAATTTGAAAAGACAGGGCATTAAAACCATTCATTATGTCAGTCCGTCCGTTTGGGCGTGGCGACAGAAACGCGTTTTCAAAATAGGCAGATCCACCAACATGGTGCTGGCCTTTCTGCCTTTCGAAAAGGCGTTTTATGACAAATTTAACGTCCCGTGCCGCTTTATCGGTCATACCATGGCAGATGCCATGCCGTTGGACCCGGATAAAAATGCGGCGCGTGATGTTCTGGGCATTCCTCATGACGCTCACTGCCTGGCGCTACTGCCAGGAAGCCGTGGTGCAGAAGTGGAAATGCTCAGCGCCGATTTTCTGAAAACGGCGCAGCTATTACGCCAGCATTATCCGGATCTCGAAGTGGTGGTGCCGTTGGTGAATGCCAAACGTCGCGAGCAGTTTGAACTCATTAAAGCGGAAGTTGCACCGGAGCTTTCTGTACATCTGCTCAATGGGATGGGACGTGAAGCAATGGTGGCCAGCGATGCCGCACTGCTGGCTTCTGGTACCGCCGCGCTGGAATGTATGCTGGCAAAATGCCCGATGGTGGTTGGCTACCGTATGAAAACCTTCACCTTTTGGCTGGCGAAGCGCCTGGTGAAAACGGATTACGTTTCGCTACCGAACCTGCTGGCGGGAAGAGAACTGGTTAAAGAGCTGTTGCAGGAAGAGTGTGAACCGCAGGCGCTGTCGCAAGCGCTGTTGCCGTTGCTGGCAAATGGTAAAACCAGCCATGCGATGCACGACACATTCCGTGAACTGCACCAGCAGATCCGTTGCAATGCTGATGAGCAGGCGGCGGATGCGGTCCTGGAGTTAGCGCAATGATTGAATTTGTGTATCCGCATACGCATTTAGTGGCGGGTGTGGATGAAGTCGGGCGCGGCCCTTTGGTCGGTGCGGTCGTCACTGCTGCCGTCATTCTGGATCCGGCTCGCCCTATTATCGGTCTTAATGACTCCAAAAAACTGTCAGAAAAACGTCGCCTGGCGCTGTTTGATGAAATTAAAGAAAAAGCGTTAAGCTGGAGCCTGGGGCGGGCGGAACCGCATGAAATCGACGAGCTGAACATTTTGCATGCCACCATGCTGGCCATGCAGCGTGCGGTTGCGGGATTGCATATTGCGCCCGAATACGTGCTGATTGACGGCAATCGTTGCCCGGCATTACCGGTACCGTCGATGGCGGTGGTCAAAGGCGATAGCCGCGTGGCGGAGATTAGCGCCGCATCGATTCTGGCAAAAGTGACCCGTGACGCTGAAATGGCGGCGCTGGATACGGTTTTTCCACAGTATGGTTTTGCACAGCACAAAGGCTATCCAACCGCATTTCATCTGGAAAAATTGGCACTGCATGGTGCGACTGAGCACCACCGCCGCAGCTTTGGCCCCGTCAAACGCGCACTGGGACTCTCGTCCTGATTCTTGTGTCGAAGGAATCTGAAGATGTCTGAACCACGTTTCGTCCACCTACGGGTGCACAGCGACTACTCCATGATCGATGGGCTGGCGAAAACCGGGCCGCTGGTAAAAAAGGCGGCCGCGTTAGGCATGCCTGCGCTGGCGATCACCGATTTTACCAACCTGTGTGGTCTGGTGAAGTTTTACGGAGCGGGTCACGGCGCGGGTATCAAGCCGATAGTTGGCGCAGATTTTCATGTCCGCAGTGAGCTGTTGGGCGATGAACTCACGCAGCTCACCGTGCTGGCCGCAAATAATACCGGCTATCAGAACCTGACGTTGTTGATTTCGAAAGCCTATCAGCGCGGCTATGGCGCAGAAGGACCGGTTATCGACCGGGACTGGTTGGTCGAGCTAAAAGAAGGTTTGATTTTGCTCTCCGGCGGTCGCATGGGCGATGTCGGACGCAGCCTGCTGCGCGGCAATAGCGCACTGGTTGACGAGTGCGTGGCGTTTTACGAAGAACATTTTCCCAATTGCTATTTCCTCGAATTGATTCGCACCGGCAGGCAAGATGAAGAAAATTATCTGCACGCAGCCGTAGCACTGGCCGAAACGCGTGGTCTACCGGTGGTGGCGACTAACGATGTCCGCTTCCTGGAAACCGGAGATTTCGACGCGCATGAAATCCGCGTAGCGATCCACGACGGGTTCACCCTTGATGACCCGAAACGCCCGCGTAACTATTCGCCGCAGCAATACATGCGCAGCGAAGATGAGATGTGCGAGCTGTTCTCCGATATTCCGGAAGCACTGCAAAACACTGTCGAGATAGCCAAACGCTGCAACGTGACGGTGCGTCTGGGCGAATATTTCCTGCCGCAGTTCCCGACCGGCGATATGACCACCGAGGATTTCCTCGTGGCGAAATCACGCGAAGGTCTGGAAGAACGTCTCGAATTTTTGTTCCCTGACCCTGAAGTTCGTGCGCAGAAGCGCCCGCCTTACGATGAACGTCTGGAAGTTGAACTTAAAGTTATCAACCAGATGGGATTCCCTGGCTACTTCCTGATCGTTATGGAATTTATCCAGTGGTCGAAAGATAACGGCGTACCGGTAGGCCCGGGACGTGGTTCCGGCGCTGGCTCACTTGTCGCCTATGCGCTGAAAATTACCGATCTCGATCCGCTGGAATTTGACCTGCTGTTCGAACGTTTCCTTAACCCGGAACGTGTCTCAATGCCCGACTTCGACGTTGACTTCTGTATGGAGAAACGCGACCAGGTTATCGAGCACGTGGCGGAAATGTACGGTCGTGATGCGGTTTCGCAGATTATTACCTTTGGTACGATGGCTGCAAAAGCAGTTATCCGCGACGTGGGCCGCGTGCTGGGGCATCCGTACGGTTTCGTTGACCGTATTTCGAAACTGGTGCCGCCCGATCCGGGCATGACGCTGGCAAAAGCCTTTGAAGCCGAACCGCAACTGCCGGAAATCTATGAGGCAGATGAAGAGGTTAAAGCGCTGATCGATATGGCGCGTAAGCTGGAAGGCGTCACGCGTAACGCCGGTAAGCACGCCGGTGGTGTGGTTATCGCACCGACAAAAATTACTGATTTTGCGCCGCTGTACTGCGATGAACAGGGGCTGCACCCGGTTACTCAGTTTGATAAGAACGACGTGGAATATGCCGGTCTTGTGAAGTTCGACTTCCTCGGCCTGCGTACGCTCACCATCATCAACTGGGCGCTGGAAATGATCAACGCGCGCCGTGAAAAGAACGGTGAGCCGCCGCTGGATATTGCGGCTATCCCGCTGGATGACAAGAAAAGCTTCGATATGCTGCAACGCTCGGAGACCACGGCTGTCTTCCAGCTTGAATCCCGCGGTATGAAAGACCTGATCAAACGTCTGCAGCCTGACTGCTTCGAAGACATGATCGCACTGGTGGCTCTGTTCCGCCCTGGTCCGCTACAGTCGGGGATGGTAGATAACTTTATCGACCGTAAGCATGGTCGCGAAGAGATTTCCTACCCGGACGTACAATGGCAGCATGAGTGTCTGAAACCGGTACTGGAGCCGACCTACGGCATTATCCTGTATCAGGAACAGGTTATGCAGATTGCCCAGGAGTTGTCCGGGTACACCCTTGGCGGCGCGGATATGCTGCGTCGTGCGATGGGTAAGAAAAAGCCGGAAGAGATGGCTAAGCAGCGCGGCACCTTTGAAGAAGGGGCGAAAAAGCGCGGCGTAGACGGCGAACTGGCGATGAAAATCTTTGACCTGGTGGAGAAATTCGCCGGTTACGGATTTAACAAATCGCACTCCGCAGCCTATGCGCTCGTCTCTTACCAGACGCTGTGGCTGAAGGCGCATTATCCTGCTGAGTTTATGGCGGCGGTAATGACCGCCGATATGGATAACACTGAGAAAGTGGTCGGGCTGGTAGATGAATGCTGGCGTATGGGGCTCAAAATCCTGCCGCCGGACATCAACTCCGGGCTTTACCATTTTCACGTGAATGATGATGGCGAGATTGTTTATGGCATCGGCGCGATAAAAGGCGTGGGTGAAGGACCAATTGAAGCTATTATTGAGGCGCGTAACGAAGGCGGTTACTTCCGTGAGCTGTTTGATCTCTGTGCGCGCACGGATATCAAAAAACTTAACCGCCGGGTGCTGGAAAAGTTAATTATGTCCGGGGCGTTTGATCGCCTTGGCCCGCATCGTGCGGCGTTGATGAATTCGCTCAACGATGCGCTAAAAGCCGCCGATCAGCATGCAAAAGCCGAAGCCATCGGTCAGGCCGATATGTTTGGCGTGCTGGCGGAAGAACCGGAGCAAATTGAACAATCCTATGCCAGTTGCCAACCGTGGCCGGAGCAGGTGGTATTAGATGGTGAGCGTGAAACGTTGGGGCTTTACCTGACGGGACACCCCATCAACCAGTATTTAAAAGAAATTGAGCGCTATGTCGGAGGCTACAGGCTGAAAGACATGCATCCGACAGAACGTGGTAAAGTCACCACGGCTGCGGGGCTCGTCATTGCTGCGCGGGTAATGGTCACCAAGCGCGGCAATCGTATCGGCATCTGTACACTGGATGACCGTTCCGGACGTCTGGAAGTTATGTTGTTTACCGATGCTCTGGATAAATACCAGCAATTGCTGGAAAAAGACCGCATACTTATCGTCAGCGGACAGGTCAGCTTTGATGACTTCAGCGGCGGGCTTAAAATGATGGCCCGTGAAGTCATGGATATTGACGAAGCCCGGGAAAAATATGCTCGCGGGCTTGCTATCTCGCTGACGGACAGGCAAATTGATGACCAGCTTTTAAACCGACTCCGTCAGTCTCTGGAACCCCACCGCTCGGGGACAATTCCAGTACATCTCTACTATCAGAGGGCGGATGCACGTGCGCGGTTGCGTTTTGGCGCGACGTGGCGTGTCTCTCCGAGCGATCGTTTGCTAAACGATCTCCGTGGCCTTATTGGTTCGGAGCAGGTGGAACTGGAGTTTGACTAATACAGGAATACTATGAGTCTGAATTTCCTTGATTTTGAACAGCCGATTGCAGAGCTGGAAGCAAAAATCGATTCTTTGACTGCGGTTAGCCGTCAGGATGAGAAACTGGATATTAACATCGATGAAGAAGTGCATCGTCTGCGTGAAAAAAGCGTAGAACTGACGCGTAAAATCTTCGCCGATCTTGGCGCATGGCAGGTAGCCCAACTGGCGCGCCATCCACAGCGTCCGTACACCCTGGATTATGTCCGCCTGGCGTTTGATGAATTTGATGAGCTGGCGGGCGATCGTGCCTATGCGGATGATAAAGCTATTGTCGGCGGTATCGCGCGTCTTGATGGCCGTCCGGTGATGATCATTGGTCATCAGAAAGGCCGTGAGACCAAAGAAAAGATTCGCCGTAATTTCGGCATGCCAGCGCCGGAAGGCTATCGCAAAGCGCTGCGTCTGATGGAAATGGCCGAGCGTTTCAACATGCCGATCATTACCTTCATCGACACCCCAGGGGCTTACCCGGGCGTGGGCGCGGAAGAGCGTGGTCAGTCAGAAGCGATCGCACGCAACCTGCGTGAAATGTCGCGTCTGAGCGTACCGGTAATCTGTACCGTTATCGGTGAAGGTGGTTCCGGTGGCGCGCTGGCGATCGGTGTAGGCGATAAAGTGAATATGCTGCAATACAGCACCTATTCCGTTATCTCCCCGGAAGGTTGTGCTTCAATTCTGTGGAAAAGCGCCGACAAAGCACCGCTGGCCGCAGAAGCGATGGGAATTGTTGCCCCGCGTCTGAAAGAGCTGAAGCTTATCGACTCTATCATTCCGGAACCGTTAGGCGGCGCACACCGCAATCCGGAAGTGATGGCTGCGTCCCTGAAAGCACAGCTGCTGGCCGATCTCGCCGATCTCGACGTGTTAAGCAAAGACGATCTGAAAAACCGTCGTTACCAGCGTCTGATGAGCTACGGTTACGCGTAAACTGCATTAATTCCGAAAAGGGCCACAACGTTGTGGCCCTTTTTTTTACCTGTGGTTTGGCCAGGCTATGATTAACTAAGGTTTTTCCAGGAGGAACGAATGAATATCATTGCCATCATGGGACCGCATGGCGTCTTTTATAAAGATGAGCCCATCAAGGAACTTGAACGTGCGCTGCAACAGCAGGGATTTCAGATTATCTGGCCGCAGAATAGCGTTGACCTGCTGAAGTTTATCGAACACAACCCGCGAATTTGCGGCGTCATTTTTGACTGGGATGAATATAGCCTGGAGCTGTGCAGTGACATCAACCAGCTCAACGAGTATCTCCCGCTCTACGCCTTTATTAATACCCATTCGACGATGGATGTCAGTGCGCACGACCTGCGCATGGCGCTGTGGTTTTTTGAGTATGCGCTGGGTCAGTCTGAAGACATTGCCACCCGCATTCGCCAGTACACCAGCGAATACCTCGATAACATCACGCCTCCGTTCACCAAGGCGCTGTTTACCTATGTGAAGGAAGGAAAGTATACCTTCTGTACGCCCGGGCACATGGCGGGTACGGCGTACCAGAAAAGCCCGGTCGGCTGCCTGTTCTATGATTTCTTTGGCGGCAATACGCTGAAAGCCGACGTGTCCATTTCCGTAACCGAACTGGGTTCATTGCTTGATCATACCGGACCACACCTCGAAGCGGAGGAGTACATCGCTCGCACCTTTGGTGCTGAGCAGAGCTATATGGTGACCAACGGTACCTCGACATCGAACAAGATTGTCGGCATGTATGCTGCGCCTGCAGGCAGTACGCTACTGATTGATCGCAACTGCCATAAGTCGCTGGCGCATTTGCTGATGATGAGCGATGTGGTGCCAATCTGGCTGAAGCCTACGCGTAACGCGTTGGGGATCCTCGGCGGTATACCCCGTCGGGAATTTACCCGCGCAAGTATTGAACGCAAGGTAGAAGAGACGACTCAGGCGCAATGGCCGATACACGCGGTGATCACCAACTCCACCTATGACGGGCTGCTTTATAACACCAACTGGATCAAGCAAACCCTGGATGTGCCCTCCATCCATTTTGATTCAGCCTGGGTGCCGTATACCCATTTTCATCCGATCTATCAGGGAAAAAGCGGGATGAGCGGCGAACGGGTACCGGGAAAGCTGATTTTTGAAACCCAGTCCACCCACAAGATGCTGGCGGCGTTGTCACAGGCTTCGCTGATCCACATTAAGGGTGACTATGATGAAGACACGTTTAACGAAGCCTTTATGATGCACACCTCCACGTCTCCGAGCTATCCGATTGTGGCGTCGATAGAAACGGCGGCGGCAATGCTGCGTGGCAATTCCGGCAAGCGGTTAATCAATCGTTCGGTGGAACGGGCGTTGCATTTCCGTAAAGAAGTGCAGCGTCTGCGCGAAGAGTCGGATGGCTGGTTCTTTGATATCTGGCAGCCGGAAAAGGTCGATGAAGCAGAATGTTGGCCGGTAGCACCAGGTGAAGACTGGCACGGATTTATTGATGCTGATGCCGACCACATGTTCCTCGACCCGGTGAAGGTCACGATTCTGACGCCGGGAATGGATGAACAGGGAAATATGAGCGAAGAGGGGATCCCCGCGGCGCTGGTGGCGAAATTCCTTGATGAACGCGGCGTCGTCGTCGAAAAAACGGGACCGTATAACCTGTTGTTCCTGTTCAGTATTGGCATTGATAAAACCCGGGCGATGGGGCTGCTACGTGGCCTGACGGAATTTAAGCGCTCGTACGATCTGAATTTACGCGTGAAAAATATGCTGCCGGATCTGTATGCTGAAGATCCCGATTTCTATCGCAATATGCGTATTCAGGATCTGGCACAGGGGATCCATAAGCTGATCCGCCAGCACGATCTCTCCGGACTGATGCTGCGGGCATTTGATACCTTGCCGGAAATGAAAATGACACCGCACCAGGCCTGGCAGCGGCAGATCAAAGGTGAGGTGGAAACCGTGGCGCTTGATCAACTGGTAGGACGCGTGTCCGCCAATATGATCCTGCCTTATCCTCCCGGCGTGCCGCTCTTGATGCCCGGGGAAATGATCACTGCCAAAAGCCGGGCTGTCCTCGATTTTCTTCTGATGCTGTGTTCAGTGGGGCAGCGCTACCCGGGATTTGAAACCGATATCCATGGCGCTAAACTGGGCGAGGATGGTGTGTATCGCGTGAGAGTCTTAAAAATGGCATAACGACTTGCCTGACCCTAAGACGTACGAGTAACGTGCTGACAGAAAAATGAAAGAGGCGATGACGCTATGCTGGGATTAAAACAGGTTCACCATATTGCCATTATTGCGACGGACTACGCGGCGAGTAAGGCATTTTACTGCGATGTGCTTGGCTTTACACTGATGAGCGAAGCCTATCGGGAAGAGAGAGACTCGTGGAAAGGCGATCTGGCATTGAACGGCCAGTATGTGATTGAGCTTTTTTCTTTCCCGTTTCCACCTTGCCGTCCGAGCCGACCGGAAGCCTGCGGTTTGCGTCATCTGGCGTTCAGTGTGGAGGATGTGGAAAAGTCGATCGCGCATCTGGAAGCACACCACGTGAAGTGTGAATCCATACGTATCGATCCATTTACCGGTAAACGCTTTACGTTTTTCAACGATCCGGACGGATTGCCCCTCGAACTGTACGAGATGTAAGGCTTGTCATTGTGGTGTTAGCCCGGTAACGTGCCGGGCAATGCCATTGTAAGTAACCATCATGACGACACTCACGCTGAACACTTCACTGCTGAATTTTCAATCGATTTTGGTCGCCTTTAGCGGCGGGCTGGACTCAACCGTACTCCTGCATCAGCTGGTGCAGTGGCGAGCGCAGCATCCTGAGGTCGTTTTACGCGCAATCCATATTCATCACGGATTAAGCCCACATGCAGACAGTTGGGTGCAGCACTGTGAGTCAGTATGTATGCAGTGGCAGGTGCCGCTGGTGGTTGAGCGGGTACACCTTGAGGATGATGGTCTGGGCATCGAAGCTCAGGCACGACGCGCGCGCTATCAGGCATTTGCGCAGACCTTACTACCGGGCGAGGTGCTGATGACCGCCCAGCATCTCGATGACCAGTGTGAAACCTTTTTGCTGGCGCTTAAGCGCGGTAGTGGTCCTGCCGGACTTTCCGCCATGGGCGAAAACTCACCGTTCGCCGGAACCCAGCTGATTCGACCGCTGCTGGCGCAAACGCGAGAGGCGCTAGAAGCATGGGCGCGGCAGCATGAATTATGCTGGATTGAAGATGAAAGCAATCAGGATGATACCTACGATCGCAATTTCCTCAGATTGCGCGTTACCCCATTGCTGCAACAGCGCTGGCCGCACTTCGCGCAAGCCGTAGCTCGCAGCGCCGCGCTGTGTGCTGAGCAGGAGAGTTTACTGGATGAACTGCTGGCCAGCGATTTAGCCGATTGCATCACAGCCCACGGCACATTGTTACTGGTACCGTTAATGATGGTGAGCGACGTGCGTCGTGCCGCGCTGCTTCGTCGCTGGCTGGCGGGGTTAAATGCGCCGATGCCTTCTCGTGATGGACTGGAACGTATCTGGCAGGAAGTGGCGCTGGCGCGGGAAGATGCCTCACCCTGTTTTCGCCTTGGGGAGTACGAGGTCCGTCGTTATCAGTCACAGCTGTGGTGGGTGAAGTCAGTCGATGGGCAAAGCGAAACCGTTATCCCATGGTTAGAGTGGAAAACACCGTTGGCGCTGCCTGCCGGATTGGGTTCGGTTCAGTTAATCTCTGCGGGTGAATTGCGCATGCCGCAAGAGGATGAAGCCGTCAGCATTCGTTTCAAAGCACCAGGCTTATTGCATATTGTCGGGCGTAACGGTGGACGGAAATTAAAGAAAATCTGGCAGGAGCAGGGGATCCCGCCCTGGCGACGAGATACCACACCGCTGCTGTTTTACGGCGAAACGTTGATTGCGGCTGCGGGTGTTTTCGTGACGCGTGAGGGAGCGGCGGAAGATGAAGAAGGCGTGAGTCTGGTTTGGCGTGGAAAGTAGGCCGGATAAGATGCTTTGCACCGTCATCCGGCACCAAAATAATCAGGATTCGCTGACCACCACAGTACCGATCTGCGGGTGGCTGAAGCTGGCAATTTTGTCGAGGCGAAGCTCCCGGGTTTCACCTGCGACATCTGCGACCAGATACTCCACGTTTTTGCGTGAAACCAGGTCGTTCGCTTTCGCCTGCAAAACTTCGCCATCTTTTAACGCCAGCGTCAGTAACAAATGGTGCTGGCAGGCGAGTTCAAGATTGTCGTAATCATCGCAGTTGATGGGTTGATACGTTTCATTCATTGACATAATCGCTCACCAGTAAGTTCGCGGCAGCATAGGCCGCTTTTTCCCTGACCGACTCTGGAAGGGCGCTGTCTGCCGCCACTTCATTAAGCACCTTCAATACGCAACCCAGCGCATCCGGGATATACCCTAAGTCTCCGCTGGCGATTTCCGCGTACCGCTTGCGTATTAACTCACAATATTTTTCCACATGCCCTCCTGTCAGCACTCTGACTTAACCGTGGATGCAAGTCTAAGCCTACGAAGATAAACTCTGTTTAGCAAGGTGACTATACCATACTCATTCAAGCAATATCAGCGTCTTGATAGATGAGCAGTTAGCAGCCTTTTGCCGCAGTTTTCGCTACAATGTGCGCCTGATTCGAAAGGAGTTCTCCCATGGCGCTTAAAGCGACAATTTATAAAGCCGTCGTCAACGTAGCGGATCTTGACCGCAACCAGTTTCTTGACTCGGCCTTGACGCTGGCGCGTCACCCCTCTGAAACCCAGGAGCGCATGATGCTGCGCCTGCTTGCCTGGATTAAATATGCCGATGAGCGGCTGCAGTTCACGCGTGGCCTGAGCGCGGAAGACGAGCCTGAAGCATGGCTGCGTAACGACCATCTGGGCATCGATCTTTGGATTGAGTTGGGTCTGCCGGATGAGCGCCGTATCAAGAAAGCCTGTACCCAGTCTGGTGAGGTTGCTCTGTTTGCCTACAACAGCCGTGCGGCTCAGATCTGGTGGCAGCAAAACCAGAACAAATGTGCGCAGTTTAAAAATCTCACCGTGTGGTATCTGGATGATGAACAGCTGGCGCAACTGAGTGATTTTACTGGTCGTACAATGGCGCTGCAGGCGACTATTCAGGACGGCGCTATTTGGCTGTCCGACTCTCAGAACAATCTGGAAATTCATCTGACCGCGTGGCAGCCGCGTTCATGATTGTTCTCTCCCGAAACGTCTCTATCCCTGATAATGAGCTGGAAATCACGGCGATTCGGGCACAAGGCGCGGGTGGTCAGCACGTTAACAAGACCTCGACGGCTATCCATTTGCGCTTTGACATTCGGGCCTCGAGCCTGCCAGAGTATTACAAGGAACGCCTGCTGGCTGCCAGCCATCATCTGATTAGCGGCGATGGCATTATTATCATTAAGGCGCAGGAATACCGTAGCCAGGAGCTCAATCGGGAAGCGGCAATCTCCCGACTGGTGGCGGTGATAAAAGAATTAACCGCGGTGCAAAAAAGCCGACAGGCAACTCGCCCTACGCGCGCCTCGAAAGAGCGCAGGTTGTCATCGAAGGCGCAAAAATCCACAGTGAAAGCACTGCGCGGGAGAGTTCGTCGAACGCAAGACTGACGAGCGGGAATAAAAATAAATAAGGAATTGATAGTGAAAACAGCAATATTGTCCGTGGTCGCTGCATGCACGCTTTTTTCCTTGATTGGCTGTAATAACCGTACTGAAGTTGAAGTACTACAGCCGACGCGGGCGGCAGAATTAAAACCGATGCAGCAAAGCTGGCGTGGCATCTTACCTTGTGCGGACTGCGAAGGGATTGAAACCTCTCTGTTTCTGGAAAAAGACGGCACATGGGTGATGAACGAACGCTATCAGGGCGTGCGGGATGAACCGTCTTCATTTGCCTCTTATGGCACATGGGCGCGTACAGCCGACAAACTGGTGCTGACCGACAGCAAAGGTGAGAAGTCGTACTACCGGGCTAAAGGCGAGGCGCTGGAAATGCTCGATCGTGAAGGTAACCCGATTGAGTCACAGTTTAATTACACGCTCCAGCCGGTTTCCGCCAGCTTACCGGTGACGCCAATGCCGATGCGAGGCATGTATTTCTATATGGCTGACGCGGCAATCTTTACCGACTGCGCAACGGGTAAACGGATGCCGGTGGCGAATAACGCTCAGCTTGAACGCGACTATTTAGCCGCTCGTGCGGAAAACGGACAGTCCGTACTGCTGACGCTTGAGGCGCATTTCACGTTGGAGTCAAACCCGGATACGGGTGAGAAAGTGAAAACGTTGATGGCGGATAAAGACGCGAAATTTATCCCTGGTAAAGCGTGTAATTAATCGATAGAAAAAAGGCCCTGATAATCAGGGCCTTTTTGTTGGTATTAGCCTTTAATGGCTTTGACCAGGAAGTCGACGATGTCGCCGGTTTTAATCAGCTCTTTCTCGCCGTTACGACGGTATTTGTATTCGATATCGTCGTTATCGAGGTTACGGTCGCCCAGCACGATGGTGTGTGGGATACCGATCAGTTCCATATCGGCAAACATCACGCCCGGACGCTCTTTACGATCGTCCATCAGCACTTCGATACCCTGCGCGCGCAGCTCAGCGTACAGCTTTTCAGCCAGCTCCTGCACACGGTAGGATTTGTGCATGTTCATCGGCAGAATAGCGACCTGGAACGGGGCAATGGCATCTGGCCATACGATGCCACGATCGTCAAAGTTCTGTTCAATAGCCGCGGCAACCACGCGAGTGACCCCGATACCGTAACAGCCCATAGTCAGCGTCTGGTTACGGCCATCTTCGCCCTGAACAGCGGCTTTCATCGCTTCAGAGTACTTGGTACCCAACTGGAAGATGTGGCCGACTTCGATACCGCGTTTGATCATCAGCGTACCTTTGCCGTCCGGGCTAGGATCGCCGGCGACCACGTTACGGATGTCAGCAACTTCCGGGGTGGCCACATCGCGATCCCAGTTGATACCGAAATAGTGTTTACCGTCGATGTTGGCACCGGCAGCGAAATCGCTCATTACTGCAACGGTACGGTCGATAACCACCGGAATTGGCATATTCACCGGACCGAGCGAGCCAGGACCTGCTTTTACCAGCGCACGAATTTCTTCTTCGGTGGCAAAGGTCAGTGGGCTGGCAACCTGCGGCAGTTTTTCTGCTTTGACTTCGTTCAGCTCGTGATCGCCACGAACCAGCAGGGCGACCAGCGGGTAGCTGCTGCCTTCAACCGCTTTCACCAGCAGGGTTTTCACGGTTTTTTCGATAGGCAGGTTGAACTGCTCAACCAGTTCGGCGATGGTTTTAGCGTTCGGCGTATCTACCAGCGTCATTTCCTGGGTTGCTGCCGCGCGCGGCTCTTTCGGCGCAACGGCTTCGGCAAATTCGATGTTCGCCGCATAGTCAGAGGAGTCGGAGAAGATCACATCGTCTTCGCCGCTCTGCGCCAGCACCTGGAATTCGTGAGAGGCGCTGCCGCCGATAGAACCGGTATCCGCTTGTACTGCACGGAAATCCAGCCCCATACGGCTGAAGATTTTGCTGTACGCAGCGTACATCGCGTCGTAGGTTTCCTGCAGGGATTCCTGAGAGGTGTGGAAAGAGTATGCATCTTTCATCAGGAATTCGCGGGAGCGCATCACGCCGAAGCGCGGACGGACTTCGTCACGGAATTTGGTCTGGATCTGATAGAAGTTCAGCGGCAGCTGTTTGTAAGAGCTCAGCTCGTTACGGATCAGGTCGGTGATCACTTCTTCATGCGTTGGGCCGAGGACGAACGAACGATCGCCACGGTCAGCAATACGCAGCAGTTCCGGGCCGTATTGTTCCCAACGGCCGCTCTCTTCCCACAGTTCAGAAGGCTGAACGACCGGCATCAACACCTCGATCGCACCGGCGTTGTTCATCTCTTCACGCACGATGTTTTCGACTTTTTTCAGGACGCGCACGCCGGTCGGCAGCCAGGTATATAACCCGGAGGCCAGCTTGCGGATCATCCCGGCGCGCAGCATCAGCTGGTGGCTGATGACTTCGGCGTCGGCAGGTGTCTCCTTCAGAGTGGAGAGCAGATATTGGCTAGTACGCATGTTGTTACGGTTCCAGTTGAACGATCGAACAGGCTCAAAACGAGCCTGGCACAAAACAAAAGTGGTTTAGTTTACCAGCGAGAAAGGGATGTCAAAAGAGTACGCGACGCAAATTAGCGGGCTTCCAGAGCAAAGACCTCAAATCCTGACGGCGTGACGCGCCAGCGGACGTTAAAGTCCAGCAGCCAGACGGCGTAGGTTTTGCCTTCTTCCTCGTTTTTACGGTAGGCAGGACGCGGATCCTGCGCCAGCACTTCGGCAATAAACTGACGAAGATGCGGGTAACGTTGTTCGAGCTTCGGTAGCTGCTCCGCGAGATCTTCACTGAACGTCACGTCTACGCTGGCCTGGGGGGCATCCTGAGCATAGCTGGCACGAGCATCGGGTAACGATTCGGCAAACGGCAGATACGGTTTTATATCTACGACTGGCGTGCCATCAACGAGATCCAGCCCACCGAGTTCGAGGATCACGTGCTCTTTATGGCAGCGGATGCCCCGTAGCTCAACCAACGACATGCCAACAGGGTTAGGACGAAACGTTGAACGCGTGGCAAAGACACCCATTCTGGCGTTGCCGCCAAGGCGGGGAGGGCGCACGGTCGGACGCCATCCACCTTCCATTGTCTGGTGAAAAACAAAAATCACCCACAAATGACTGAAGGCTTCCAGGCCGCGAACGGCATCGGCCTGGTTATAAGGTGCGAGCAAATGCAGTTCACCGCTGGCGCTTTTCACCAGACCGGGCTGGCGTGGAACGGCGAACTTTTCTTTATAAGGTGAGCGGATAACGCCTATTTGCTCGAACTGAAAATGGCTCATTTCGCCGAAATGTTCAGTGCAGAACCGATGCAAACCGCCTGGCGATAGCAACCCGGCGTTCCGCTGGTCACTTCGCAACTGTGCAGCAATACCGCATTAGCTTTCATTTTTGATGCGTTAATCTGCATGCGTTTGCGTGCGGTTGGAATGCTCGGAGGGGAATCCTGGTTTGAAGCCTGGCAGGATTCACCGCTAACTTCGCCAAGATCGCGGAACGGTTTGCCTACTAAATCTTCAGCGTTAGTAATGATTCTTACCGGCGTAGCGCGCGGTGCTTTCGGTTTTTCCGGCTCCGCTTTCGGCGGGGTTGCGGTGCTTTGAACGGGTTCAACAGGGGATCTGCTTAACATAGAACAGCCGCTCAGCAAGAGTGCTACTAAACAGATCGGTAAAGCACGCATAATATTTCCTCAATGAATGATCTAAACGTCAGATATTGAATCAGGTGCTTGCATAAATGACAAGACGGGCAAGCGCCCGTCCTGATGATATTACAGATTCTGTAAACAGCCTAAAATTACCAGCCCTTAACAGCACCGCCGTTGAAGACTTTGTTTGCTGCTTCGTACACTTCGTCAGACTGGTATGCTTCAACGAATTTCTTCACGTTCTCAGCATCTTTATTGTCTTCACGAGTTACAATCAGGTTTACGTACGGGGAATCTTTATCTTCAACAAAGATACCGTCTTTTGCCGGAGTCAGGCCGATCTGGCTGGCGTAGGTGGTGTTGATGACCGCCAGTGCGATTTGTGCATCGTCCAGGGAACGCGGCAGCTGCGGTGCTTCCAGTTCAACCAGCTTCAGGTTTTTCGGGTTTTCAATCACGTCCAGCGCGGTTGGCAGCAGGCCAACACCGTCTTTCAGTTTGATTAAGCCCACTTTTTGCAGCAGCAGCAAGGAACGGCCAAGGTTAGTCGGGTCGTTTGGAATCGCGACCTGGGAACCGTCCTGCAGCTCATCCAGTGATTTGATTTTTTTTGAGTAGCCCGCAATCGGGTAAACAAAAGTATTGCCTACAGCAACCAGCTTGTAACCACGATCTTTGATCTGCTGGTCCAGGTATGGTTTGTGCTGGAAGGCGTTAGCATCGATATCGCCTTTGCTCAGCGCTTCGTTAGGCAGAACGTAATCGTTAAACGTGACCAGCTCAACGTCCAGACCGTATTTTTCTTTTGCCACTTTCTGCGCGACTTCTGCAACCTGCTGCTCTGCGCCAACAATAACGCCCACTTTGATGTGATTAGGATCTTTTTCATCCTGACCGCAACCCACAAGTGCCAGAGAACCGATCAGGGCTCCAACTGCCGCAAAGGTTTTGAATTTGAACGCCATGCTTATTTCCTTTTCTTAATGAGTTTTTAGTGTTGTGTGCAACGTTATTTGTGCGTGACAGCCCGGACGATGCGATCGCCGGATAACTGAATTAAATAAACCAGAACGACGAGCAATACCAGTACTGTATTCATTACGGTAGCGTTGTAACCAATATAGCCGTACTGATAGCCAATCTGTCCAAGACCACCGGCACCGACGGCACCGCCCATCGCGGAGTAACCAACCAGCGTGATAAGGGTGATGGTGGCCGCATTGACCAGTCCTGGCAGCGCTTCTGGCAGTAATACCTTACGTACAATTTGCAGCGGCGTGGCGCCCATCGCACGAGAGGCTTCTATCAGCCCGGTCGGGATTTCGAGCAGCGCGTTTTCCACCATACGGGCGATAAACGGCGCGGCACCGACGGTCAGCGGAACGATAGCTGCCTGCAGTCCGATAGAGGTGCCTACGATCATGCGGGTGAACGGAATCATCCATACCAGTAAGATGATGAACGGGATGGAACGGAAAATGTTCACCAGCGCAGAGAGCGTACGGTAGAGCTTCGCGTTCTCAATAATTTGCCCCGGACGCGTTACGTACAGCAACACGCCGACCGGCAGACCAATCACAAAGCCAAAAAAACCGGACACAAAGGTCATTGCCAGCGTTTCCCATACGCCGCGAACCAGCAGCCACATCATCGGCTCAGACATAACCCAGTACCTCTACTTTTACATGGTGTTCCTGCAACCAGCTAATGGCTGCTTGTGTATCTTCCTGTGTGCCGTGCATTTCAGTCAGCATGATGCCGAACTTCACGCCGCCGGCGTAATCCATCTGCGCGCTAATAATGTTGTTATTCACATTAAAGCGACGGGCCGTCTCAGAAAGTAGCGGTGCATCGACCGAATGGCCGGTGAATTCCATACGCAGCATCGGCACGCTGTCGGCTTCCGGCTCCGCTTTTAAACGTTCCAGATAATCTTCCGGAATATCCAGGTGCAGCGTGGACTGGATAAATTTCTGTGCCAGCGGCGTTTTCGGATGAGAGAAAACTTCGCTGACGGTGTCCTGCTCAATCAGTTCACCATTACTGATGACCGCCACGCAGTCACAAATACGTTTTACAACGTCCATTTCGTGGGTAATCAGCAGAATGGTGAGTCCCAGACGACGGTTAATATCTTTCAATAATTCCAGAATTGAGCGGGTCGTTGCCGGATCGAGTGCGCTGGTAGCTTCATCGCACAGCAACACTTTGGGATTACTTGCCAGCGCACGGGCGATCGCCACACGCTGTTTTTGTCCACCGGAAAGGTTGGCCGGGTAGCTATCGTGCTTGTCTCCAAGACCAACCAACTTCAACAGCTCTGTTACGCGGCGTTTGATCTCTTCTTTTGGCGTGTTATCCAGTTCCAGCGGTAGTGCGACGTTACCGAACACCGTACGGGAAGAGAGCAGGTTAAAGTGCTGAAAAATCATGCCGATTTGACGGCGAGCTTTAGTCAGCTCCGACTCAGAAAGCGTGGTCAGCTCCTGACCGCCAACCTGAACGCTGCCTTCGGTAGGGCGTTCGAGTAGGTTAACGCAGCGGATTAGCGTACTTTTACCGGCACCGGAGGCGCCAATAACGCCATAAATCTGCCCGGCAGGAACATGCAGGCTGACATTATTTAGCGCCTGAATGGTGCGAGTCCCCTGCTGGAACACTTTGGTGATATTCGAAAGTTTAATCATTGGTTATTTATTATCGTAATTAAGTTAGCCGTGGCATTTTCGTCTGTCAGGTACGGTCGAAGCCGTCAACAAGATGGATGTTAAGGCATCCAGACGTCTAAATCAATCGGGCTTTGCACGATGAGCACTTTCTTGCCCGCTGAAACATGCGATACTAGAGTCACATGCCTTATTCAGGAGCTATAAAAGGTGGCAAAGTCTGTACCCGCAATTTTTCTCGACCGTGACGGTACCATTAATGTGGACCACGGTTATGTACATGAGATCGACGAGTTTGAGTTTATCGACGGCGTTATTGATGCCATGCGTGAACTTAAAAAGATGGGTTACGCCCTTATTATCGTGACGAACCAGTCTGGTATCGCGCGTGGTAAATTTACTGAGGCGCAGTTTGAAACGTTGACCGAATGGATGGACTGGTCGCTGGCCGATCGCGACGTTGAGCTGGATGGTATCTACTACTGCCCGCATCACCCGCAGGGTACTGTAGAAGAGTATCGTCAGGCCTGCGACTGCCGTAAACCGCATCCTGGCATGTTTATCTCCGCCCGAGACTTCTTGCACATCGATATGGCCGCTTCTTATATGGTAGGCGACAAAATTGAAGATATGCAGGCGGCGGCAGCTGCGAATGTTGGCACGAAGGTATTGGTCCGCACAGGCAAACCCGTCACGCCGGAAGCAGAAAATGCGGCAGATTTGGTCATAAATAGTCTGGCAGACCTGCCAATGGCGATAAAAAAGCAGCAAAAGTAAGCGTTGTGGATAAAAGGTGAGCGGTTGAAACAAAAATGCATTTTTCCGCTTGTCTTCCTGAGTCGACTCCCTATAATGCGCCTCCATCGACACGGCGGATGTGAATCACTTCACACAAACAGCCGGTTCGGTTGAAGAGAAAAAC